>NZ_JRGK01000072.1 GCF_000764645.1 Aeromonas finlandensis
GGTGAAAGACCGGGTGGTGCCGCTCTGGCTGGCGGCGCTGAGCGGCGCCTTGCTGCTGCTAGCCAGCGATACCCTGGTTCGGGTGCTGGCCAGCCCCCACGAGGTGGCGACCGGCATCATGACCCGCATTCTCGGCGGCCTGTTGCTGCTGTTTCTTCTTGTTAACGATCGCCAGAGGGCTGACTGATGACGCTCACCGTAAATCGCCTCCATTTCGCCTATCAGCAGACCCCTATCCTGCGGGACATCTCCTTCAGCGTGCCGAGGGGCAAGCTGGTGGGGATCGTCGGCCCCAACGGCTGCGGCAAATCGACCCTGCTCAAGCTGTTATCCGGCCAGATGAAAGCCCAACGCGGCGAGATCCTGCTCAAGGGCAAGCCGCTCGCCAGCTACCCCATGAAGGGGCTGGCGCGGGAGCTCGCCTATCTGCCCCAGCGACCGACCCTGCCTGCCGGCATTCTGGTGGAGCAGCTGGTGCAGTATGGCCGCCACCCTCATCAGGGCTGGTTCAATCAGTGGGGCGAGGAGGATGCCCGCATGGTGCGTAGCGCCTGCGAGCGAATGCAGCTTGAAAGCATCTGGCAACAGAGCGCCGCGTCTCTCTCCGGCGGGCAGGCGCAGCGGGCGTGGCTTGCGATGATCCTGGCGCAGGACAGCGACATGGTGCTGCTCGACGAGCCCACCAGCGCCCTCGATATCGGCCACCAGACCGAGGTGATGGAGGCGATTCACCGCATCACCGCCGAGGGCAAAACCGTGCTGCTGGTGATCCACGATCTGGCGATGGCGGCCCGCTACTGTGACGAGCTGATTGCCATCGGCGAGGGGACCATTGCCGCCATGGGCCCGGCCCGGGAGGTGGTAACCAAGTCCCTGATCGACCGTCTCTACCAGACCAGTGTCGACATTCTGCATGCCCCCGGTGACGGGGCGCCCATTATCGTGCCCCGTCGTCACGAACATGGCGCGCCCTGCGTTCGGCGAGTTGAGTCATATGGGCCTGCTCTGTGGGCCCACCGAGTGTATCAACGCGGCCGATTATCCGGGCCGCGCAACGAGAAGGAGTGAGATGATGAAGCGTTTTGCCGCCCTGGCAGCAGCCATC
The DNA here is from genome assembly GCF_000764645.1 of Aeromonas finlandensis. Taxonomy (GTDB): domain Bacteria; phylum Pseudomonadota; class Gammaproteobacteria; order Enterobacterales; family Aeromonadaceae; genus Aeromonas; species Aeromonas finlandensis. The sequence continues at coordinate 1,106 of NZ_JRGK01000072.1, forward strand.
CTGATGCTGGCCGCCCCGTTGGTTCAGGCGCAGGAGATGCGTGAAGTGACCGATGCGTTTGGCCAGAAGGTGCAGGTGCCGGTCAAGCCACTGCGAGTGGTGACCTTGAGCGAGTTCGATCTCGACAGCGCCCTGACCCTGGGGCTGACCCCCATCGGTGCCGTCAATGGTCGTGGTCAGCCCACCATGCCACGTTACCTGCTGGAGAAGGGGGTAAGCGATATCAAGGTGATCGGCGATCTCGACAGCCCCAATCTGGAGTCGCTGATTGCACTGGAGCCCGACCTTATCCTGACCGGCCAGACCCGTCCCGAGCTGCTGACCTTGCTGGGGGAGATCGCGCCGACCGTGGTGACCAGCAAGTGGGGTGAACCGTGGCAGGATAGCTTCCGCCGCACCGCCTACACCCTTAACCGTGACCAGCAAGCTGATGTCTTCTTGCTGCAGTATGCCGAGCGGTTGGCCCATGCCCGCAGCAAGCTGGCCAAGCATCAGGGGGAGAGTATCAGCATAGTGCGCTGGAACCCCAAGGGGCCGAGCTTTATGTATCAGGGCACCTTTGCCAGCAGCGTAGTGGAGTCGATGGGGCTGGTGCGTCCGGACAAACAACAGGGGACTGGCGCGCCCCACTCACCGGCGCTCAGTCTGGAGTCCCTCAACCTGCTGGATGCTGACTGGCTGGTAATAGGTACCCTGAGCGCTACCGGCGAAGCGGTCGATGCTATGCGTCAGGCGGAGCAGACCCCGGCGTTCCAGCAGTTGCCGGTGATCAAGGCCAAGCGTTTTGGTGCCGTGGACGGGTCGCTCTGGACCTCCAGCGGTGGCCCGCAGGCGGCCCTCAAGGTGATCGAGGATGTGGAGCAGTTGCTGGCAAGCCGCAGTTGAGCACCATCGCGCACTTGAGGTTTACCAAGCCAAAAGAGTGACCAAAAGAAGAGGGAGGCTGATGCCTCCCTCTTGCGTTGTCACTATCTGCCGCGACTTCTTCGGCGAGCCAGAGCCGTTTATTGCGGCTGGATGGTGGTGACGGTGAGTTTGCCGCTCAGGCTTTCCGCATGAAAGTGGATGGCATCCCCCACCTTGAGCCCCTTGAGCTGGGCCGGATCGGCCACTCGAAAGACCATGGTCATGGGGGGCATCTTGAGGTTGTCGATCGCCTCGTGCTTGATGCCGACCTTGCCGCTCTCCTCATCGAGGCGGGTAATGACCCCTTTGGTCATCACCTGCTCTCCAGTCATCTGCATATCCATCCCCTCCATCTGGGACATATCGTGCCCCTCATGGCTCATGGTCATCTCGGCCCGGGCATGGAGAGAGGCAAGGCCAAGCAGCAATGTCAGGGTCAGTGTCTTGTAGTTCATGATGGTTTCCTCATCGTTTAGTCAATATGGATCGTGAAATCGCGTTATTCGGATTGCGGGTTCGCGCTCTTGCCAAGGCTGCGGCTGCGCCACAGGTAGTAGGCGGCAGGTAGCACCAAGAGGGTCAGCACCAGCGCGCTCACCATGCCGCCGATCATGGGGGCGGCGATGCGCTGCATCACCTCGGAGCCGGTGCCGTGGCTCCACATGATGGGCAGCAGGCCGGCGATGATGGTGACTACCGTCATCATCTTGGGACGCAGGCGCAGGGCTGCGCCGTGGATCACCGCCCGGTGCAGCCCCGCCTGGTCCGGCTTGCCGCTGGCGATGAGATCGTCCCAGGCGTGGTTGAGGTAGACCAGCATCAGGACGCCGGTCTCCACCGCCACCCCGGCCAGGGCGATAAAGCCCACTCCGACCGCCACCGAGAGGTTGAAGTCGAGCAGCCAGAGGGTCCAGATCCCCCCCACCACCGCCAGCGGCAAGGTGGTGAGAATGAGCAGCACCTCCTGGAAGCGGCGAAACGCCAGATAGAGCAGCAGCACTATGATGGCGACGGTTAATGGCACCACGTAGGCGAGGCGCGCCTTGGCCCGCTCCATGTACTCGTATTGGCCAGACCAGGTTAGGGCGTAGCCCGCCGGCAGCACCAGCTGTTTACCCACCTGTGCTTTGGCTTCATCGACGAAGGAGCCGATATCGCGGCCGCGAATATCGACGTAGACCCAGCCGTTGAGCCGCGCGTTTTCACTGCGCAGCATGGGGGCCTCGTCGCTGATGTAGAGCCGGGCTACGTCCGCCAGGGCGATACGCGCACCGCTCGGGGTGACCACCGGCAGCAGCTCCAGGCTGGCCACCGAATCGCGATAGCTCTGGGGATAGCGCAGGTTGATAGGGTAGCGCTCGCGCCCCTCGATGGTCTGCCCCACTTCCATGCCGCCCACTGCGGTGGCGAGCACCGCCTGCACATCGGCGATGTTGAGGCCGTAGCGAGCCGCTTTCAGCCGGTCAATATCCACCTTCACGTAGCGGCCACCGGCCACCCGCTCGGCGTAGACGGAGGCAGCCCCCTCCACCTTGCCGACGATCTGCTCAAGCTGCTGGCCAAGTTGTTGAATCACCTTGAGATCAGGCCCCGCAATCTTGATGCCGACCGGGGTCTTGATGCCGGTGGCCAGCATGTCGATGCGGGTCTTGATGGGGGGGACCCAGGCGTTGGTGAGACCGGGGAAGCGGATAAGGGAATCCAGCTCCTCTTTCAGCTTCTCCGGGGTCATGCCGGGGCGCCACTGGTCGCGGGGCTTGAGCTGGATGCTCGTCTCCATCATCACCAGATCGGCGGGGTCGGTGGCCGATTCGGCGCGCCCCGCCTTGCCGAACACGTTCTGCACCTCGGGCACGGTGCGAATGAGTTTGTCGGTCTGCTGCAAAATCTCCCGCGCCTTGCCCACCGAGATATTGGCTGCGGTGGTGGGCATGTACATGATGTCCCCCTCATCGAGCGGCGGAATAAATTCGGAGCCCAGATACTTGAGCGGCCAGAAGCCCGCTACCGTTACCACCGCCGCCAGCATCAGGGTGGTTTGCGGGCGCGCCAGTACGGCCTTGAGCAGCGGGATATAAGCCTGGCTCAAGCCACGGTTGAGGGGGTTGGCTTGCTCGGCCAGCACCTTGCCACGGATGAAGTAGCCCATGATCACCGGCACCAGCGTGATGGCGAGCGCGGCCGCCGCCGCCATGGCGTAGGTCTTGGTGTAGGCGAGGGGGTGGAACATCCGCCCCTCCTGCGCCTCCAGCGCGAACACCGGCAGGAAGCTGATGGTGATGATCAGCAGGGAGAAGAAGATGGCGGGGCCCACCTCGATGCTCGCCTCGGTGATGATGCGCCAGCGGTTCTTGTCGGTGAGCGCCTCCCGCTCCATGTGTTTGTGGACGTTCTCGATCATCACGATGGCGCCATCCACCATGGCGCCGATGGCGATGGCGATGCCACCAAGGGACATGATGTTGGCGTTGATCCCCTGCAGGTGCATGACGATAAAGGCCACCAGAATGGCGATGGGCAGGGTGATGACCACAACCAGCGACGAGCGCAGGTGGAACAGGAAGGCGAGGCAGACCAGTACCACCACGGCAAACTCCTCCAGCAGCTTGCCGGAGAGGTTGTCGATGGCGCGCTGGATAAGGTCGGATCGATCGTAGACGGTGACCACCTCCACCCCCTCTGGCAGGCTGCTTTTCAGCTGGGCGAGCCGCGCCTTGACCCCGTCGATGGTGTGCTGGGCATTCTCGCCATAGCGCATGACGATGATGCCGCCCACCACTTCCCCTTCGCCATTGAGCTCGGCCAGACCGCGCCGACTCTGGGGGCCGGAGACCACATCCGCCACGTCACCCAGCAGCAGCGGGGCGCCGCGTACCGTGGTGCCGAGGGGGATCCGCTTGAGGTCTTTGACGCTCTTCAGATAGCCGTTGGAGCGGACCATGTACTCCGCTTCCGCCATCTCGATGACGGAAGCGCCGGTCTCCTGATTGCCCTGCTTGATGGCGGTTTCGATAAGGGAGAGCGGGATGCCGTAGGCGCGCAGCTTGTCCGGGTCGACCTGCACCTGATACTGGCGCACCATGCCGCCGACGGTGGCGACCTCGGAGACCCCTTCCACCGTCTGCAGCTCGTACTTGAGGAACCAGTTCTGCAGGGAGGTGAGCTCGCTCAAGTCATGTTTGCCTGTTCTGTCCACCAGCGCGTACTGGTAGACCCAGCCCACCCCGGTAGCATCGGGGCCAAGCTGGGGGCGGGCGGAGGCGGGCAGATTGGGGGCAACCTGACTCAAATACTCCAGCACCCGGGAGCGGGCCCAGTAGAGATCGGTGTTGTCATCAAACAGCACGTAGACAAAGGAGTCGCCGAAGAAGGAGTAGCCGCGCACCGTAGTGGCCCCCGGCACCGCCAGCATGGCTGTAGTGAGCGGGTAGGTCACCTGATCTTCCACCACCTGGGGCGCCTGGCCCGGATAGGAGGTCTTGATGATCACCTGCACGTCGGAAAGATCCGGCAGGGCGTCCACCGGGGTCTGCTTGACCGACCAGAGCCCCCAGGCGGTGAGCATGACGCTCAGCAGCAGCACCAGAAAGCGGTTGCCTACTGACCAGCGAATAATTGACGGGATCATGGCTTGGCTCCCATATCGTGCTGGCTATGGTTCATCCCTTCCATCTCATCCTTTGCCTGCTCCGGAGCGTGGCCGCTGGCCGGGGCACTTTCCTTGGCACTCTCCTGATGGATGGTGGTGATGCGGTACTCATCCCCCTCCTGCATCACCTGCAGATGGAGGGTTTGTCCCTCGGCCAGCTTGCTCATATCGACCCCATCCGCCACGGTGAACTCCATCTCCATGGCGGGCCACTGCCACTCGGGGATGGGCTGGTGGGAGACCATCAGGGTGCGGCTGGCCAGATCGATGCTCTGTACAGTCCCTTGCGTCCACACCTGCGCCGGGCGCACCGCCGTCATGCGCTGGAAGTCCGAGTCGATAGCCGATTCGGAGTCGAGCAGGAACTGGGCGGAGCTGACGATGCTGTCCCCTGCCTCTACCCCTGCCTTGATGGCGACCTTGTCGCCAAACTGGGGGCCGAGAGTGACGGCGACTGACTTGAAGTTGCCATCCCCCAACGCCAGCACCAGCCTGTTCTGACTGCCGGTGCGGATCACCGCTTCGCTCGGCACCACCAATTGCGGTGCTCCTTTGCCAGTGCGGATGGCCACCTTGGCGAACATATTGGGTTTCAAAAACTCGTCCGGGTTGTCAAAGCGCAGCCGCACCTTGAGGGTGCGGGTGGCAGCATCCAGGGTCGGGTAGAGGTAATCCACCTTACCTTGCCAACTGCGACCGGGGGCATAGTCGAGGGTCATGGTGACCGGGTCCCCCACTTTCAACTGGGCGGCCTGACGTTCGAACACCTCGGCGCTGACCCACACCTGCTTGAGGGTGCTGATGTTGAACAGGGCTGCGGCGGGCTCCACAAACTGCCCCTCGCGCACTTTGAGCTCAGAGGCATAACCGCTGCTGGGGGCGTAAATGCTGATGGTTTCGCGCACCTGACGGCTGCGTTTGAGGGCTGCGATTTGATCTGCCGGTACCTGCAGGGACTTGAGCTTGCCCTCGGCGGCGCGCAGCAGCAGCGGGTTGGCGGTGTTGAGAGCCAGCAGGTATTCGTGCTGGGCGTTGACCAGATCCGGCGCGTAGAGCTCATAGATGAGGCTACCCTTGGTGACCCTCTGCCCTTCGCTCTTGATGGCGAGGGTGCGGATCCAGCCCGCCATACGGGCGTTGATGGCCTCCAGCCGATCCTCGTCATAACCGACGTAGCCGACTGTCTCGATCTGCTGGTGGATAGGCAGTCGCTCGACCTTGGCCAGTCTCACCCCCAGGTTCTGCTGGATCTCGGGGTTGATGGTGACGGTGCCCGGTGAGCCGTTTTTCTGCTCCTCATAGACGGGGATAAAGTCCATCCCCATGTTGTCTTTGGCAGGGGCATCGCGCTTGTCGCGGGGATCCATGGGGTTGACCCAGTAAAGGGGGGTCTTCTCTTTGGCGCTGGTGCCATCGGAGGTCTGTTTGGCGGCCCAGTAGCCGCTACCGGCGCCAAGGGCGATCAGCAGGGCTGACATCAATACTGTCTTGTTCATGACTGGCCTCCGGCGCGGATCTGCATGCAGAAAGTGCAGGAGGGTAATGCGCCCGCGAAGGCAGCAACCTTGGACGGTGAAAAGTGGGCTGGTGACATGATACGTCTTCTCTTGAGCAGGCCGCCGGGCGGGTGAGGTGCAAGGCATCACCAAAGGGGCTGGCGGCAAACGGGGCGCTGCTGACGAATCAGCAGACGCACGGCTCCCTGTTGCTGGCGGCGCCAGTGGTCACAGGGTCAAGCGATAAAGGTGTGCAGATAGTGGCAAGGCGAGCCTTGCCCCATGCACGGGAGAAGATCGTTCTAGTGGCGCAGCACCGACAGCATCAGATGTCGGCGCGGCCAGGAGGGAGGGTGAGAGCCACGGCTGCGCAGGAAGGGATCCCGCAGCCAGTGATCGAGCAGATGGCTGGCCGAGCCCAGATAGGGGAGCAGCAACAGCGGCAAGATAAAGAGGGAGAGCAGCATGCCAAACAGCGGCAGGGCGCTGGCCGCGCCAGAGACGCCGGTCTGCATCTGGCAGTTACCGCTTGGGGTAGCGTCATCTCCCATCCCCTGATGGCAGGAGAGAGGGACGCTGCTGTGTTGGATATCCGTCATGGCCATCGGTGCGGCCATCTCGCCGTCGCTCATGGCCATGTTGTGGGGCTGGGCGGCCGTTTGTTGGGGCGAATTGTCGAGCGCTTGTTGCGCCCCATGCCAGCTGATGCAGAGGGTCAGATTGCAGATAAGCAGCATCGCCAGCAATAGCCGGGCCAACGCAACTGAGGGCAATCTTGCAGCGAGCAGGGTGAGTGACAATCCGGGCATCCTTCAGGATCAGATAGTTGGACTGTAAACCTTACCTTCAGGAGAAGGTCAATGGTCGTGCAACGTGTGTGAGCGATGACACTCCAATCTTAAGCAATGCTTAACTGTTGCGTATCCCCAACCCTAATGACGATGTGGCTGCCTCCCTTTAGGATGCGCGCCTGTCAGTTTCCACTATTGAGTGTCGGCACCTTCTCCCGCTTCAGCATTGCGCTAGCAGCCGGACATCGGGTCGACAACCCATGCTTGCCAGCCTTATCAATAGCGTGACGCCATGAACGCGCTGCATAAAGCCGTGGGCCTCCCGGACGCTGACAGCCAGAGAGTCAAACCGCGTTTTTGAGCAGCACGCCTTGCCGGGTGCTCACCATGTTCATTATTCAGGAGTATTGAAATGCAGCCACGACTGCTGTCGCTGATGCTTGCTGCCTTGCTGAGTCCATCAGCAATGGCTGGCGGCCTTGCCCTCTACGAAACCAGCACTGCCAACAGTGCGCTGGCCAACGCAGGGGCTGCCGCCCGTGCCCAGGGGGCAGAGACCATCGCAAGCAACCCGGCCGGTATGACCAAGCTGGAAGGCACCCAGCTGCAGGTCAATGGCGGTGTGGTATACGGCGACCTTGAACTGGATCTGGACAAGGGTGGCAATAACGGCGGCAATGCCCTGCAGACCGCGCCGCTGGGCAGCCTCTATCTGACCCACGCCATTGATGACCAATGGGTCGCAGGTATCGGCGTCTTTGGCAGCCATGGTCTGGGTATCGATTATGGCGATGGGTGGGAGGGTCGTGGCTATGCCCAGTCTGCCAAGCTGACCGGCATCGCCTTTGCACCGAGTCTGGCCTACCGCATCGACTCCAACTGGTCGGTGGGGGCCAGCCTGATCGCCATGCATGGTTCACTGGATGCCTCGCTGGATATGACGCCGGGCATGAAGGATGGTCGCGAGTTTTCCGATAGCGACTGGGCGTACGGCGCCTCCTTCGGGGTGCTCTACGAGCTGGATCAGCACTCCCGTATCGGCCTGAGCTACTACTCCGAGCTGAAGTGGGAGTTGGAAGACAAGTTGTTCTCTGCCCCGGTATTGGGCGGCGTCGGTGGTTTGGGTGTGGATATGATGATCCCGCAGACCGTCACCCTGAGCGGCTATCACCAGCTCAACGACCAGTGGGCCTTGCTGGCCAGCGCCAACTGGCAGCAGTGGTCCCGTTTTGGCGACATCGATCTTGCGTTGGGGCAGCAGAGCCAGACCAAGGATATGCACTACAAGGACACCTGGCATCTGAGCCTGGGTGCCCAGTTCGATGTGACACCGGCCCTGCGGCTGAGCAGCGGCATTGCCTATGACAGCAGCGCCGTGGACGATGCCCACCGTACCGTCACTTTGCCGATGGGAGAGGGTTGGCGCTGGGGTCTGGGCGCCAGCTATCAGCTGAGCCCGGCCACCAGGGTGGAAGCCAGCTATACCCTGGCCTGGCTGGGGGATATGGCGGTTGACCAACAGGGTTTTGGCAACAACGTAATAGGTCGTCCTGATATCTCTGGCACCTACAACAACAGCTACCTCAACTTCTTCAACATCGGTGTGCAGCACCAGTTCTGAGTCACCATTCATGCGAGCACTCACGGGCAAGCCCCCACTGGTTGGGGGCTTCTTGGTGAGGTGTGACGTGGCTGGTTGTCTGCTCTCCCGTGATACGAGCTGATATTCGCGCAGTTTGCCTTGTGAGTGGCAGACATAAAAAAGCCCCTCCATGAAGGAGGGGCTTGATCAGGTTGAGCGGAACGGTCAGGCCCGTTTCTCCGAGCGGCGCATGATGAGCCGGAAGAAGAGCGGGATAAAGAAGATGGCGATAAAGGTGGCCGCCAGCATGCCGCCTATGACCGGCCAGCCGAGGGCGTGACGGCTTGCCGCACCGGCCCCGCTGGAGGTGACCAGCGGCACACAGCCGAGGATGAAGGCGAGCGAAGTCATCACGATGGGACGGAAACGCAGGCGCGCCGCCTCCAGTGCCGACTCGATAAGGCTCATCCCCTCTTCGTGTTTCATCACCGCGAACTCCACGATCAGGATGGCGTTCTTGGCGGCAAGGCCCACCAGGGTCACCAACCCGATCTGGAAGTAGACGTTGTTGGTCAGACCCACCAGCCAGGTGGCCAGCAGGGCGCCGAACAGGGCGAACGGTACCGCGGTGATCACCGCAAACGGCAGGCTCCAGCGTTCATACTGGGCGGCCAGGATGAGGAAGATCATCACGATACCGAAGCCGAACGCGGTGCCGGCGCTGCCTGCGGCCGCTTTCTCCTGATAGGCGGAGCCGGTCCACTCCAGCTTGGCGTCGTTGCCCAGGGTGTCGTTGGCAACGGCTTCCAGCGCGGCGATGGCCTGACCCGAGCTGTAGCCGGGGGCGGGCTGGGCCATGATCTTGGCGGCCTGGAAGATGTTGAAGCGCTCTACCAGTTCGGGGCCGGTGGCATCACGCACCGTCACCAGACTGCTGAGCGGGATCATCTCCCCCTTGTCGGAGCGGACATAGACGTTGCGGATGTCGCTCTTCTTGGCGCGGTAGTCTGCTTCGGACTGCAACTGCACCCGGTAGGTACGGCCGAACTGGTTGAAGTCGTTGACATAGACCTGACCGAAGGTGGCCTGCATGGTGTCGAACACCGCGTTGATCGGCAGCCCCAGCGCCTTGGCCTTTTCGCGATCCAGGTCCAGATAGACCTGCGGCACGTTGGCGCGGTAGGTGGTGGTGACGCTGGCAAACTCCGGACGCTCCTTGGCCGCTTCGAGGAAGCGCTGCACTTCGCCGGAGAAGGCCTGGGCGTTGCCGGTGCCACGGTTCTGCAGATAGGCCTCAAGGCCACCGGTGGTGGACATCCCCTGAATGGGAGGCGGGTTGAAGGAGGCGACGAAGCCATCCGCCAGCCCCATCAGGCTCATGCCCTGGAAGGTCTTTGCCAGCGAGAAGGAGTCCTGCCCGGCACCCTGACGCTCGCTCCAGTCCTTCAGGGTAATGAAGGTCATGCCGCTGTTGCTGATGATGGCATTGGAGAGAATGTCAAAGCCCGAGAAGGTGATGACATCCTTCACATGGGGGTTGGCCATGGCAATCCGGTCAAACTTGTCAGCTACTTCCTGGGTACGGCTCATGGAGGCGGCATCCGGCAGCATGACGGCGGAGATGAGGTAGCCCTGATCTTCGTTCGGTACCAGCTCGCCCGGCACCTTCAGGAAGAGACCGTAGATGGCGATCAGCAGCACGGCGATGATGCCGAAAGCCACGCCCACCCGACGGTTCAGGAAGGCCACCCCGCGCACGTAGCGGTTGGTCAGCTTGTCAAAACTGTTGTTGAACCAGACGAAGAAGCGGGCCGGTTTGTGGTGTCCCTCCTTGAGCAGTACGGCACACAGGGCCGGGGAGAGGGTCAGTGCCACCAGACCGGAGATGGCGACCGAGACCGCGACCGTGATGGCGAACTGCTTGTACATCACCCCTGTCATGCCGCCCATAAAGGCGACCGGCAGGAACACGGCGCAGAGCACCAGTACGATGGCGACCACCGGACCGGAGACCTCCTGCATGGCGAGGATGGCGGCCTCTTTGGGCGAGCACTTCTTCTCGCTCATGATCCGCTCGACGTTTTCGAGCACCACGATGGCGTCATCCACCACGATACCGATGGCGAGCACCATGCCGAACAGGGTCAGCAGGTTGATGGAGAAACCGAGCACCAGCATGCCAGCGAAGGTCCCGATGAGCGACACCGGCACCGCGATACAGGGGATCAGGGTGGCGCGGAAGTTCTGCAGGAACAGGTAGACCACCACGAACACCAGCACGATCGCCTCGAACAGGGTGTGTACCACCTCTTCGATGGAGATCTTCACGAACTCGGTGGTGTCGTAGGGGATCTGGTACTCGATATCCTGCGGGAAGCGCTCCTTGAGTCGCTCCATGGTGGCATGCACCGCATCGGCGACCGCGACGGCGTTGGCGCCCGGTTGCAGATAGGTGGCAATACCGATGGCCGGTTTGCCGTTGGCGCGGGCCACCAGATCATAATCCTTGCCCCCCAGCTCGACCCGGGCGACATCGCGGACCCGGATCTTGGAGCCATCGGGCATGGAGCGGACGATGATGTTCTGGAACTCCTTCACATCCTCAAGGCGCCCCTTGGTCTGCACCGTGTAGGTGAAGTCGATGGGGGCCGTGGTGGGCTGTGCACCGATCTTGCCTGCCGCGAACTGGGTGTTCTGCTCACGAATGGCGCCGATCACGTCGCTCGGGGTGAGCTCGAGCTGGGCCAGTCGATCCGGCCGCAGCCAGATGCGCATCGCATAGTCGGTACCGCCAAACAAGGTGGTATCACCGATGCCGGGAATCCGCTTGAGCTCGTCGATGATGTTGAGCAGGGCGTAGTTCGACAGATAGGTGGTATCAAACGAGCCGTTCGGTGACTGGAGGGTGACCACCTGCAGGATGGAGGTCGATTTCTTCTTGACCGTCACCCCCTGCTTTTTCACCTCTTCCGGCAGCTGGGCCATGGCGGCCGAGACTCGGTTGTTGACGTTGATGGTGGCCTGATCCGGATCGGTGCCGATCTCGAAGTAGACGTTGAGGTTCATCTGGCCGTTGGAGGCCGACCCCGACTGCATGTAGATCATCCGCTCGACGCCGTTGATCTGCTGCTCCAGCGGCGCCGCCACGGTCTGGGAGATCACCTCCGGGGTTGCGCCCGGATAAAACGCCGTGACCGAGACCACCGGCGGGGTGATCTGGGGATATTGCTCGATGGGGAGCGCGCGCATCGCCGCCAACCCGCCCAGCACGATAATGATCGAAATCACGCTGGCGAAGATGGGGCGTTCTATGAAGAACTTGGAAAACATACGGGCTCCTTACTTGGCCGCAGACTGGCTGACCACCTTGCCGGTGATCGCCTGCATCTCTTCGGCAGAGACAGGTTTCACCAGGTTGCCGGGACGGGCCTTCATCAAGCCTTCGACGATATAGCGCTCACCGGCTTGCAGGCCGCTCTCGATCAGCACGCCGGAGTCGACCGCTACGCCCAGAGTCACCGGACGGGGCACCACCTTGTTGTCGGCATCAACCACCATCACCATGCGGTCGGCCTGAGACTGGACGATGGCGCGGGGCGGTACCACGATGGCATTCTTGCGCAGGCCCAGATCGATGGTCATGCGGACAAACTGGCCGGGCAGCAGCACGCCGTCCTTGTTGTCGAAGATGGCGCGGGCACGGATGGTGCCGGTCTGGGGATCGACCCGGTTGTCGGAGAAGTTGAGCTTGCCCGCCTCCGGATAGAGGGAGCCATCGGCCAGACGGATATGGGTGCGCCAGGTGGTGGCATCCTTCGCCTCAATCAAGCCCTTCTTCACCGAGTTCTCGAAGTTGAGGCGATCCTGCTCCGAGTAGGAGAAGTTGACGTAGAGCGGATCGAACTGGGTGATGGTGGTGAGCAGGCCGTTGTCGCCGCTGGTGGAGATAAGGCTACCCTCGGACTGGGAGCTCTTGCTCGCCATGCCGTTGATGGGCGCGGTCACCTGGGTGTAGCTGAGGTTGAGATCTGCCTCTTTCACCTTGGCCTGAGCGGCTTGATGGCTGGCGATGGCTGCTTCATAGTTGGCGATGGTGTCGTCATAGTCCTTGCGGCTCACTACCTGACGCTTGAACAGGGGAATGATGCGATCCCGGTCGGCGCGGGCCTTGTTGAGACGGGCCTGCTCCTGAGCTAGGGTCCCTTTGGCCTGCTCCAGCGCCACCTTGTAGGGCTCCGGGTCAATCAGAAACAGCTCCTGACCGGCGGTAACCGGCTGGCCTTCCACATAGGTGCGCTTGAGCAGGATGCCACTGACCCGGGATCGCACATCGATCTCGCGAAAACCGGCGGTCTCTCCCACCATCTCGGTGGTGAGCGGCACATCGGTCAGCTTGACCTCGGCGACCACCACAGGGACGGCGGGCATGGTCTGGGCCGTCTGGGTCGTCTCGCCGCCACAGGCACTCAGACCGCTGATCAGCGCCAGGGTCAGCAAGCTGCGTTTGTAAACCTCTCTTCCGGCATTGGGCACCTTCATCATCACACTCCTGTTGGATCGATTTCGGCTGCTGCGTTCAGCATATTTCTCCATACACATCATTAACTTCATGATTAAAAAAACAACTTCTTTATGATTGGAATGAGAGATGATAGGGCGGCAACCTTGAACACAACCTTCTCAACGTGGCAATTAAGGTTGCCGATTGACGAAAAAAGCCTGACGTTTTCCGATATGGGCGGGGATCAGCGGGGATGTTCGGCCCGGGCGAGGGCTGCCAGCAGCAGGGCGCTGCTCTTCTCGTGTTGGTTATAGCCATTAAGGGCTGAGAGTCGTTCGGCTGCGGGGCCGTGGGCCACCAGACGGCCTGCTTTCAGCTCGATCAGCGTGGTGAAGTTGCGTCTGACAAATTCGGCATCGTGACTGATGGCCACTATGGTGGTGCCCTTCGCCCGTTCACTGGCCAGCCAGCGTTCCAGAATGGCAAGCCAGTGGGGATCGAAATCCCGGCTCGGCTCGTCGAGCAGCAGCAAGGCGGGCTGCATGGCATGGAGGCAGGCCACCGCCACCATCCGCCGCTGGCCGGCATCGAGATCGAGCGGATGGGATGCCGCCCATTGTGTCAGCTCGCACTGTTCCAGTGCTGCGGCGACCCGCGCTTGAGTCTCCTCGCGCGGCCGCTTTTGCAGGCGCAGGCCGAAGGCTATCTCATCGTCAACCCGGCTGTGAAAGAGCTGGCGCTCCGACTCCTGAAACAGAAAGCCTATCTGACTGGCGCGTGCCAGTGCCCGCTGCTCGCAGAGCCCCTGCTGTTGCCAGCTCACCGTGCCGGAGGTGGGGGCCAGCAGACCCGCCGCCAGTCGCAGCAGGGTCGACTTGCCTGCGCCGTTATCCCCGACGATGGCTACCTGTTCCCCGCTGGCAATCTGCAACGTGATGTCGTGCAGACAGGGATTGTCCGGCGCCCACGAAAAACAAAGGTGGTCAAAGCTCAGCATAAAACTCCCGCAACATGGCCAAAGGGTAGGGATGGTGGTGCGGGTCGCGCGTCTGCAACGCCTCGCGCAGGGAGTCCGGCAGGATCACCCGCCCTGGCAGGTGGGGCAGCACCTCGCCCAGCTCGCCGCTGGCCAGCTGGCGGCCATGGTCGAGCAGCATGAACTGTTCGCAGAAGTGCGCGGCCGGAAAGAGCCGCTGTTCCAGCAAGATGACGCTACAGCCGCTCTGCTCGCTGTAGCGGCGGATCTGCCGCAGCAGGGTGTGGCTCGCCTCCGGGGTCAGACGGCTGAAGGCTTGATCCAGGATCAGCAGCTTGGGCGCCATCGCCAGGGCACAGGCCAGCACCACTCGCTGGGCCTGCCCTCCTGACAGGGAGAGGGGATGTTGCGTCGCCAGCTCCTCGCAGTGACAGCACGCCATGGCATCAGCCACCCGCTGGCTGATCTCCGCCACCGGCAGCGCCAGATTGGCCGGGCCGAAGGCCACCTCATCCGCCACCGAAAAGCAGCAGCCGGAAAATTGCAGATAGGGTGATTGCTGCACCCATTGGCGTTGGGCAGCCTGTTCATTGAGCTGCCCCCTGTCGTGGGGAGTTCCGAGGATTGTGCCACTCCCGGCCAGGGTGTTGAGGTGCAGTTGGGACCAGCCTCCCGCCAGCAGTTGGGCCAGCAGGGATTTTCCCGCCCCGTTGCCGCCGAGGATGGTGAGCCACTCGCCAGTGCCCAATTCAATGTCGAGAGGCCCCAGCTGAAAGTGGTCAGGGTGGGTCGCATGGCCGATGGTCAAACCTTGCAGCGATATCATGGCCACCACCTCCAGACGATCTCCAGCAGCACCAGCATCAGCAACAGATAGCGCAGCAGCGGCTCATGGCGCTGCTGCGGGATCTCGACCACGCGGGTGCGGGTTGGCTGGCTGCGAAAGCCGCGCAGATCCAGCGCCATGCTGTGGGTGGCCAGCTCGCTCAGCGCCTGCCCGACCAGCGGCGAGAGCAGCGGGATAGTGGCCTTTAGCCGTGCCAGCGGATGGCCGTCAAAGGGGACGCCCCGGGCTAGCTGGGCCTCCTTTATCGCACGCAGCTGGTGGCCTAGTTGTTCTTTGAGCAGCAGCGGGCCGCAGCAGAGGTAGGAGAGGGCGATGGGCAGTCGGCTGGCAAACAGTGCATGAACAAACCGCTCGGTCGAGACCGCCCACAACCAGAGCTGGGCGCTGGCCAGACAGGCCAGCAGGCGACACCAGAGGGGCAGAATGGGGAAGACGTCGCTGGCAGGCGTTTCTGGCATGCCGAGCAGGATCCGCAACCAGGGGCCGTGCACCAGATAGAGCCCCAGCCCCAGCGGCAGCATCACCGCCAGCACCAGCTTGAGTCGGGAGCGGGCCCCCGGCAGCAATACCAGGGCGAGCAGCGGCAGCAGGCTCCAGCCCCAGAGCCAGGGGGGCGGCAGCACGCTGGCCGTGACCGAAAACCAGAGCCAGAGTGCGAGGGAGGTAAACGGGTGCATCAGCGCACGGCGGCCATCAGCGGGAA
This sequence comes from Aeromonas finlandensis, assembly GCF_000764645.1. Lineage (GTDB taxonomy): Bacteria > Pseudomonadota > Gammaproteobacteria > Enterobacterales > Aeromonadaceae > Aeromonas > Aeromonas finlandensis. The sequence continues at coordinate 16,557 of NZ_JRGK01000072.1, forward strand.
GTGGCGCAGGGTGCGCTGAGGCAGGCGGCGTACCAGCCCCCACGCGATCAGCACGGTCAGCAGCTTGTCCAGCAGGTTGGTGCCGAGCACAGTGACGGCGACCGACTCTTGCAGATCGCTGCCCATGGCATGCAGGTAGGCCACCATAAAGTCAGCACCGCTGCCGGTGGCGCCACCAAACAGGTAGGAGCGGATGGGAATGGCCACCAGGGTGAGCGCCAGGGTGATCACCACGCTGCTCACCACTACCTTGGGCAGATTGTTGAACCAGCCTGCGCGCGCCATCAGTCCGGCGCTGAGGCCAATCATCATGGCGACCGGGGCAAAGGCCGCGGCGATGGGGCCGGTGAGCAGGCCCCACAGCAGGTTGGTGAGCAGACCGGTGGCGACCGCCATCCAGGGGCCTGCCAGAATGGCGCAGAGCACAGTCCCGATGGAGTCGAGGAAGATGGGCAGCTTGAGCATGGAGACCGCCTGTCCCGCCACCATGTTGATGGCGATGCAGATGACCATAAAGGCCAGGTTGTAGCTGGAGAGTTTACTGACGGACATAGTGATCCTCACAAGGTTCTGGGGGTAATAAGCAGCTCTTCATAGCCGGATTGGGGGCAGGGGGCACGGTCAAAACGGTACGCCTCCAGCTCCCCCACCACCAGCTCGAGGGTGGTGCGCACCCGGCAACCGGGCAGCACATGGCCGCCGCGCATCAATCCCTGCTCGTCAGAGAGGGAGAGGTGCAGGTGTTCGCACTCCGGGTCCAGGGTGCCGCCGAGGGCGATCACCTCGAAGGCCCCCTCCAGCAGGGTGCCATCGGGCTGGGCGGCATAGCGCAGATTGGCGTGGGTCAGGCTGCCGACCGCCCCGGCGATCCAGGCCGCCTGCAGGCCATGCCGGGCCATATGGGCGCGCAATCCGGCGATCAGATCCTCCCCCGGCAACAGGCGCAGGGCCAGAAAGCGGGCGGGGGAGAGAGGAAGGTGAGTGGTGGTCACGTCAGGCACTCCTTGCTGCAAAAAGGAAGGTGCCCTGAGGCACCTTGTCTGGATAGGCTGTTTACGCCCTTTTATCGCTGGTAACCGCGAGCCGCTTCACAGTTTGCTAACTCGCACCGGCTAATCGGTTAACCTTGCACCGCATCAGGCGAAGCAGGCCCAGATGGGGGCGTGGTCGGAGGGCTTCTCGATGCCGCGCAGCTCATAGTCGATGCCGGTCTCGGTCACTGTGTCCTTGAGGGCGTCGGAGGCCATGATGAGGTCGATGCGCAGGCCGCGGTTCTCGTCAAAGCCCTTGGAGCGGTAGTCAAACCAGGAGAAACGCTCGCACTCGGTGGGGTTGGCGGCGCGGAAGGTGTCGGTCAGGCCGAACCCTTTCAGGCGCTCCATCCATTCCCGCTCGATGGGCAGGAAGGAGCACTTGCCATCCCGCAGCCAGCGCTTGCGGTTCGCCTCGCCGATGCCGATGTCGAGATCGGTGGGGGAGATATTCATATCCCCGATCAGCACCAGTTGGTCATCCGGGGTGTGGTTGGTCTCGAGGTAGTGCTGCAGATCCTCGTAGAACTTCTGCTTGGCCGGGAACTTGGTCTCGTGATCCTGACTTTCACCCTGCGGGAAGTAGCCGTTCATCACCTTGATGAGAGAGCCATCTTCGCGCTCGAAGGTGGCCATGATCATCCGGCGCTGGGCCTCTTCGTCGTCGGTGGGGAAGCCTTTCTCCACCTTGACCGGCTTCTGCTTGCTCATGATGGCGACCCCGTAGTGGGCCTTCTGGCCGTGAAACGCTACGTGATAACCCATGGCCTCCACATCGGCCAGCGGGAAGGCTTCATCGTGCACCTTGATCTCCTGCAGGCCGATCACATCGGGCTGGTGCTTGTCGATGATGGCTTGCAGTTGGTGCAGACGGGCGCGCAGGCCGTTGATATTGAAAGAGATGATCTTCATGTCCGAGATGCTCATGTCATTTTTATAAGTCGCTATTGGACTCGGAATCGGCGGCGGATGCAAGTTTGGCCGCGGGCCTGCGTCAGTGGCAGGCTCCGCGGGATGGACAGGGGTGTCAGCGGGTCATCTTCTTGACAAACACCACCACAAACAGCGCCAGCGTAAAGCTGCCGGTGAAGGCCTCGAAGGCGGCGAAGATCCTGGAGAGACCGACCGGGGTAAAGTCGCCATAGCCCAACGTGGTGAAGGTGACCACGCTGTAGTAGAGGCATTCCAGCAGGAAGATGGCGTTCTCTTCAAGGGGTGCCTCTGGTCGGTAGATAAGGTAGTTGCCCGCGAAGTTGAGGCCGCAGAAGAAGTAAAAAATGCTGCAGATGAAGATGAGCAGCAACGAGAAGAGCACCACCCGTATCGGGGCCTCACCATAACCGCAAAAGAGATCGACCACCCAGGAGGTAAAACGCTGGCTCGACCAGAACGGCAGTTGCAACCGGCGCATGGTGAGCTCCTGCTGGATATAGTTGCCGGACATGGTGAAGATCCCCTGCGCCTCGGAGGCTTTGCGCAGATCCCGGTAGGTCTCTTCCGCCTCCTTGAACCAGACACGCGCATGTTTGGGATCCCGTTCGCGCCGCCCCTTGCGATCCTGCATCACCCGTTTGCCGGTCTGCATGTTGTCGAGCCGGGTGTTGTGCCAGCGGATGCCGAGCAGGTTGACGTCATCGAGGGTGGCGCACTGTAGGTTGGCATCGCTGAGATCGGCCTTCATCAGGCTGCCGCCCTTCATGCGCAGGCCGTAGAGATGACCGCCTCGCAGGTTGGCGCGATAGAGGTTGCACTGCTCCAGCAAAAATCCCTGATCGGACTCCTTGTTGACCAGATTGAGGCCCGCCAGATTGGCCCGTGACAACTGCAGGCCGTGGCAGAGACCGCCAGCGCGAACGTACTGTTCGAGCGCCTCGGCGGTGTGGGCTTCCTGATGGGGTCTGTGGGGATCATGCCAGTGGCAGAGCTCGTGCTCGCCAGCCTCTTCACTGCAGTGGCGGCCATCGGCCACCAGATAACGACACATCGCCATCTTCGTTTCCCTCGTATTGCCGAACTGGTTTCAGCATAGGCGGGGAAAAGGGGGCGTGGCGGCGTCTTAGCTGTGCTGGTTGAACTCCTGACGCAGTTTGCGGAAGCGATCCTGCTGGGCCGGGTTCAAGGGAATGCCATCGAGTACATCCAGCGTCTCCTTGCACTCGGCGCCAAATTCCGGGCTATTGCGGTTTTTCTGCATCAGTTGCAGCAGCACCTGGATCTTGTTGAGGGCGGCACCGGTATTGGCCGGGGCACGGCGCAACGCTTCGCGGAAGTGGCCAAGGGCCTGTTCCAGTTCGCCCGCCTGATAGGCCTTGATCCCCAACTCGTTGAGCTGTTGATAGCGCTGGCGGCGCTCCAGCACCGTCTTGTCATCCCGGGTCGCCTGGATGCAGGTGGTGAGCAGCCGGTCTTCATCCTCCGCCAGCAGACTCTGCAGGCTTTCGGCGTACTCAAACTCGCCGAGCTGGTAGAGGGCGAGAATAGTTTCGCCGAGCAGGGTGGGGGGCATGGTGGCCGGTTCATCGAGCCAGTTCTGGTTGGCGCGATAAAGCATCTTCTTGCCCTTGATCAGCTCCCCCAGTGCAATCTGCACCCGGGCCTGACAGATCTGTTCGAACACCGGGTAGTTGAACTCAGACATCATCAGCGAGTCGCGGATGCGCGACAGGGCCGCGTTGACCTGTTTTTGCAGGTTGGCGATGTGGTAACTGTCGTTGCTGTTAAGGGCGTAGAGGGTCAGGGTCTGGATATAGGCCCCCAGATAGTGGGGGGTGCGGTGGATGGAGTTGCGCGACAGGTCGATGAGCGACAGCAGCACATCCTTGGCCTGGGCATAGTCGTGGCGCTGCAGGCACACCTCTGCCAATCGGCGGGAGAGCTGCACCGACTGGGGGGAGATATCCACCGCCCGTCTGAGCTCTTGCTGCGCCTGTTCATCATTGCCAAGGGCCAGCAGGGATTCCGCCAACCAGCGGTGGGCCTCTACCATCAGCGGGGTATTTTTGAGGGTTGCTTGCAGGTGGCTGACCGCCTCTTCATGGAGCCCGAGGGTGTTGCAGGCTTTGCCAAGGGTGAGTCGTGCCCAGCTGTTCTCCTGCCCGGCCAGCAGCTGGCGCATCAGGGAGCGCGCCTCCTGCGCCTGACCCAGCTTGAGGTGGGTATCGGCCTGCACGCAGCGGCAGTAGTTGGCAAAGCGGGGCACCGCATCGGCCCGCTCGGCGCAGGCAGTGAGCAGGGCGGGCAGGTTGTTCTCGGCCAGTGCGGTAAAAACCGTGGCCAGGGCGTTGTGCCGGGTGAGGGCGCGTTTGAGGCGAAACGAGAACTGCTCCTGTGAAAACGGCTTCATCAGGTATTCGTCGGGTTCGGCCTCCAGTGCGCTCAGCACCATGGCGCGGGAGCTGTCGCCGCTCACCATGATCACCACGCTCTGGGGCGGGATCAGGTTCTGGTCACGCAGGCTCTCCAGCAACTGGCGGCCGTTTTCGCCGATCCCCAGATCGTAATCGATGAGATAGATATCGAAACTGCCCTTTTGACAACGGCGGCGCGCATCTTCTGCGGTATTGGAATAGGTGATGTTGCTGATGCCCAGATTGATCAGCATCGCCTTCATCATCACCTGAAACGAGCGCTGCTCGTTGACCATCAGGATGCGTTGGGCTTTGGCAGGGGTTCTCTTTTCGGGCTCTTTTTCCGGTGTCTGCATCTGTCTGGGTCGAGGCGCTACGGGCTGATGGGGGAAAGTGTGCCACCAAAGTCCACGAAGAGGCAATTGGCCAAGTTGCCGATTGCGAACCGTCTCAGTTTGTCAGCCTCTTGCCAGCGATGAGTTAAGAGGGGTTAAAGGAGAAGGCCCTGTTGCCAGGGCCTGGAACTCACCGTTTTTTCTCTGCCAGATAGGGGGCGAATTGGGGCGTGTACTCGGCTTTGAAGCCCTTGTCGGTTTTGATGATGAGATAGACCGCCAGCTGGTGTCTCTTGGCAAATGTCATCGCTTCATCGGGGCCCATCACCATCAGGGCGGTATCGAGGGCGTCGGCCTCCAGCGCCGTGGGGGTGATGACGCTCGCCGAGACCAGCTTGTGAGTGACCGGCTGGCCGGTAGCGGGATCGATGATATGGGAGTAGCGCTGGCCATCCATCTCGTAGTAGTTGCGATAGCTGCCCGCGGTGCTGAGCGCCATGCCGTTGGGGATGACGATATCGGAGAAGGCCCCCGGCTGATCGGAGGGTTCGACGATGGCCACTTTCCATGGCGAGCCCTTGCTGTTGTTGCCCTTGCTGCGCACCGCGCCGGCCACTTCGATCAGGTAGTTGTGTACCCCCTTGTGCTCGAGCAGGGCGGCAATCTCGTCAGAGGCGGCCCCTTCGCCGAGGGTGGAAAGATCGAGATAGAGATCCGGGATCGTTTTTTCAAGCAGGAAGTGATCCCCCTGCGGGGTCAGGGTCAGCTTGTCGATGCCCACCTTGTGGCGGGCGGCGGCGATGGCTGCGTCATCGGGCCGCTTGACTGGGCGTTTGTCCGGACCAAAGCCCCACAAATTGACCAAGGGGCCTACGGTCACATCCAGCTTGCCGTCGGTCAGCTTACCGGCATCAATCCCCTGCTGGACTATGATGGCCATGGCGGGCGGGATGGCAAACGGGGTGTTGGCGGGTCCCTGATTGAAACGGGAGATGAGCGAGCCCGGATCGTAGGTGGAGATCTCCTTGTTCATCCGGGCCAGCAGGCTCTCTACGTCGCTTTTGAGGGAGGGCTCCCCGCCGGGGTAGCGATCGCTCAGGGTCACCACATAGTAGGTGCCCATGGTTTTGCCCTGAATACGGGTCTGGGCAGGCGGGGTAGGCTGGCAGCCAGCCAGCGCCAACAGCAGGGTCAGCAGCAGGCCACGCAGGGCCGCCACGGGGGGCATCGCAATCATCCGGCACTCTCATCTGGAGAAGGTTCATATCGGGTTGCCAGCTTAGCCAAGGGGCGCCCGCCGGGCGAGCCCTGATGGGGGCAATCGGCGGGAAAAGGGCAGAAAAAATTAAACAGTTTTGAACCTGTGGCCGCCGCGGGTCGTATGGTCCATCCGGAGGGGGGAGATCGACAAGTGCGGCACCGTCTGGTGACCTGGCCCGCAGCTTTGGCCAAAAGCCATCGCCGATTGAAGACAATTGAGTAAAATGAAGGTCGATTTAGACGGCATCTTTGCGAAGCGCTCACCGCATCCGCCAAGTCGGTGCCATCCATTGCCAATCAAAGGAGAAGATGATGAAAAAGGCGATTACCCTGCTGTTTCTGAGTACCCTGGCCGCCCCCGTGCTGGCAGATGAGTGTGCACTGGTCATCGAAGGCAATGATGCCATGCAGTACAACCTGAAAGAGATGAGCGTACCGGCCACCTGCAAGGAGGTGACGGTCACCCTGAATCACACAGGTAAGCTGCCGGTGACCGGCATGGGCCACAACTGGGTACTGGCCAGCACCGCCGACTATCAGACCGTGGCGACTGCCGGGATGAGTGCCGGGGCAGAAAACAACTATCTGCCCAAGGATGATCCCCGGGTGTTGGCCCACACCAAGCTGATTGGCGGCGGCGAGAGCACCAGCGTGACCTTCAAGACCGACGGTCTGGCAGGCAAGGATCTCACCTTCTTCTGCTCCTTCCCCGGCCACTTCGCCATGATGAAGGGCTCCTTCAAGGTCAATTAAGGTTCTGACCGGCATCGAGCCGGTTGCCTGAATAGCAAAAGCCGGGATATCCCGGCTTTTTCATGTTTTTTGCAAGCTGACGCCAGCGCTATTTACCCTGCAGAGTAAAGAAGGCGATGGCGGTCTTCTTCTGGCAGTCGAAGTGAATGCTCTCTTCACCTGTTACCACCAGTGTCTCGTTGATGGCCACCTCTTTGCCCTGCACGGTCAGCTGGCCGCTCAGCAGGTGGCAGAGGTAGGTTTTCTCTGGCTCAAGGGTAAGGGTCAGCGGGAAGGGGAGGTTCAGCACCCGCACGTTGGCGCTGATGCGATCCGGGTGGTAAATCAGCCCCAGATCGGTCACCTCTTTTTTCAGCAACTCGCAGTGGGTCTCCTCATCGCCGCTAAAGTGCGCCGCCTCGAAGGTGGCGTAGGGGTGGCCGTTGAGCACAAAGCCTGCCCCGCTCACCGGCAGCAGAATGCGCTGATAACCGGGAAAGGGGGAGAAGGGGCCCGCACTCTTGATGGGGGCCGAGCTTAGCCGGTAGTCAAAGTCGAGTTTGGCAAGGCTCGTCCCCTTGGGGGAGATGAGGATCTGGCTGGTGGTGCCCTGCTGGTTTTTCCAAGGCATCTTCTGGTGGTCAGACTCTTTAATCAGGGTGATCACGGGCACTTCCTCACGATGAAAAAACGCAGGGAGCCGGGGACATCAGCCCCGGCTCCCTGATAGAGATTGGCGATGGTAAAGGCGATCAGCCCTGACCATCCAGCGCAGCCAGTCGTGCTTCCATGGCGGCGAGACGGCTCTTGAGCTCGCTCACCTCCTGCTCCAGCTCGCTCAGGCGATCGGCGGCAGGGGAGGCATAGGCCGCGGCAGGGGTGGCATCCATCATCGCCTGAATGTCCACTTCGCCGCTGAACAGATGGGCATAGCGGGATTCGCGCTTGCCCGGCTCGCGCGGCAGCTTGACCACATAGGGGCCGCACTCGATGAGGCTCCCCAGCACCGCATCCACCTCGGTCACATCATCGAAGCTGCAGAGGCGGTTGGTGCGCGAGCGCAGTTCACCGGGGGTTT
>NZ_JRGK01000073.1 GCF_000764645.1 Aeromonas finlandensis
GACCGAACTCTTGGGGGGCAGCCCGGCCATGGTGGAGAACGCCGCCGAGATCGGTATGGAGCACAATCTGGGGCTCACCTGCGATCCCATCGGCGGACTGGTGCAGGTGCCCTGCATCGAGCGCAACGCCATGGGGGCGGTCAAGGCGATCAATGCCGCCCGCCTCGCCCTGCGTGGCACCGGCGAGCACAAGGTGTCGCTGGACAAGGTGATCAAGACCATGTGGGAGACCGGCAACGACATGAAGACCAAATACAAGGAGACGGCCCGTGGCGGCCTCGCCGTTAACATTACCGAATGTTAAAAAACGGAAAATGACTCCATTTGGTTCCGAAATGCCCGGCATCGCCGGGTATTTTTATGGGCAAACGCTTAACAAAATGGATAAGCACAAAAATAAATTTTATACTCGCGCCTCAGATTCAACAAAAATAGATCTATTTCAACTTTTTTTAGGTCTGGAGCCGTTACACTACGGTTATCTGGTTCTGTGACCTGCGCTGACAAGCGCGTTCCATGGATCTCCCAAATTTCTGTGAGTGGGCATGCCGCCCCCTTCTACCCTGAGGTAATAGTGACATGATCAGCGTTTTTGATATCTTCAAAATCGGTGTAGGCCCCTCTTCTTCCCACACTGTTGGCCCGATGAAAGCGGCCAAACAGTTTGTTGACGAGCTGCGCGCGGGCGGCAAGATCCGCGATATCACCCGGATCAATGTCGATGTCTACGGCTCCCTCTCCTGGACCGGCAAAGGCCACCATACCGACACCGCCATCATCATGGGCCTGGCCGGCAACCTGCCGGAAAACGTCGATATCGATGCAATCCCCGAGTTTATCTCCCGTGTTGAACAGACCGAGCGCCTGCCGATCGGCCTGCACTGCCACACCGTTAGCTTCCCGCGCAATGCCATGGTGTTCCATGACGAAGCCCTGCCGCTGCACGAAAACGGCATGAAGCTGAGCGCCCTGATCGAAGACGAAGTGGTTTACAGCAAGACCTACTACTCCATCGGTGGTGGCTTCATCGTTGACGAAGAGAACTTCGGCAAAGCAGACAGCGGCGATATGTCCGTGCGCTATCCGTTCAAGAGCGCCGCTGAGCTGGTTGCCCACTGCAGCCAGACCGGTCTCTCCATCTCCGCTCTGATGCTGGAGAACGAGAAGTGCTTCAACACCCCGGAAGAGATCTACAAGAAGTTCGGCAAGATCTGGAACACCATGCGCGAAGGTATCGAGCGCGGCTGCCGCACTGAAGGCGTCTTGGCCGGCCCGCTGCGCGTACCCCGCCGTGCTGCGCCGCTCTACCGCCAGCTCAACACCAACGAGAACCTCTCCAACGACCCGATGAACATCGTTGACTGGGTCAACATGTTCGCTCTGGCGGTCAGTGAAGAGAACGCTGCCGGTGGCCGCGTAGTGACTGCCCCGACCAACGGCGCTGCCGGTATCATCCCGGCCGTTCTGGCCTACTACGACAAGTTCATCCAGCCGGTTGGCCGCGACGAGTACACCCGTTTCTATCTGGCTGCCGGTGCCGTCGGCATCCTCTACAAGATGAACGCCTCCATCTCCGGCGCCGAAGTGGGCTGCCAGGGTGAAGTGGGTGTCTCCTGCTCCATGGCCGCTGCCGGTCTGACCGAGCTGATGGGCGGTAGCCCGGAACACGTCTGTGAAGCCGCCGAAATCGGCATGGAACACAACCTGGGTCTGACCTGTGATCCGGTTGCCGGTCAGGTGCAGGTGCCTTGTATCGAGCGTAACGCCATCGCAGCCATGAAGGCGGTCAACGCTTCCCGTATGGCCCTGCGTCGTACCTCCAAGCCGCGCGTCTCCCTGGACAAGGTGATCGAGACCATGTACATCACCGGCAAGGACATGGACTCCAAGTACCGTGAAACCTCCCGTGGTGGTCTGGCCATCAAGGTAATGCAGGTTGCTTGCGAATAAATAAGGGTTGCGACCCTTATCAGGAAAAGGCGGGATATCCCGCCTTTTTTATTGCCCGCATTTTATTCTCAGAGCGCTGCCGCACACGGGAAGCGTTCAGCAACTCCTGCGCTCTTACCCCTTCCTGTACTCACAAACCATCGCGGTTATAGGAAAAATGACTGGCCCGCCCTCTGAGGCAGCCAGCACTGTTCTCACACCACCATATTGTTACTCCGACCGACGCACCGCCCGGCAAGCACAATGCTCTGTTACAAGCCTGCCCCGGTCATCGCCCCCTTGTCAGGCCCTCCAATCACCAATATAAACAGTGCGTTAAACTGCTCGTGAGTCAAAGAAGCGTGGCACAACATGCAGCCTTGTCCGATTTAGGCGTGAACGATGGCGGCAAAATAGGATGAGCAACACCGTTGGCTAAAAATAATCCCACTTTGTAACGTGGCGGAAATAGCCGATCGTCCCACGCGCTACCTGCTATTTTTGTGAGCGCCAGCAAAGGTTGACGATATGGTGTTGAGGGCAGATTGACTTTCTATTTAAACAGCGAAAGGGGAATATTGCGAAGGGGATGGATTAATTTGACCAGTTCTTGTCTCTGGATTATCGAATAGTCCATACCAGAGATTGGAATGCGTCATGTCCGGTCACAAAGAATTAGCCCCGTTGGGCAATGAGCGCAACGGGGCCGGATATTCAGGATGGCTTTTTCAGGGTGGCCTTGTGCTGTTCCAGCAAATTCTCGGGGGGCGGTGGCACCTGCAGGTAGAACCCCTGGCTGGTCAGTGCGGCCATCACCTTGCTGACATCAGCGAGCCCCAAGGGCTTGGCCGGGTCCAGCTTGGTCATCAGCACCAGCTCGGGACGACCGAATGCGGTCAGCAATGGCTCGGGAACGCGGGAAAAATCCTCTCTTTTTTCAACAAAAAGGTAGGTCTCGGCTTTTTTGCGACTTTTATAGACTGCACATAACATGGAAGTTGATATAATCCGACGAGTTTATTGCCTCTGATGGGGGCAAACTATAACATCAGGAATTGAATAACAATAACGGATTAGCATCTCTGCCTCGGGGACGATTCATGGTTGAACGCGATAACGAATTGAAAGGGACCACCTTCACTATTTCTGTGTTGCATATCAGCGATGGCGAGCCTGAGCGGATACGTCAGTTGTTGGCAGAGAAAGTGGCCCAGGCGCCCTATTTTTTTAATTGTGCGCCGCTGGTAATCAATGTCTCTCGACTGGAGCATATTCCCGATTTCGAACAGCTCAAGGAGCTGGTGGAGTCCGAGGAGTTTGTGCTGGTCGGCATCACGGGCGCGCGCAGTGAAGAGATGAAAACGGCCGCCAAGGCGGTAGGGCTGGCAGTGATCGCCTCGGGCAAGAGTCGCAAGAGCGAACCGGAACCCGCGCCAGCCGCCCCTGTGGTAGCTCCCGAGCCTGAACCCGCCCCCTTGATCCCGAGCAAGGTACATGTGGGACCGGTTCGTTCCGGCCAACAGATTTACGCCGCTGGCACCTCGCTGGTGGTGCTGGGTTCCGTCAGTCCGGGAGCCGAAGTGCTCGCCGACGACAGCATTCATATTTATGGCACCCTGCGTGGCAGAGCCATTGCCGGCGCCCGGGGCAACACCCAGGCCCGGATCTATTGCCAGCAATTACAGGCCGAGCTGCTCTCCATCGCGGGCACATTCCAGCTGAGCGATGCATTGCCAGCAGGCCTGATCCAGCAACCGGTACATGTCCGGCTGGACAACGAACAACTCCGAATAGACCGTATCAAATAGAGTTACAAGGAAGCGAGAATGGCGCGAATCATAGTCGTTACATCGGGTAAAGGTGGCGTTGGCAAGACCACAACCAGTGCGGCCCTGAGCACCGGCTTAGCTCAGCGTGGTCACAAGACAGTGGTCATTGACTTTGACATCGGTCTGAGAAATCTGGATCTCATCATGGGCTGCGAGCGGCGCGTGGTGTATGACTTCGTCAACGTCATCAATGGGGAAGCAAACCTCAATCAGGCGCTGATCAAGGACAAACGCTCGGAAAATCTGTTTATCCTGCCCGCCTCCCAGACCCGGGACAAAGATGCCCTCACCCGTGAGGGGGTCGAGAAGATCCTGGATCAACTGGCGGAGATGAAGTTCGATTACATCGTCTGCGACTCCCCGGCGGGGATCGAGGCGGGCGCACTGATGGCGCTCTATTTTGCCGACGAAGCGATCGTCACCACCAACCCGGAAGTCTCTTCCGTGCGTGACTCCGATCGCATCCTTGGCATCCTGGCCTCCAAGTCCCGTCGCGCCGAGCGTGGCGAAGACCCCATCAAGGAGCACCTGCTGCTGACCCGCTACTGCCCGACCCGCGTCAACCGCGGCGACATGCTGAGCGTGCAGGATGTACAGGAGATCCTGGCCATCCCGCTACTCGGGGTGATCCCGGAGTCCCAGGCGGTGCTGCGCGCCTCCAACTCCGGCGAACCGGTTATTCTGGACAAGGAGTCCGATGCCGGTCAGGCCTACGAAGATGCGGTGTCCCGCCTGCTGGGCGATGCCAAGGAATTTCGTTTTCTGGAAGAAGAGAAGAAGGGCTTCTTTAGCCGACTGTTCGGGAGTTAAACATGTCATTATTGGATTATTTTCGTTCCAACAAGAAACAGAACACCGCACAACTGGCCAAAGAGCGGTTGCAGATCATTGTTGCTCACGAGCGTTCATCCAGAGGGGGGCCGGATTACCTGCCCCAGCTCAAGCAGGATATCCTCGATGTGATCCGCAAATACGTCAACATTGATCCGGAGAAGATAACCGTCCAACTGGATCAGAAGAGTGATGAGCTGTCGGTACTGGAGCTCAACATCACCTTCGCCGATGACAAGAAGGGATGAGCTGACGCCCTATGCGTGACCCCTTCCCCCAATGAAGACCGGATCCTGTCACTGGATCCGGTTTTTTATTGGCACAAAAACAGGTCACAGCGGCTCGCCTCATCTCGCCAAGGGGTCTGCCGACCGCTAGAATAGCGCCGCCCCGCAGGCAGTGATCTGCGTCGGCATCTTTTTCTCTTTTCTGGAACAGACCGCTTATGTCTATGAATGACGAAATGCACAGCGTCGAGGAACTGCTCGATACCGCCCTCGAACTCTTTATGGAGCTGGCCTCTGACAACCTGCCGGAGCAGGAGATCGCCCGCTTCAATCAGGAGTTCAACGACCGCGGCCTGCTGGCCGAAACCGACCCGGCCGATGACTGGGAAGCGGACGTGGGTTTTGCGGTGAGCGACACCGACTATGCCGAGATCTGGGTCGGCCTTGGCAATGAAGAACAAGAGTATGAGCACCTGTTTGCCCGCATGCTGCTCTCCCGCCGTGTTGACGAGAAGTTCTGCCACATCGAATGGCTGCCCCAATAATTCCGGATCCCGATGATCCCAGCCACTATCAGTGGGCGTCAGACCCTGACGCCGTGGCCCCCGAGCGCTCATCTGCATCGCTCGGCCGCCGGGTGCTGAGGTGGGCAGGCAAGATTGCGCTGGCCGGGCTGCTCTGCTCGGTCGGCTCGGTCGCCTTGCTGCGTTTTATCGATCCGCCAATGTGGAGCTGGCGTATCGAGCGAGCCCTGTTTCCGCCCGCCAAAGTGGCACAGGTGCGCCATGAGTGGGTGGATCTGGAGTCCATCTCCAAAGAGTTGCAACTGGCGGTGATTGCCGCCGAGGATCAGCGCTTTGCCGACCACAACGGCTTTGATATGAATGCCATCAATGCGGCGCTCAAACACAACCAGCACAGCGAACGGGTGCGCGGCGCCAGCACCCTCAGCCAGCAGACCGCCAAGAACCTCTTTATGTGGAGTGATCGCAGCTTCCTGCGCAAGGGGCTGGAGGCCTGGTTTACCCTGCTGATGGAGCTGGGCTGGGACAAGGCCCGTATTCTCGAGGTCTATCTCAATATCGTGGAGTTCGGCCCCGGCATCTATGGCGCCGAAGCCGCAGCCCGCACCTACTTTGGCAAACCGGCCAGCCGGTTGACCCGCTACGAGTCATCCCTGCTGGCCGCCGCCCTGCCCAATCCGTGGCGCTATCGGGTCAAGCCTCCTTCACCTTATGTGCAGAAGCGCTCGGTCTGGATCCGCCGCCAGATGGGACAACTGGGCCAGATCACCCTCAATCGGGTGCATCAGGCCGACTGATGCTCAGGGCTCATCGGATTTCTCCGGTGGGCCCAAATGACCGCCCACCGTCTCGCGGTGGAGCGGCAGATAGTGCCACCACCAGGCCTCCCGCCGTCGCTTGATCTGTTGCCGCCGTCCCCGCTGCTTCATCCTCTCACTCCCTGCCAGATGATCCGCGTCTTAACCATACCCCCACAATGGCGGCTTGGACAGACCGGCTACGCGCCCGGCGCACTGGTCTGGCCGCCACCGCCAATAATTGTTACAGTAGCGAACCTCGATGTATCTGGAGTGATTTCATGGAACAGCGTACCCCGGATCAGCTGGTCGAATGGGCCTATGATCAGTTTCTTGAGC
>NZ_JRGK01000074.1 GCF_000764645.1 Aeromonas finlandensis
GGCCTCGGTCACCCCGGCCCAGTCGCTGAGCAGGATCAGGGTGGCATTTTTCAGCTTGAGTCGGCCCAGCATCGCCAGCAGAGGGGCCAGACCGGTCGTGTCGCTGTCGCGGCTGGTGGCCGAGAGGGCATGATTGGCAGTGCAGAGTTGGCGCAAGCGGGCCAGCCAGTGGCCACGGGAGCGCTGGCCGCGCAGCCACGCCACCCCGTCGCAGCGCAAGATGGCGAGCCCGACCCGATCGCTCTCTTTGAGCACCTGCCAGCCGAGCAGGGCCGCCACTTCGGCAGCCACCACCGACTTCATCACCTCCACCGAGGAGAAGAACATGCTGCTGCGCTGATCAACGCAGAGGATCACGTGGCGATCTTTCTCTTCGCTATAGCTGCGCACATGGGGGCGGCCGGTGCGCAGGGTCACTTTCCAGTCCAGAGTGCGAATGTCATCCCCTTGCTGGTAGTGGCGCAGCTCTTCGAAGTTGAGCCCCCGGCCGCGAAAGCGCGACTGGTGGCGGCCGCATAGCACGCTGCCGCTGTTTAGCCGTGGTAGCAGTGAAAACTGGCCGACCAGCCCCTGTAGCCGGACCAGGGTCAGGTAGTCGCAGTGGATGCGCGGGTCGCCACTGGGCGGCTGCCCGCCCGGTGTCAGCCGGTCATGGGATAAGGTGCGAGGGGTCATGGTATCGCTTACCCGATGACAACGTGATCGAGCAGCGCCATCACCACCTGCTGGTGATCCACCCCATCTGCCAGCGCGTCATAGCTGAGGGTAAAGCGGTGGCCCAGCACGCTGGGCACCATGGCGCGCACATCGTCGGGCAGCACGTGGTTACGCCCTTGCAGCCAGGCGTAGGCGCGGGCGCACTTGTCCAGCGCAATGGAGGCGCGGGGGCTGGCGCCGACCGCAAGCCACTGTGGCAACCCGGTGGCCGGGTAGCGGTCGGGGTGCCGGGTCGCCATGACCAGCGCGATGATGTAGTGCTCCACCAGCGGCGAGACCGTCATGGCCGAGAGCTCTGCTCTTGCCTGCAAAATCAGTTCGGGGGAGAGGGGGGCGAAACCCTCGCCTTGCTGGCGGGTACCGCGCTCTTCGGCTCGCACCAGCCGAATGATGGCAAGCTCGGCCTCGTCGTCGGGGTAGGCGACCGAGACCTTGAGGGCAAAACGGTCCATCTGGGCTTCCGGCAGCGGGTAGGTCCCCTCCTGCTCGATGGGGTTCTG
Source organism: Aeromonas finlandensis (assembly GCF_000764645.1). Classification (GTDB taxonomy): domain Bacteria; phylum Pseudomonadota; class Gammaproteobacteria; order Enterobacterales; family Aeromonadaceae; genus Aeromonas; species Aeromonas finlandensis. The sequence goes on from NZ_JRGK01000074.1 coordinate 1,218, forward strand.
GGTCGCCAGCACCATAAAGAGCTCGGGCAGGCGGTGGCTCTTGTCACCCACTGTGACGGTGCCCTCGGCCATCGCCTCCAGCAGGGCGGCCTGTACCTTGGCGGGGGCACGGTTCACCTCATCGGCCAGCACGATGCTGTTGAAGATGGGGCCGGGCTGGAAGCGCAGCTGGTGGGCTCCGTCATGCTCCTGATACATCTCGGTGCCGGTTACATCGGAGGGGAGCAGATCGGGAGTGAACTGAATGCGGCCGAAGCTGGCATTGAGGGCCTCGGCCAGCGCCTTGACCGAGCGGGTCTTGGCGGTGCCGGGCAAACCTTCAAGGAGCACGTGGCTATTGGTCAGCAGGCCAATCACCAGGGCGCGGATCACATGGGACTGGCCGACCACACTGTGACCAACCTGTTCGATGAGTTGCGAGATCTGTTGTTGCAAGGGATTCATAGGCATTTCCACAGGGTGCATATAACGAGACAGAGGGAGGGCTGGCAGGGGGCCAACGGGTTTTCAATTTCCAGCCGGTTCGGAGCGAGCCGCCTGGAAATTGAAAACGCCCACCAGTGGGTGATGGGCGTTGGAGTCACCGCCTTACTTGATGGTGGCGACTTTCTGCTTGAGTGCGTCCAGCTCCGCCAGCTTGCCTTGCAGCATCAGGCTCTGGGAGCTGATGTTGGCCGGGTTCATCTGGAAGCTCTGCTGCATCGGGTAGTTGGGCAGAGTGTCGAAGAACTCTTTCAGGATCCCCTGTACCGGTACGAACAGCCACATGTTGTCAGCCATCCAGCGCATGTACATGCCTGACTCGTGCGGTGCCTTCTCGAACGGATCGGCGCGCAGGTTGATGATCTGCGGCCAGTTCGGGGTAACGCGCACCGCATCGGTGATGTTGCCCTGCATGGTGGCAAAGTTCAGCTTGAAGTCATTCCAGCGCACGGCGTTCAGCTCGCCGTTGGCAGAGAAGTAGAGCATGGAGTTGCGCGGGGCGGTGTCGGTCTTACCGGAGAGGTACGGCATGAAGTTGTAGCCGTCCAGTTTCACCCGCCACTCTTTGCCGTTGGCCTTGTAGCCCTTGGCCAGCTTCTCTTTCACGTCCGGTACACCGGCGGCGGCCAGCAGGGTCGGCATCCAGTCCTGATGGGCCATCATGGCGTTCACCCGGGTGCCCGGTTTGATCACGCCTGGCCAGCGAACCAGCTGGGGGACGCGGGTGCCCCCTTCCCAGGTGGTGCCCTTCTCGCCATAGAACGGAGTGGTGCCGCCATCCGGCCAGCTGCCGGTCTCGGCGCCGTTGTCGGTGGTGTAAATAACGATGGTGTTGTCGGCGACGCCCAGCTCGTCGAGCTTGTCGAGCAGGATCCCCACCTGGTCATCGTGCTCCAGCATGCCATCGGCATAGATGCTGACGCCGGATTTGCCCTGATACTTCTCTTGCAGGCGGGTCCAGACGTGCATGCGGGTGGCGTTGTGCCAGATGAAGAAGGGCTTCTTGGCCTTGACCGCTTTTTCCATGAAGGCCAGCGATGATTCGAGGAACTCTTCGTCTGCGTGCTCCATGCGCTTGCGGGTCATGGGGCCGGTGTCTTCAATCTTGCCGTCGGCAGAGGATTTGATCACCCCGCGCGGGCCGAACTTCTTCTTGAACTCCGGATCTTTCGGGTAGTAGTAGGTTTCCGGCTCTTCTTCCGCATTCAGGTGGTAGAGGTTGCCAAAGAACTCGTCGAAGCCGTGCTTGGTCGGCAGGTGCTGGTCACGGTCACCCAAATGGTTTTTGCCGAACTGGCCGGTCATGTAACCCTGCTCCTTGAGCAGATCACCGATGGTGGGGGCCCAATCCGGAATACCGTGGGTGGAGCCGGGCATGCCGATGGTCAGCAGGCCGGTACGGAACGGCTCTTCGCCGGTGATAAAGGCGGCGCGACCGGCGGTGCAGGATTGCTGACCATAGTGATCGGTAAAGAGGGCCCCTTCATTGGCGATACGCTCCAGGTTCGGGGTCTGGTAGCCCATCATCCCCTGGTTGTAGGCGCTGATGTTCCAGTAGCCGATGTCATCGCCCATGATGGCAAGAATATTGGGCTTGGCGGCTGCAGCGGCACTGCCAGCAGTGGCCATTAAGGCAAGGCTCATGGCTATTTTGTTTATTTGAATGGCCATTATTGGCTCCACTCCTAATCTGATGTGAATTGGTACACAAAATGGGCGATGAAAGCATTTGGATAATGTGGTGATGTTTGACCCATTCCGAATAATGTCTGGTGCCGTAGCAATAAATGTTGGTGGTGCATCTATTTTTACAGCGATATTGGTGAGCAACGATCGGGGTCAGCCCACCGATGTATTAGAACGGACAATCAACACAAACAGCTTTCAACCGTTTTACTCTATGCAGGGCAACGTGGTTTGTCGCCTTATAGCGAATATAACTTGTGGTTATCCGAGTGTTGTCGGGGAAAGAAATCAGCAATGTGCGTTGCAGTATGAATTGCCATCAGCGATGGCGTGCGGGTTAGCCAAATGGTGGCTGGAGCGCCTTCATATGGTCATGCTTGCGTGCGAACAGCTGATTTTATTAGGAAAATATATATGGTGTGAATAATCGCCAGGCGAGTGACGCTATAAATTCGATAACACTTAAATGCTGATTAATCGTGGTTTAAGCCATGCTTTATTATTAATGTGATGGGGTAAACACTATCACCATTTATGAGAGAGATAAATCGGTGTAAATAATCGCCATCTATCAAGAGGCGTCACTGTGTTAATAAAATAGTCATGGTGTTTGGGGATATGCATCGCATTTTCATGACATAGCGTGACGGCGTATCGCTATATTGAGCATCTGTCGTTGTTTCATCGATTTGGATATTAACCTATGCATCGCACCTGATGCTCAGGAGTGTGAAGCCGTGACCCCTCGCATTTTTTGGCCATGTTTCAGCGGGGACAAGAGGTAAAAAAGGGGGCTATTGACTAGATTTATCAATAGTGAGGAGTGAAATGACTCCTTTTCTATATAACAAAACAGCATGGGACAGGGATCATGAACAGAGCGCAGGGAGCCGGTTCGTTCTCGTTGCAGGTAGATCTCAGACAGGTGGTCTATGCCTTGTCTGCATCATTGGATCTGGTGGGGATTGGCGATGTGGCCCATGGTAAACGGGTCGGGATCATGGCCGCCGAGTGCAGTCGGGTGCTGAAGATGGATGCCGCCGAGCGTCGCCTGCTATTCGAGCTGGGGGTGCTGCATGATATCGGTGTCTCCTCGACCACCACCCATCACCATCTGGTCAGCGAGTTCGATTGGGAGTCCTCCCAGCGCCACTGTGAGGTGGGATATCAGCTGCTCAAGGATTTCCGTTTGTTGGCCCCGCTGGCGCTACCCATCCGTTATCACCATACCCACTGGCATCTGCTGCGCGAGATGTCCGATGTGGATCCCATCGTGGCTCGTCAGGCCAACCTCATCTTTTTGGTGGATCGCTGCGATGCGCTGGCCGCCCCCTACTATGGCGATGGGTCCCTGTTGATGCATACCAACGAGATCCGCGCACGGCTGCAGGATTGCCGTGGCGAGTTCTTTGCCCCCGAGCTGGTGGATGCCTTCCTCAAGGTGTCCCGCTCGGAGGCATTCTGGTTGCAGCTTGAAGCCCGCTCCATCAATGACTACATGCTGGAGATGCTGCAGGAGCGGGAGCCCTGTATCACCACCAATGGGGAGCTGAAGGCGCTAGCCCGGATCTTCTCGGGGATCGTCGATGCCAAAAGCCCCTTTACCATGACGCACTCGCTCGGCGTGAGTCGGTTGTCTCGTGCGCTGGCTGAATTGATGGGGGTCAGCGCCGTCCATTGCGACATGCTGGAGATCGCCGGTTTGCTGCACGATCTGGGCAAGCTCAGGGTACCGGACGAGATCCTCGACAAACCCGGCAGCCTGACGCAGGAGGAGCGGGCCGTCATTAATACCCACAGTTTCGAGACCTACCAGATCCTGCGTCATATCGAGGGGTTTGAGGAGATAGCCTGCTGGGCGGCTTACCACCATGAGGAGCCGGACGGGGAGGGGTATCCGTTCCATCTGCCCGCCTCTGCCATGGTATTGGAGGCGCGCATCCTGCGGGTTGCTGATATTTTTCAGGCCATGGTGCAGGACCGACCATACCGGCATGGATTGCCAGCTCGTGATGCGTTGACCTTTATGCAGCAACTGGCGGATCAGGGAAGGGTCGATCCCGCAGTGGTGGCGGTGCTGGCCGACCACCTGCCGCAGATGATGGCGGCGGCCATTCCGAACCGCGAGCAGGAGCATGCCATCAGTTGAGGGAGAGAGTGGCTGCGAAACTATTCTGCAGTGAGCCAGCTATGCTTGGAGCAAGCCATGCAGTGTGCTGGCATCGGCGCACAATACGCCAGCTTGACTGACTACCGTAGGGGAGTAGATATGGAATCACTAAAAGCCAGGGATTATATGCAGAGCAGACCCATCACCTTCACTGCCGACATGATGGTGCAATC
>NZ_JRGK01000075.1 GCF_000764645.1 Aeromonas finlandensis
CAGCTCGACCAGCTGGGGATCGAAATGTTGTCCCTTCTCCTCTTCAATCAGTGCCAGCACCTTGTCCAGGGGCCATGCCTTCTTGTAGCAGCGATCCGAGCCCAGGGCATCGAACACGTCGGCCAGCGCCACGATCCGTCCCTCCAGCGGAATATCTGCTCCCTTCAGGCCCCGTGGATAACCGCTGCCGTTCCACTTTTCATGGTGGTTGCCTGCGATGGTGGCGCCAATCTGGAACAGCTCCAAGTCGCTGCCGGAGAGCATGTCCTGACCCAGTTGAGCGTGAGTTTTCATGATCTCCCACTCTTCCGGGGTCAGCTTGCCCGGTTTGTGCAGGATGGCGTCAGGAATGCCAACCTTGCCGATATCGTGCAGGGGAGAGGCCCGCTTGATGAGCTCACTCTGCTCTTCACTCATTCCCATCAGGTGGCAGAACTGTTCGGTATAGAGCGCCACCCGTTTGACGTGCAGTCCTGACTCTTTTGAGCGGGTTTCGACCAGCTCTCCAATGCGGTAAATGATCTCCCGCTGGTTGTCGGCAATCACCTCGTTGAGCCGGATGTTCTCCAGCGCCACTATGATGTTTTCGGTAAAGAGGCTGAGCAGGCCGGTGTCAATCTGGTTGAGCTGACGGGTTGTCTCGATATGGAACAGCAGGTGGTGGCGCGGGTTCTGGCAGTAGAGCACCATCTGGTTGGCGCTGTAGATATTGCTACGGTTGCTCATTGCCTGGCGCAGGATCTCCGGTGCTTCCGTGAGGCGCATGGCAGGGTGGCCGGGCAGCAGGGGCTCCAGCAGTTGCTCCTTCACCTCATAAGCGTATTGTTTGACGTCGTAGATCTGGGTCTCACCCAGATGGAGCAGGGCACTGAGCTGCTCTTGGGCTCCTTCGACAAACTGGCGCAGTGCCCGTTTCTCAAAGATCCCCTTGGAGGCTTCGATGACTTTTTCCAGCCCCTGACGATTGCACTCCAGGGTGCGGATATCCCGATAGGATCGCAGGCTGGCCCGCAACAGGGTACGCAGTTTCTGGGAGGTGAGCTCGGTTTTATCCTTGTAATCGTTGATGTCGTAGTTGGTCACCACGTCATCTTCCGGTGCCTGGCCGGGCTGGCCGGTACGCAGCACGATGCGCACCATCTTGTTTTGCAGATCTTCACGGACATATTTGACGACATCGAGGCCTGCGTGGTCGACCTCCATCACCACGTCCAGCAGCAACAGGGCGACATCCGGGGTGATGGCCAGCAGCTTTTTTGCCTCTGCTGCCGAGTAGGCGTGCAGAAACTCAATGGGGCGATTGTCAAACTCGAATTTGTTCAAGGTGATTTTGGTGATGCGATGCACTTCGGGCTCATCGTCAACAATCATCACCTTCCAGCCAGCTTGCGGCGTGTCAGAGAGAGAGAGATCGTCATCATCAATAATCAGGATTTGGTCATCCATCATACAATCCTGTTTGGCATCCTGTGCTTACATTAACTGCTTCACTAAGGATAGGAAACTTATTGAGAAATAAAATTTGATCTCGAAAAACTATGGTCGAAATAAGCAAATGGAACCCTTTGTGACTGTGGCGTTGCCCGGCAGCTTTCTTTGCCCAATCATGGGGCTCGCGTGCATAAAGTCTATTTCTGGATTCGGGTGTTGGCGGTAGTGTTGGTGATGTTTGAATCCTGCTAGTTCCTGTTAGATGATAAGCAATCTTATTTGATAGTAATTCCTATTTGTGTGTAACATGGGCGACACGCTCACCGAGGAGCCTCATTGTGTCCCCATCTCTGCCTCCCAATCGTCCCCGTCTGCTGACTGTCAAAGCCGTTATCCAGATCACCCCCCATTTGCGTCGCATCACTTTTGGTGGCAGCGAGCAGGCTGATTATCCCTTTACCTGTGGCGGGGCCCATATCAAGGTGATGCTGGCCCAGCCTCATCAGGTAGAGCCGGTGCTGCCTGCCATGACCCCGAGCGGCCCGCGCTGGAGTGACCCGGCGGACAAGCCGGTGATCCGCACCTACACCATCCGCGCGTTTCGCCGCGATCAGCTGGAACTCGATATCGACTTTGTTCTTCATGGTGATAGCGGGCCAGCCAGCGCCTTTGCCACCCACGCCAAGCCGGGGGATAAGGTGATCCTCTCCGGGCCCGGTGGCCCCAACCCTATGCTGCAACCGGCAAAGCACTACTGTCTGGTGGGGGATCTCACCGCCTTGCCCGCCATCATGGCGATGTGCGAGATGATGCCTGCCGATGCCAGCGGGGAGATTGCTATCCTGGTGCCGGATCAGGCGGATGCCCAGCCGCTGACACTGCCGGTCGGCGTACACTGTCACTGGTTTGTGGGAGAGCCCGCAACCAGTGGCATTCTGGAGTATGTGCAGGCCTTGCCTCTCTCTCGGGATGGCGGTTTTTTCTGGCTAGGTGGGGAAGAGGCGCTGGTGCTGCCGCTGCGTCGCCATTGCCGCGCCGTGCTCGAGGTGGATCGCCAGTCGCTCTACGCGGTCCCTTATTGGCGCAGAGGCAAGAGTGAAGAGGCCTATCATCAGACCCGCCATGATGTGATGGATAGCTGAGCAGAAGAGATCCCGTCACACATCAAAACTTGCAAATAAAAATGATTTGCATTTAACATTGCGCCGTCCGGGTATTCGTCCGGGCGGCGTTTTTATTTCCGTTGACACAAGAGCGCCCTGTTTTCACGTCGGTTTGGCTGCATGTTGTCAGACCCCAACGCAAGGAGTTGTAAAGGGTGGTTAAGTACCAGACCCATCTGTTCTGGCTGGCATTGTTCCTTCTCTGCACGCTGTTTTGCCTCTCGCTGGCCACAGGTGCCGGCGTCTATGGTGCCCGCGAGGTGTTCGGGTATCTGACGCACAACCCCCTGTGGGTCAGTGACGAGAAGCTCGCCATGGTGCTCAATACCTTGCGACTGCCGCGCACCCTCTGTGCCATGGTGGTCGGCGCCTCTTTATCGCTGGCTGCCTCCTTGTTGCAGAGCGCGACCCGCAATCCGCTGGCAGAACCCGGCCTGCTCGGGGTCAACGCCGGGGCCGTCTTTGCACTGGTGGTGGGGCTCACCTGGTTTGGGGTGGAGTCCGCCTATGGCTATCTGCTCTGGGCCGGACTCGGCGCACTGCTCGGCAACGTGATTGTGTTGGGGCTCGGCATGATGATTGGCCGCTCCAACCCGCTCAAGCTCATTCTGGTCGGGGTGGCGCTCTCCGCCACCTTCGGCGGTTTATCCAGCTTTCTGCTGCTCTCCAACAAGATGGTGCTGGAGCAGTACCGCTTCTGGAACCTCGGCTCCCTGTCGGCGGCCAATCTCGATGCCATCATTGCGGTGCTGCCCTTCGTGCTGGCGGCGTTTGTCATCACCTTGCTGCTCTGTCGCCAGCTGACCCTGATGCAGATGGGGGACAGTCAGGCCCAGGCGCTCGGGATCCGCCCCAACCGGGTGCGAATTGGCGTGCTGCTGGCCGCCACCCTGTTTACCGCCAGTGCCATTGCCATCGCCGGCCCCATCGGCTTTGTCGGCTTTCTGGCCGCCTACTGTGGCCGACTGGTAGAGCCGGTAAAGCTGTCGGTGCAGGTCTGTTTCTCCGCCCTGTTCGGCATGCTGTTTCTGCTGTTGGCCGACATTCTGGCGCGCTGGCTGATCCAGCCGTTCGAGCTGCCAAACGGGGTTATTCTGGCCCTGATCGGTGCACCTGTGCTGATCGCTATTGTCCACCGCGGGGGCTTTCGTACCCTGCTGACCGTCAAGTGAGGGGCTGATGCGTACACCTACCGATATGCTCTGCCTGCGGGCCGGCAACCGCTCTGTGCTGATCCATCTGCCCAGCTGGCGCTGGCTGGCACTGCTGGCCGTGGCGTTGCTGGCGCTTGCTCTGCTGGCCCTGAGCGTTGGCGGCGGCAAGCTTGGCTTTGCCGGGGTGGTCAACACCCTGCTGGGGGAGGGGACGCGGCTTGAGCAGCTCACCCTGTTCAAGATCCGGCTGCCGCGTATCCTTGGGGTGGTGGTGGCGGGTGCGGCCATGGGGCTCTCCGGCTGTCTGGTGCAGACTCTGGTTCGCAACCGGCTGGCCACACCCGACATGGTGGGGGTCAACAACGGCGCCTCTCTGGCCATCATCGTCTTCTCCCTCTACCTGACCGTGGGCAGCTGGCCCTGGTGGGCGGCCCCCATCGGCGCCATCTTCGCGGCGCTGGTGCTCTATGCCCTCTGCCGCAAACCGGGCGAGCAGGGCTATCTGTTCGTGGTGATCGGTATCGGCCTCTCCGAGCTGTTCGAGGCGCTCGGCCAGTTTGTGATGTCCACTCAGGCCTTGCTGCATTTGAGCTCTCTCTATCTGTGGAATATGGGCAGCTTTATCGCCGTGGGTTACAGCACCATCACCCCCATCGCCATCCTGTTGCTGCTGATCTGTCCCTGGATTGTCTATCTCTCCCGCTCGCTGGCGGTGCTGCGCTTTGGCCCCGAGATGGCCAGAGGGCTTGGCGTCAACGGCGATCGGGTGCAACTGGGCATTCTGGCGCAGGCCATTCTGGTGGCGGCGCTCGGCACAGCCATCGGCGGCCCCGTGGTCTTTATCGCCATGGCGGCCCCCATTCTTGCCTCCTGGCTGGTGAAAGAC
>NZ_JRGK01000076.1 GCF_000764645.1 Aeromonas finlandensis
GCTTCATCCTGCCAGGGCTCGATCATCGCCATGGCCGCCTCGTTGGCGCCGCCATGGAGCGGGCCGCGCAGGGTACCGATGGCGGCGGTAATGCAGGAGAACATGTCGGAAAGGGTCGAGGCGCAGACCCGCGCCGCAAAGGTGGAGGCGTTGAACTCATGTTCGGCGTAGAGGATGAGGGAGACATGCATCACCCGACGCTCCAGCTCGCTCGGCGCCCTCTGGTGCAGCAGTGCGAGGAAATGGCCACCGATACACTCCTCGTCGCTGTCGAGGGCGATACGAATACCTTCATGGCTGAACTTGTACCAGTAGATCAGAATGCCCGGAAAGGCAGCCAGCAGCCGATCCGCCACTTCATGCTCATGCTCGAAACCATCTTCCGGTTCCAGATCGCCGAGCATGGAGCAGCCAGTGCGCAGCACATCCATGGGATGGGCATCGGCGGGAATGCGTTCCAGTACCTCCAGCAGCGGCAGGGGCAAGGTGCGCAGGCGACGCAACTCGCGCTTGTAGGCGTCAAGCTGCTGCTCACCGGGCAACTCCCCCTTGAGCAGCAGATAGGCGACCTCCTCGAACTGGGCGCTGTCGGCCAGCTCCTTGATGTCATAACCGCGATAGGTAAGACCGGTGCCGCTCTTGCCCACGGTGCAGATGCTGGTCTCCCCCGCACTCTGCCCGCGCAGACCTGCCCCGCCCAACGGTTTTTGCTGTCCCATAAGCTGCCTCCTATTCCTTGGCTGTAAACAGACGATCCAGTGTCTGTTCGTAGTGGTGATATCCGAGGAAGTCGTAGAGCGACTCCCGGGTCTGCATGGTCTCCACGACGGCGCGCTGATGGCCATCCTGGCGAATATGGTGATAGACGTTGAGGGCGGCCTGATTGGCGGCCCGGTTGGCACTCAAGGGGTAGAGCACCATGTCGACCCCGTGGGCGGCGAGCTGCTCCTTGTCAAACAGCTCGGTTTTGCCAAACTCGGTCATGTTGGCGAGGATCGGCACTCCGGCCGCCTGCTTGAACTGGTCGTACTGGGCCAGTTCGGTTACCGCCTCGGCGAAGATCATATCGGCGCCAGCGGCCACATAGGCGGCGGTGCGTTCAAGAGCCGACTCCATCCCCTCCACCGCCAGTGCATCGGTGCGAGCCATGATGACGAACTCGCTATTCTCGCGGGCATCCACTGCTGCCTTGATGCGATCGCACATCTCCTCCTGCGTGACCACCGCCTTGTTGGGACGGTGACCACAGCGCTTCTGGGCCACCTGATCTTCCATATGGACGGCGGCGACCCCGGCCCGCTCAAACGCGCGAATGGTGCGGGCGATATTGAATGCTCCGCCCCAGCCGGTATCGATATCAACCAGCAGTGGCACTCGGGTCGCCGCGGTGATCCGCTCGGCATCGATCAGCACGTCGTTGAGGGAGGTCATGCCGAGATCCGGCAAGCCGTAGGAGGCATTGGCCACTCCGGCGCCGGAGAGATAGAGGGCTTGAAAACCGCTGCGTTCGGCCATCAGCGCCATATAGGCATTGATGGTGCCGACGATTTGCAGGGGACCTTCGTTGGCAAGGGCGCTGCGAAAGCGCAGGCCTGCCGAGGGGGACAAACTGGACATCATGACTCCTTTCACCTGTCTAGTCTGGCTATCTAATATCACGTTTACGTTAACGTCAATTATACTTTCGTAACATTCCGGCCGCAGGCAAGACAGGAAACCGGTTTTAGGGTAAATTTCACCAATTCCTTCAACCGGTTGGATTGTATGATGGAGCCCAGTTCCGTGATTGTCTGCCCGGCGTGCGACTTGCTGATCCAGCGCAAAGCACTGCCGCTGCGTCGCCATGCTCACTGCCCGCGTTGTCATCAGCATCTCTATGGCCGTTATGCCTTTCGTCCCTCCCAGTTGATGGCGCTGACCATCACCGGATTCTTGCTGCTCCCCTCTGCCTTTTTTGAACCGCTGATCTATCTGCGCCTGGCGGGGGTTAACTCCGATGCCGACCTGCTGCGGGGGATCCTGGTGCTGTTTGGCGAGGGGGAATTCTGGGTTGCCAGCCTGGTGCTCTGGTGCGCCGTACTGGCGCCGGTGGGGTTGCTGACCGGCATTTTTGCGCTGGCATCGGGCTTGGCCAAACGCTGGCACATCCTTGCCCCTACCTTGAAGCTGGTCGAAGTGTTTCGCCACTGGGCCATGCTGGAGGTCTATATCGTCAGTCTGCTGGTTGCCCTGTTCAAGCTGATCGACATCGCCGATGTACGCCTCGGTGGCGGTCTGCTGAGCCTCAGTATTCTGATGTTGCTCAACATGACCCTGCTGATCCTGTTTGACCCCGCCCCCTACTGGGCGCGGATCCCGTTACAGGAGCCGGAACATGACCAGCGCCCGTGAGATGGGGCTCTGCCGCTGCCATACCTGCGGCCTGCTGGTGCGCTATCAAGCCGGTGCGGTCTGCCCCCGTTGCAGCAGCAAGCTGCAGGTGCGCATTCCCCACTCCCTCGCCTGGTCGTGGGGCTTGCTGGCGCTCGCCACCTTCATGTTGCTGCCTGCCAACTTGCTGCCCATTACCCATTTCTACAACAAGGGGTTGCTGCAGTCAGATACCATCTTCAGCGGTATCATGATGCTCTATCGCAGCAAAATGAGCGGGATTGCCACCATCGTCCTCACCGCCAGCATATTGGTGCCGGTGGGCAAAATATTGGGGCTGGGCTGGATCTGCTGGCAGTTGCAGCGGGCCAAACCGGTGCGGCGCAAGCGCCAGTTGGTGATGTATCGGGTGATCGATTTTATCGGTCGCTGGTCGATGCTGGACTTGTTCGTGATTTCGCTGATGGTGGCGCTGGTCGATCGGGGTGTCCTGCTGAGTGTCCGCGCTGGCCCGGGGGCTACCGCCTTTGCCGGTGTGGTGGTGCTGACCATGATGTCGGCCCGCATGCTCGATACCCGTTTACTGTGGGACAAGGCGGCCCGTTGATGAGTTCTCTGTTTTTGTGTGATGTGCTGTTTAATCCAGCCAATAAGGAGTCGGTATGATCGGGGCTGAACCCGTCATTGAAAAGCGTCGCTGGTTATCGCCGGTCTGGCTGTTACCCCTGATAGCCCTGCTGCTGGCAGGTGGCTTTCTCTATCAGCAGGTAGTGAGCCGTGGCCAGCTTATCCAGATCAACTTCGCCCAGGGCAACGGCATCTTGCCGGGCAAAACCCAGGTTCGTTACCAGGGGGTGGCCATCGGCGTGGTGCAGGAGCTGGAGCTGGCTGAAGATGGCCGCAAGATTGCGGTGATGGCCAAGATTGACAGCCGTGCCAGACCGCTGATCCGCAAGGGATCCGATTTCTGGCTGGTGAGCCCCAAGGCGTCGCTGACCGAGATCTCCGGCCTCGATACCCTGGTCTCCGGCAACTACATCAATCTGCAGCCGGGGCGCGAAAGCAATCCGCTGCAGGAGACCTTCGATGCGCTGGAGGGCCCTCCCCCCGGTTATCAGGCACAGGGGCGGATGCTGCATCTGACCGCTGATTCGCTGGGCTCGGTGGGGATTGGCGCCAAGCTCTATTTCCGCGGTATCGAGGTGGGCAGCGTCATCAATACCCGTCTGGGCCAGGACAATCAGAACGTCATTCTGGATCTGGTGATCGAGCCGCGTTTTGAACATCTGGTCAAAGCCGATACCCGCTTCTGGAACATCAGTGGCATCAAGGGCTCCTTCAGTCTGGCCGGGGTGAGTGTGGAGGCTGGCAGCCTCACCTCCATTCTGAGCGGCGGCATCGCCTTTGACTCGCCAAAAGCCTCGCCGGAGCCGGAGAAGGGACAGACCTTCGTCCTCTACAAAGGGCTGGCGGAAGCAGCGCGCGGCGAGCGTATCGACATTGCGGCTGGCGATCTTCCGGTCAAGGAGGGGATGCCCATCCTCTATGAGGGGATCGAGATTGGTCGTATCGACCCCATTCGTCTCACCGACAAAGGGCGCGTGGTGACGGCGCTGATCAATCCGGAGCAGGCTTATCGCATTACCGACAAGAGCCAGCTGGTGTGGGAGAGCGTCTCCCTCTCCGCGACCGGCGTGCAGCATGCGGATCGCCTGCTCTCCGGCCCTGCCATTCGTCTCGACTATGTGGCGGGCAAACCGGCCCAGAAGATGACCTTGACCGATCGCGCCCCCCAGAGCGGCACCAAGGTGACGCTGCAGGCTGACGATCTGGCGGGGCTCAATCAGGATGCACCTGTCTGGTACAAGGGATTGCAGGTAGGCCGCATCAGCCAGCTCACCCTGGATGCGCGGGGCAATGCCAGCGTCGAGTTGGTGATGGCGCCGAACTATGGCCATCTACTCAACCGGGCCCGCTTCTATCGCGCCGCCCCGCTGCAGATCGATGCCGATCTGAGTGGCATCAAAGTAGAAACCAGTCCGGCCAGTGCCTGGCTGGGGGGCGGGATCAAGCTGGTACAAGCCAGCAGTGGCGAGCGGATTAATCGTCTCTACCCGAGTCAGGAGCTGGCACTGCTCGGTACCCGTGATGCCAAGCCCCAGCGTTGGTTGCTCAAAGCGGATCAGGCCGATGGCATCGGCGTTGGTTCACCGGTGCTCTATCTGGGGCTGGAAGCGGGCAAGGTCAAACAGCTGCGCGCCGCCAAAGAGGGGGTCGAGATCGAACTCGAGATTGATGGAGTCTATGCTCCCCTCCTCGCCCAGCAACCCCAATTCTGGAAAAAACCGGCCATCGACACCAAGGTGCGGGTCGATGGTGTGCAGGTGAAGGTGGGCAACCTCGGTACCCTGCTGCGTGGCGCCATCGAGTTCGATCGGTTGGCCAATGGACGTAGCAGTCATCAACTGTTCGATTCCAGGGAGCAAGCCAAGGCCAAGGTGCGCCAGCTGTCACTGGTGGCTGAGAGCAATCCGGGGCTCGGGATTGGCAGCCCGATCCGCTATCGCGGGGTCGATATCGGCAAAATTGAAGAGATCGAGCTGGAGCCGTCACTGGGTCAGGTGATCTTCAAGGCGGAACTCGATGGCCACTACGCCGAGCGTTTCCTGCAATCCGGCGCCCGCTTTACGCTGGTGCAAGCCAAGCTGGGGCTGGGGGGTGTTGCGCACCTCGATACCCTGATCAAGGGGGCGTTTGTGGAGGCGCACCCCGGTAAAGGCGCAGGAAAAGATCGCTTCCCCTTGAGTCAGGTCGGTCCGGTGGGTCTGGCCCTGACCCTCAAGAGCCCCTCCGTCAATGGCCTGAACGTCGGCAGCCCGCTGCTGTTTCGCAAGATGGTGGTGGGCGGTGTCACCAAGGTGGCGTTGGCTCGGGATGGCAGCGAGGTGGTGATCGACGTCAACGTGGATCAGGAGTATGCCCATCTGGTGCGGGCCAACTCGCGCTTCTGGAATGTCTCCGGAGTCAAGGCGGATATCGGCCTGACCGGCGGCACCATCGAAGTGGAGACGGTGCAGAGTCTGTTGGCCGGTGGCATCGCCTTCAATACCCCGGAGAGAGAGATGGGGGCGACCGTCAAGGCGGGTCACAGCTATCCGCTCTACGGCAAGGCCGAGAAAGAGTGGCAGGAGTGGAGCCCGCGCATCCAGCCCTGATCCCTCCCCTTTGCATATCTCATCCAAGCCCGGCCCCGTGCCGGGCTTTTTTATATTCCGGTGCCTGGGGTTCAGATTCAGAATATTCCTCGCCTTGTGGTAGGATATCGCCCCTCTTTTTCGGTCAACGAGACGGCACAGTGCACGACAACACCTTCCTTCCCGATTACTTTTTACGCCACATTGCGGCCATCATGCCGGCCCATCTCTCGATGGATGAGTTTGTGGCCAGTTGTCGACGTCCGCTGCGCCGCAGCATTCGGGTCAATACCTTGAAGATCGCCGTCTCCGACTTCGTCGCCCTGATGGAGCCACTGGGTTGGCTGCTCGACCCCGTGCCCTGGTGTGACACCGGCTTCTGGCTGACCCGCCGCGATGAAACAGTTCCGCTGGGCAACACCGCCGAGCATTTGAGCGGGCTCTTCTACATTCAGGAAGCGAGCTCCATGCTGCCGGTGACGGCGCTCTTTGCCAGCGACAAGATCAAAGCGGACGGCATGTTGCTGGATGCAGCGGCGGCCCCCGGCTCCAAGACTACCCAGATCGCTGCCCTGATGAACAATCAGGGGATGCTGGTTGCCAACGAGTTTTCCAGTAGCCGGTTGAAAGTGCTCAGCGCCAATATCCAGCGCTGCGGCGTGACCAATGTGGGCATGACCCATTTTGATGCCAAGGTGTTTGGCCAGTGGTTGCCGGAGACTTTCGACGCCATCCTGCTCGATGCACCCTGCTCCGGCGAAGGGACGGTGCGCAAGGATGAGGATGCCCTGCGCAACTGGAGCATCGAGAGCATCGACGAGATTGCGGCGGTGCAGCAAGGGTTGCTGGAGAGCGCCTTCCATGCCCTGAAACCGGGTGGTGTGCTGGTCTACTCCACCTGCACCTTGAGTCAGCAGGAGAATCAGGCTGTCTGCCAATCCCTGCTGGACAAGTTTGGCGATGCCTTGAGCTTTGACTCGCTGGCTGACCTGTTCCCCCATGCAGAGCAGGCCTGTACATCTGAAGGATACCTGCACGTTTGGCCCCAGATCTTCGACAGTGAAGGCTTTTTCGTCGCCAGATTGCGCAAGCATCACTCGGTGCCCAACACCATGTTCAAGCCGGGCAAGCTGGGTAAATTCCCCTTTTCGCCGCTTCCGGCCAAAGAGGCGGAACCCATGTTGCGCGAGATTGAAACCAACTTCGGAGTGACGCCGCTGGGTCAACTGTTTGGCCGCAATGACGAGATCTGGCTCTTCCCCCAGCGGTTTGATCAGGTGCAAGGCAAGTTGCGTTTCGATCGCATCGGCATCAAGTTGGCCGAGACCTTCAAGAAAGGCTATCGCCTCACCCACGAGTGGGCGTTGGCCTATGGCGATAAAGCGAGCAAGGGCGTGGTCGAACTGGATAGCGCCAATGCGCGGGAATTCATGATGGGGCGGGACGTCTGGCCAGAGCAGGATGCTGGCGCTGGCGAGGTGATCGTCCGCTATCAGGGGCATACCCTGGGAATGGGGAAATGGGTTGGCAGTCGGGTCAAGAATGCCCTCCCCCGCGAGCTGGTGCGTGACAACAATCTGTTCAATGCATAGTGGGCCGTCCGGTGCATAAGCACTTGAACGAGTCTGAAATACCCACACTCTGGTTGAACTTTTCTTCGGATCTTGAAAAGCCTTGAGCCTTGTCTAAGCTTAAGGCAATCCGAACACCAGTTAGCGCACGGCTCTGCAAGGAGCCAATTCCCCTATGCCAGGTACAAGGAATTCGTACCTGGCTTTTTTTATCTCTTATCAAATAGCTGTTACTTCACTCTTGGCTCTATTCAACGGTCTCTTCGACCTGCGTGGCGACTGTGTGTTCAAACAGGGGTTCATTGCCCAACTCATGTTGATAGAGCAGATCGATCGCCTGCTCTATCAGCGATGCCTGACTGTCTTCGAGATGAAGACCCAGAGCAGCCAATCGCTCGGCGTGGCGATTGCTGATCCAGCATTGCAATCGGGTATGGGTCTCCTGTTTGCGTTTTACATGTTGGCGCTGCCGCTCGGCATTGTTTTGGGGGGCCGCCTCTTGCTCTTCACGCACTGTCATTTCTTGGCTCATATGTCCTTGCGATGTTTCATTTTCGAATTTGTTATCTCTCACCTCATGCCATTATCCATTGGAAGATGACCCTTCCACCTTGGGCTGTTGGCTGCGCGACAAATATATCATCAGATCAACAGGATATCATTTAACATAAATAACGCAGTGACGCAGTGATATCAGAGCAAGCCATCGAGTGCATGATCGGAGAATTTGTGGGCGTCATCGAAGTACTCCTGCAGGGTTCGCATATCCTTGTGGCGCGTCACCTCGATGATCTTGTTCATCGGCTTGCCGGCAGTCACGGCTGAGGTGATAAACCCGCGACGCAGGCTATGGCCACTGACGTAGAGATCGTCAATGGTTTGACCGGTTCGCCGCTTGATCATCAGATTGATGCCCTGGGGGCCGAGTGGTTCAGCCATCAGTTGACCCCAACGATTCATACGCCGAAACAGCGGCCCCTCGCTGATCCGGCTTTTGTATAGCCAGTTTTGCAGCGCCGAGACGGGGCAGTAGTGCTTGCCCGGGATCAGGGCGATCTCGGTTTCATGCAGCTGATGCTTGCTCGGTTTGAGACGAAGGCGGATCCCCTGCCCCACAAAATCGAGATCGCTCACCTCAATCCGAGCCGCTTCCGAGCGGCGCAAGGCGCCACTGAACATCAAGAGCAGTAGGGTGTGATCACGCAAGCCAGCCAGATCACCGGTGTCGATGCCATCCAGCACCTGGGTCAATGGTTGCAGCGTCAGGGCGCCGGTTTTGCGTTTACGGTTATCCCCCAACCTGACAATACCGCGCATCATCTCCTTGATTTCGGGATGTTCGGTGGGCATGGGGTGAATGCCTTTCTGCTTGAAGGCATAACGGATCCCCGCCAGCCGTCTCACCAGGGTTGCTGGTTTTCGAGGCTCGCCATTACGCAGCTCCCCCTTCCCCTCCTCTTTATCCAGCCATATCCAGTCGGCCAATACGCCGTCGGCCTGATCAGCGAGAAAATTCATAATGTCGTGATGGGTCGTTTGCAGCGGATCCAGCCCGTGCAATTGGCACCAGCAGACAAAAATACGGGTATCCGCCTGATAGGCATTGAGGGTGGAATCCGCTTTTGCACTGCGCAAAAAGCGGCGTGCCCGGCTATTTAGTTGCGCATCGAACACAGTCTGCAGTGACTGATGAGCTGGATTGGACAAGGTTGGAAATGCCACGGAACTCTATGATTCATATGAAGTTTGAGAGGATCTTACAGGATCCTTTCCATACATCAAGTATCGATAATGAATATTATCGATACTTAAAGCATCCTGTTTTAATACCCTTTGACCACACTGAATAAAAGAAGCATCGGAATATCATTCAACCCAGTTTTGCAGGAACGAAAGAGTAAAATTGGCATGAAAAGTGAGAGATAACGTGTCGTACAGTTAATATTTAGGCGGGTAATCCAGCTTGGTATTTGAAATATGAAAAGCCCCGAATGACGGGGCTTGGGGATTATTTTTTCGCCAGCTTGAACAGTTCAAAGAAATTCCGGCTGGTCGCTTCTGCCAATTCAGCGAGCGGTATATGGCGCAGGTCGGCAATAAACTGGGCAACGTCTCGCACAAAAGCGGGTTCGTTCTCCCTCCCCCGATGCGGCACGGGTGCAAGATAGGGGGAGTCGGTCTCGACCAGCAATCTGCTGAGGGGCAGAGCCTTGACCACCTCTTGCAGTGCAGACGCATTTTTGAAGGTCGCGATCCCCGAGATGGAGATATAGAACCCCATCGCCATCGCCGCTTGCGCCATCTCGAGAGATTCGGTGAAGCAGTGCAGCAC
>NZ_JRGK01000077.1 GCF_000764645.1 Aeromonas finlandensis
GGCAGGGGCGTGACAGCCGGTGTCGAGCTCGTCACTTTTGTCGTGTCGATCACAGTTCTGCGAGTCGGTCGTCATCGTCACTGGCCTGAAAATCTCTATTCTCAATTCTAATTACCCCTTTAATTTCAGTGTCTTGCGAATTTTATTTCGCTCATCCCCGTTTTTGGTCTGATAAATGCTTTGTGGGTGAGCCGGCTGTATCGTCGCTGTGCGAGTGTGGGCCCCCCGGGGTTGGCACTTGGCCACGCCGGGCGATGTCAGTGCGGCAGTAACGAAACATTTAGGATCCCTCTCTATGAACAGCTTCGTGATTGCAGATCCCAGTCTTTGTATTGGGTGTCGTACCTGTGAGGTGGCCTGCGCCGTTTCACACCAGTCAACGTCCTGCACGGGTACCGTTGAGCGGGAGGGCGGCCTGCGTCTTGCCATCGAGGATGGACATCTGGTCTCCAAGGACAGCTATTTCCAGCCGCGCCTGAAGGTGATCGTCGGCAGCAAGGTGACCACGCCGGTGCTCTGCCGCCAGTGTGAAGACAAGCCGTGCGCCGTGGCCTGCCCCAACAATGCCATCGTGACCGAAGATGGTTGCGTCAAGGTGTTGCAGGAGCGCTGCATCGGCTGCAAATCCTGCGTGGTGGCCTGTCCTTACGGTGCCATGGCGGTGGTGGTGAAAGAGGTGGCGCCCGCTGCCGATGCGCTGTTCAAGCGCCCGCAGACCAAGGCGCAAGCTTTGAAGTGCGATCTCTGCCGTCACCGTGAAGCGGGCCCGGCTTGTGTCGAGGTGTGCCCGACCCAGGCGCTGCGTCTGGTGACGCCGGAGTCCCTCGGCGAGCTGAATCGCCAGAAGCAGCTGGCCAGTGCCGAGGCGATGGCGGTCTGCCAGCGCCAGCCGGTGTTGGCGCAAGGGTAATGCATCGGATGGTGCGCGCAGCCCCTTGCTGGCCGCCGCGTGCGCTCCTGTGCTGTCACCCTGATCAGCCATTTTCGTTAAAGGCCTTTTAGCGTTAACAGCCTTTTACCGTTAACAAACAAGAGTGTGAGTCATGAAAAAAGTCATTACCGTCTGCCCCTATTGCGGCACCGGTTGCAAGATCAACCTGCTGGTTGAAAACGACAAGGTGGTGGGGGCCGAAGGCGCCAACGGCCGGACCAACGAGGGGCAGCTCTGCCTCAAGGGCTATTACGGTTGGGATTTCTTGAACGACACCAACCTGCTGACCCCCCGTCTCAAGAGCCCGATGATCCGCCGCGAGCGCGGTGGCAAGCTCGAATCCGTCTCCTGGAATGAGGCGATCGACTTTGCCAGCAGCCGTCTGGCTGCCATCAAGGCGACCTACGGTGCCGACGCCATCATGACCACCGGCTCGGCCCGTGGCCCGGGTAACGAAGCCAACTATGTGATGCAGAAATTTGCCCGCGCAGTGCTGGGGACGAACAACGTCGACCACTGCGCGAGGGTGTGACACGCACCCTCAGTCTCCGGTCTGGAGACAACTGTAGGCAACGGCGCCATGAGCAACGCCATTCCCGAAATTCAAGAGACCAAGTGCCTGCTGGTGTTTGGTTACAACGCTGCTGACTCTCACCCCATCGTGGCCCGCCATATCCTCAAGGCGAAGGCAAACGGGGCCAAGGTGATTGTGTGTGATCCCCGCATGGTGGAGACCGCCCGCATCGCCGATCAGTGGCTGCCGCTCAAAAACGGTTCCAACATGGCGCTGGTTAACGCCTTCGCCAACGTGTTGATCAGTGAAGGGCTCTACAACAAGGAGTTCGTCGCCAACTACACCGAAGGGTTCGACACCTTCAAGGCGACGGTCGCTAAGTACACCCCGGAATATGTCGAGGGGATCACTGGCCTCAAGGCCGCCGATATCCGCGCCGCCATTCGCACCTACGCCGCGTCGCCTGCATCCATGATCCTGTGGGGCATGGGGGTGACCCAGTACGGTCAGGCGGTGGATGTGGTCAAGGGGCTGGCGGGTCTGGCGCTGCTGACCGGCAACTTCGGTCGCCGTGGCACCGGTTGCGGGCCGGTGCGTGGTCAGAACAACGTGCAGGGCACCTGCGACATGGGGATGCTGCCGCACCAGTTCCCGGGCTATCAGTCGGTGAGCGATCCCGCCATCAGCGCCAAGTTCGCCAAGGCGTGGGGCGTGCCGTCGCTTTCCCAGAAGCCTGGCTATCGTCTGACCGAGCTTGGCCACAAGGTGGAGGAGGGCAAGTGCAAGGCCTTCTACATCTTTGGTGAAGATCCGGCGCAGACTGAAGCCGACCTGGCCCAGTTCCGCCGCACTCTGGCGGGGATGGATCTGGTGATCGTGCAGGATATCTTCATGACCCAGACCGCCGAGATGGCGGATGTGATCCTGCCCGCCACCAGTTGGGGCGAGCACGAGGGGGTCTACAGCTCAGCGGATCGCGGCTTCCAGCGCTTCTACAAGGCGGTGACACCCCCTGAGAACGTGAAACCGGACTGGGCGATCTTCTCGCTGATGGCGACCGCCATGGGGTATCCCATGGAGTATCGCGACACCCAACAGATCTGGGATGAGATGCGTGCCCTTTGCCCGCTCTATGCCGGGGTCAGCTATGACAAGATGGCCGATCTCAAGAGCGTGCAGTGGCCTTGCCCGACCGAGGATCACCCGGGTACCAGCACCCTGTTCGAGGGGAATGTGTTCACCACCCCGAGTGGCAAGGGTCAGCTGATCGCCTCCGAGTGGCGGGCGCCGCTGGAGCAGCCCTGTGCGGAGTATCCGCTGGTACTCTCCACCGTGCGGGAGGTGGGGCACTACTCCTGCCGCTCCATGACCGGCAACTGCTCGGCGCTGCAAACCCTGGCCGATGAGCCCGGCTATGTGCAGATCCACCCGAGCGATGCACAAAAGCTGGGGGTGAAGGATCAGGCGCTGGTCTGGATCTCGTCACGGCGCGGCAAGGTGATCACCCGCGCCAACTACAACGAGCGGGTCAACGCCGGTGTGGTCTACATGACCTACCAGTGGTGGATCGGGGCCTGTAACGAGCTCACCATCGAGCACCTTGATCCGGTCTCCTACACCCCAGAGTACAAGTACTGTGCGGTGAAGATTGAGCGCATTGAAGGTCAGGCTGAGGCGGAAGTGTACGTCCAGACTGAATACAGCGCGCTCAAGGCGAAATTGCGCAACGCCGCCAAAGGGTAATCATCGTTAAATAAAGTGGATCCAGGCTCTGTTTACAGGGCCGGGATCCTCTCATCCTTTTTTCAGCTGGCAGGTGTCCACTATGAGCCGTGAATTAACTATCTCGTTCGGGATTTTTTATGTTTCAGCCTATTTGTTGGCCATGTTATTGGGGATGGGGTGTTACCTCTGGTACGGCGAATTGATATTCCTGCTGGGCTTTGGTTTCTTCGGCTGTTTTATCGCCGCGCGCATCGCCATGGGCGCCGTGCTGGCGGCCCTGAGCGTGCAGTTGGCCTGGCTTGTTGCCTTCCTCTCCACCACGCTGGTGAATAGCCTGCTGCTGGGCCTTTCCACTCTGGTGGTCTATTTGACTCATCAGGCGGTGTCGGTAGACATATCACAACATATCAGTTGGTTATTGGTGGCGTTTCAGTTGCTATCAGCTGGCTTTATTTACGGTGGACTCAAGTTCCATCCAGGAAATATTGGAAAATCAATTTTCGAACAAATCGGTAGTAAGGAGTCAAATATATGAAACGTATTGAAGAGCAAGCGCAGCTGCTGGATCTGGAGTATCAGGGCATCGCTCTGCTGTTTGACCAGTTTTGCCAGCGGGCGGGAACACTGGCCAAGCAATACAAGTTCTTCAATTGGCCCGATTACGAGGATACCCCGCCACTGTGTCGGGCTTTCACCCTGTTGGGGGAGATGCGCGAGCTCAGACTCTCTTGTCAGTCAGGTGAGCGGGGAGAACTCAACGGTATCATCCAGATCGTCGATGCAACCGGGCAGGTTCAGGCCAGTCAGGCTTATCGGGCCGATGGGCGTTTGCTGCAGGAGACGGGCCGATTTCTCGATAATCCACCCGAGCTGCTACTCAAATTGATGCTTGACGCCGTCTGGCAGCCCAACCCTGTCGCAGGGCAGCATCTCATCGCCAATGAGTGCCGCTGACAACATCAACTCGATGATGCCGATATGCACCCTGTTGCAGGGATGGCACGGGATCTCGTTAGCCAGAGGCGCTGTCATCGGGTTCGGGAGACGCAAGACCCGCATTCGGACGAAGGATGGCCCATTCCTGTCTGAATATCAGAGGGTTGGTGTTGTGCGGGCTCGTGACAACAGGTTGCTGAAAAACGACAGCTCACTGGCGATAACCGATCCGCGCTGAGTGGATCGGCGGATCAACGTGTGGAAGGTATCGACCCGCAGCCATGAGTCCGCTTATTTGCCCCCATGGTTGTATTGAAAATAGGGCTACCTTATGATTCAACGTTCAGCGCAATGCCATTTCAATGAGTGTTGATTTTTATTATTAAACGTTAATGGACAACGTGTTTTATTGTGACATCTGACGGAGCGCCCCGTCCTTGCTGATGTTTTGCCTGCATAGCTGTAACGTGAGACCAGAATGCTAAATGTGAGTGCCATTCCTCTGGACGAAATCTCCCCCATTTGGGACGACGGTTTCCTCCTGCTCTCCAAATCCCTCCTGTCGGCCGTGACGCTCGATGACTTTATCCACAAACTCAACAAGATAGATGCCAGCTTCGGCGGTGTGACCCAGGTCAACCTGATCCTCAATATGGGGGCGGACGAGGAGGCGATCTTCTACTTTATGGGCGCGATAGGCCCAACGCATCTGGTCTGCCCCAAGGCAGAGCTGCACGTCTCCCCCCGTCCGACCAAGGAAACCCCGGAACAGGCCATCATTCTCTCTGCCGCCCGCTTTGAGAATCGTTGCCCGGCCCTCGATGCCGAAGGGGTTTACGCGGGGCTGCGCTCCTACTGCCAGCTCCCTATTACTACTGCCCGCAGCCACCTTGGCGGCGTCGAGTTCATCAACAGCGAGCTTGACAGCTTCACCATGGAGACCCTGGCCAAGCTGACCCAGCTGGCCGCCATCATTGCCATTGCGCTGGAAAACGTGCTCGACAAGGAGCGCACCCTGGAGCAGGCCAACTCCCTGCGCCTTGAGCGCGACAGCTGCAAAATTCTGGTGGATGTGACCAATGCGGTGATCAAACTGGTGCGCATTGCCGAGCTGCCCAAGAGCCTGTTTACCATCTTGCAGCACCACTTCGGCATCAGCAGCTTGTGTCTGGCCGAGTACAACGCCACCTCCGACAGCTTCAAGAGCTATCTGGTCAATCAGCAGCAGAGCGAGCAGCCGGGCATCATCGATCACTCCTGCTTCGAGCAGAAGTGTCTGCAAGGGGCGCTCGGCCACAGCGAGCCGTTTTTCGTTTATCGCGAGCATGGCCATGGCTGCAGCAATCGCTGCCGCTTTACCTCCCAGATCCTGCCGCCCGAGGCGGACAGCTCCTGCATTCTGCCGCTGCGCTATCGGGGCAACCTGCTGGGGGTGTTGATCCTCTCCCACTCGAATGCGGACTTTTTTGCCGATATCGATATCTCCCTGCTGGAACAGGTGGCGGCGCGCACGGCGATTGCCATGAACAACGTGCAGGCGCAGCAGGAGATCTCCAACACCAACGGTGCCAAAGAGAAGACCATTCGCATCAACGAGCCGCAGATGCAGGGGGAGTTTCCCCACATCATTTATCAGAGCGCGGTGATGGAGAGCGTGCTGGAGAAGGTGCGGCTGGTGGCCGAGAGTGACAGCACCGTGCTGATCCTCGGCGAGACCGGCACCGGCAAGGAGCTGATCGCCCAGGCCATTCATCAATTCAGCATGCGAAACGACCATGAGATGGTGAAGGTGAACTGCGCCGCCATCCCCACCGGTCTTATCGAGAGCGATCTGTTTGGCCACGAGAAGGGGGCCTTCACCGGCGCCCTGACCCAGCGCATCGGTCGCTTCGAGCGGGCCCACAAGGGCACCCTGTTCCTCGACGAAGTGGGGGACATGCCGCTGGATCTGCAGCCCAAACTGCTGCGGGTGTTGCAGGAGCACGAGCTGGAGCGGGTGGGCAACAGCAACCCCATCGCGGTGGATGTGCGGCTGGTGGCGGCCACCAACTGCGATCTGCTCTCCATGGTCAAGAACAAGCGCTTTCGAAGCGACCTCTACTATCGCCTCAACGTCTTTCCCATCGAGTTGCCGCCCCTGCGGGAGCGGCGCGAGGACATTCCGCTACTGGTCAACTTCTTTATCAAGAAGATCGCCAAGCGGATGCGCCGCACCATCACCTCGATCCCCGCCGATGCCATGAAGATGCTGGTGTCGCTGCCGTGGTACGGCAATATCCGCGAGCTGGAGAACGTCATCGAGCGGGCTGTGGTGATGACCCGCGGCCATGTGCTCAACCTCTCGCCGGACGAGCTGATGCCGCTCAAGGGCTACCACAAGATTGAGACCCTGGTCTATGACGAGCCCGCCTCGCCACTGTTTGCCGACGAGGATCCGCAGGACGAGCGCGAGGCGATCATCGCCGCCCTGCGCGACTGCAACGGCATCGTCGCCGGTGACAGGGGGGCCGCCAACCGCCTTGGCATGAAGCGCACCACGCTGCTATCCAAAATGAAGCGGCTCGGCATCTCGGCTCGGGATCCCGAGATCATCGATGGGCTCACGCCATGAGGGGAGAGGTAAGTGAACTTGAGGCGCAGAGCGAGCTGGCACGTTGCGCCATCCACCGCGAGGTGGTGCACTACCGCGCCGATACATTGACCTGCGACAGCGAGATGGCGTTACCCTCCGAGACGCCGGTGGCGCTGGTCTATAACGGCATCGCCCACAGCGTGATGATGTGTTCAGCCTCCGATCTGGAGGATTTTGCCATCGGCTTCTCGCTCTCGGAGGGGATCATCGACAGCCTGCTCGATATCCACGACATCGAGCAGGCTGATGGCTGTCAGGGGATTGAGCTGCACATTACGTTGGCCAACCGCTGCGTCCATCGCCTCAAAGAGAAGCGGCGCACCCTAGCGGGTCGCACCGGTTGCGGCATCTGTGGCAGCGAGAGTCTGGATCAGGTGATCCGCACCCAGCCAAGGCTACCCGACAGCCAGCGTCTGGCGGTGGGCCATATCGACAAGGTGCTGACCGCGCTGCGCCCGCTCCAGCTGCTGGGCCAGCGCACCGGCGCCACCCATGCGGCGGTGCATCTTGATGGTGAGGGCAATATTCTCGCCATTCGCGAGGATGTGGGGCGCCATATTGCGCTGGACAAGCTGGTGGGCCATCTGTGCCGCACTGGTCGGCGGGATGGCGCCATTCTGGTGACCAGCCGCGCCAGCTTCGAGATGGTGCAAAAGTGCGCCAGCGCCGGGGTGGAGATCTTGCTGGCTATCTCTGCTGCCACCGAGCTCGCGGTCGAGCGGGCCGAGCAGACCGGACTGACGTTGGTGGGCTTTTGCCGCCCCGGGCGGGCCGAGATCTACAGCGGCTGTCAGCGTATCCTGCTCAAGTAACGGCAAGCGTGACCGCAAGGCCGCGAACCCGCTAAACGGGTCATAAAAACTGGCAATGAAAAAGGGCGGGGAGTGTGACTCCCCGCCCTTGTTGTCTCTGCTTCTGTGGCGGATTAGCGCGCCAGCAGGATGCGCAGCATGCGGCGCAGCGGCTCGGCGGCGCCCCACAGCAGCTGGTCACCCACGGTAAAGGCAGCCAGATACTCCGGGCCCATATTGAGTTTGCGCAGACGACCCACCGGAATGCTGAGGGTGCCGGTCACGGCCGCCGGGGTCAGCTCGCGGGCGGTGATGTCGCGATCGTTGGGGATCACTTTCACCCAGTCGTTGTGGGCAGCCAGCAGCGCTTCGATCTCCGCCAGCGGCACATCCTTTTTCAGCTTGATGGTGAACGCCTGGCTGTGGCAGCGTAGGGCGCCGATCCGCACACAGAGACCATCCACCGGAATGACGGCGTTTTCGATACCCAAAATCTTGTTGGTTTCGGCCTGACCCTTCCACTCTTCACGGCTCTGGCCGTTGTCGAGCTTGGTGTCGATCCAGGGGATGAGGCCACCGGCCAGCGGTACGCCGAAGTTGTCTACCGGCAGGGTGCCGGAGCGGGTCTTCTCGGTGATCTTGCGCTCGATGTCGAGGATGGCGGAGGCAGGGTCTGCCAGCTCGACCGCCACTTCGTCACGCAGCATCCCCATCTGGGTGACCAGCTCGCGCATATGGCGGGCACCGCCACCGGAGGCGGCTTGATAGGTGGCGACGCTCACCCACTCCACCAGATCGGCCTTGAACAGACCGCCGAGGGCCAGCAGCATCAGGCTGACGGTGCAGTTGCCGCCAACGAAGGTCTTGATGCCATCGTTCAGGGCCTGCTCAATCACATCGCCGTTGACCGGATCCAGAATGATGACGGCATCTTTCTCCATCCGCAGGGAGGAGGCTGCGTCAATCCAGTAACCCTGCCAGCCAGCGGCTTTCAGGCGGGGATAGACATCCTTGGTGTAGTCGCCGCCTTGGGCGGTGATGATGATATCCTGCTTGGCCAGCGCCGCGATATCGAAGGCGTCCTGCAGGGTACCGGCATCGACGCCGAAGTTGGGTGCGGCCTCACCGGCCTGGGAGGTGGTGAAGAATGTGGGTTGAATATGGGCGAAATCCTGCTCTTCCTGCATCCGGCTCATCAGAACCGATCCCACCATGCCACGCCAACCGACCAAACCTACTTTTTTCATATTGTCCTACCCTGGATTGCTGCTAAAGAAACTCGCGATGACACCCGTAACCTCTTGTCTGGCGACGCCTGTTTACAAGCGGTTTACAGGCCATTTAAAAAATATGCGCTGCGAAAAATGCGTCTATCCACATTACGGATTGTGGCGGCTTGCGCAAGTCGAATTGCGCAATATTCTGTGCCGTTTGCTGCATTAACCGGCAGGGACAGCGTAGCTGCGACAGGCGGGTGGGGGAGAGGTCAACATCAGATGAAAAGGCCACCGGTTATGGCGGTGGCCTGTCAATAAAGCGGCTGGCGTCAGTCGTCTCGCGTTTATCCGGGGGCGCAGTTGGCAAGTGAAACAGCCCGACAGCGTGGGCGCTTAGCCGTAACGGGCCAGGGTGAGCCCCTCGTCGCTGATGGCGGGATCGCTGCCGCTGATCAGATCGCACAACAGCTGACCCGAACCGGCCGCCATGGTCCAGCCCAATGTGCCATGGCCGGTATTGAGCCAGAGGCCGGGAATGGGGCTCGGCCCCACCAGCGGGGTGCCGTCCGGCGTCATGGGGCGCAGGCCGGTCCAGAACTCGGCCTTGCTGATATCGCCCCCCTCGGGGAAGAGATCGCCGACTACCATCGCCAGGGTGTCGTGGCGCCTCGGATTAAGGGCGAGGTTGTAGCCCGACAGTTCCGCCATGCCGCCGACCCGGATCCGCTCATCGAAACGGGTGATGGCCACCTTGTAGGTTTCATCGAGCACGGTGCTGCGCGGCGCGGCGTCGGCGTTGATCATCGGCAGGGTGAGGGAGTAGCCCTTGACCGGATAGACCGGCAGCTCCAGCCCGAGCGGACGCAGCAGCGGGCGCAGAAAACCGGTGCTATAGCTGCCGAGCGCACAGACGACGCCATCGGCACGGTAGCGCTGTTCGCTGGTGCGCACCGCCACGGCGCGGCCGCGGGCCTGCTCAATCTCGTCGATATCGCAGTTGAAGACGAACTTGACCCCGAGCTTCTCGGCTTCAAGGGCAAGGGCCTTGGTGAAGCGGAAACAGTCGCCGGTTTCGTCGCCGGGCAGGCGCAGGCCGCCGACGATTTTGCCGCGCACCCGTGCCAGCGCAGGCTCTGCCGCTTCGCAGCCGCTGGCATCGAGGGACTGGTAGGGGACGCCGTATTCCTCCAGCACCTCGATATCGCGCTGACTGGCATCGAGCTGGGATTGGCTGCGAAACAGCTGCAGGGTGCCGAGCTGGCGCCCTTCGTAATCGATACTCAACTCGTCGCGCAGCAGCTTCATGCAGTCACGGCTGTATTCGGCGAGGCGCACCATGCGGCCCTTGTTGGTGGCATAGGCGGTCGGGGTGCAGTTGGCGAGCATTCTGAGCATCCAGCGCAGCTGGAAGGGGTCGGCGGTGGGGCGCACGGTGAAGGGGGCATGCTTTTGCAGCATCCACTTGGCGGCCTTGAGGGGAATGCCGGGGGCCGCCCAGGGGGCCGCATAGCCGGGGGATATCTGCCCGGCGTTGGCATGGCTGGTTTCAAGGGCGACGCCCCCCTGCCGCTCCAGCAGGGTCACCTTGTGACCCGCTTTGGCCAGATACCAGGCGCTGGTTACCCCAATCACGCCGCCACCGAGAACCACTATCTCCATATCGTCTTTCCTTAGACTCGTTTTTATGATGTTTGGTTGATGGAACCCTTGATGTGGCCACCACCTTAATCAGCCGCCACAGGATATTCAACTGGTGTCGACAGGATTGGGATCTCCATCTGCTTGTGGTGGGAATGGTGGTATTAGGTGCGATGAATGAGCTTGTTCCTAGCGAAAGGCGCGGGTGGCCACTTTGTGAGCAGGCGCACAGCTAGCCGGTATGCCCCTTGTGTCGCCGAACCGCCCCCGCTAACGTGGCGAAGCTGCCAGTTGGCAGTGTGCATCGTGCTGGCGTGGTAACCACGATGGGTTGCCAGCGACACTATTTACAGCCAATCAGTTGCAACCAATATGGAGGGGAGTGATGCCAGTCATGACAGCTACGCCCCGGGCAGCTTGCCTGCTCGCCCACTGGTATACCCGAGATCCCATTCTCACCTTCGACTTTCCTCACCGCTGAAAGGCGGCATCCGCCACTCGAGAAAACCAGCCGGACGACCCTGATCGCCCCGGTCCCGTTACCTGTCCATTTTTCACGAGCACTGGCCCCGCGCCGGTGAGGAGTCTTATATGCGTCGTATACCCGAGCCGTTTCGTATCAAGATGGTTGAACCCATCAAACAGACCACTGGCGCCGAGCGCCGCGTCGCCCTCGAGGCCGCGGGCTGGAACCCCTTCCTGCTGCTGGCCGAAGATGTCTATATCGATCTGCTGACCGACAGCGGCACCGGTGCCATGTCCGATCGGCAGTGGGCTGGCATCATGATGGGGGACGAGGCCTATGCGGGTAGCCGCAACTTCGTCGAGCTGGAGCGCGCAGTGCGTGAGATTTTCGGCTATCAGCATGTGATGCCCACCCACCAGGGGCGCGGGGCGGAGCAGATCCTCTTCCCCGAGCTGGTCAAGCGCTGCAAGGGCAAGGCGCCGGTCTTTATCTCCAACTACCACTTCGACACCACCAAGGCCCATGTGGAGTTGGCTGGCGCCCGGGCCATCAATCTGCTCACCTCGAAAGCCCTCGACACCACGGCCCCTTATGCCTGGAAGGGGGATTTTGATCTCGGCCGCCTGAGCGACACCATCGAGACCCTGGGAGCTGACAACGTGGCCGGTGTCATCATCACGGTCACCTGCAATAGCGCCGGTGGCCAGCCGGTCTCCATGGCCAATATGGAGGCGGTGGCCGAGCTGGCCCGTCGCCACCATATTCCGGTGGTGATCGACGCCGCCCGTTTTGCCGAGAACGCCTGGTTTATCAAGGAGCGCGACCCGGCCTATGCCAAGTGCAGCATCAAGGAGATAGTGCGCCAGATGTTTGCGCTGGGGGACATCTTCACCATGTCGGCCAAGAAGGACGGGCTGGTCAATATCGGGGGTCTGTGCTGCTTCAAGGCGGATCTCGACCTGTTCCGTGCGGTGCAGGTGCGCTGCGTGGCGATGGAGGGGTTCGTCACCTATGGCGGCCTTGCGGGGCGGGACATGGCGGCGCTTGCCATCGGTCTGCGGGAGGGGATGGATGAGGAGTATCTCACCTACCGTATCAGTCAGGTGGCCTATCTGGGTGAGCGGCTGGCCGAGGCTGGCATCCCCATCCAGACCCCCACCGGCGGTCATGCAGTGTTTGTGGATGCCAAAAAGCTGCTGCCCCATATTCCGGCCGAGCAGTTTCCTGCCCATGCGCTCGCCTGCGAGCTCTATCTGGAAGGGGGCGTGCGCGGGGTGGAGATTGGCTCCCTGTTGCTGGGGCGTGATCCCGCCACTGGCAAGCAGGAGGCGGCGGACTTCGAGCTGTTGCGCCTCACCATTCCGCGCCGGGTCTACACCCGGGATCACATGGACTATGTGGCCGACTGCCTGATCGCGGTGAAAGAGCGGGCAAGCGACATTCGCGGGCTCACCTTTGACTACGAGCCGCCGCTGCTGCGCCACTTTACCGCGCGGCTCAAGCCGGTCTGATCAGCCGCAGGCTTGATGGGGTGATCGACTGAGCCCACCAGTAAAGACAAATGGCAAATTCCTGTAAAAAAGCCCCCGCACCGTGGTGCGGGGGCTTAAGGTGATTGTGGCTTTTGCTGCTGTGTCATGGAGGGGGCCACTGTGTGGCGCTGACGTATGAGACGTATAAAGGGGAGCCGGAGCTCCCCTTTGTTGTGTTGGTTCGGATGGTGTTGGCTAGAACCAGAAGCCGATGATAAAGGAGCCCGCCAGGGTCAGCATCACGTTGGCCACCGCATAGGTACCGGCATAGCCGAGCGCCGGAATGGAGCTGTTGGCTGCCTCGTTGACCACATCCATCGCCGGGGCACAGGTACGGGCACCTGTGATGGCACCTAGCAGCAGCGCCGGGTTCATCTTCAGTACCCAGACCCCGAACAGATAGCCCACCAGCACCGGCAAGGTGGTCACCAGCATGCCGGAGAAGAGCACCACCACACCCACCTCACTGAGGTGATCGAGGATGCCGCCACCGGCTTTCAGACCCGTGCTCACCATAAAGACCGCAAGACCGAGATCCTTGGCCAGCCGCAGGGCGCCGGGCGGCACATAGCCCACCGTCGGGTGGTTGGCCCGCAGGTAGCCCATCAAAATGCCCGCCAGCAGCAGGCCGACGGCATTGCCGAGGCCAAATTCGATCTGACCGAACACCAGCGAGACGGAGCCGATCAGCAGGCCGAGCACGAAGAAGGTGGTGAAGGCCACCAGATCGGTGGTCTGACTGTGGATGCTGATAAAGCCGATCTTGTTGGCCAGCAGTTTGACCCGCTGCTTCTCGCCACTGATCTGCAACACGTCGCCTTTTTGCAGCATGATGTTGCGATCGAACGGCATCTCGATCTGGGAGCGCACTACCCGGTTGAGGAAGCACCCTTTCTCGGTGAGGTTGAGCTCCACCAGATGGCGGCCCACCACGGAGTCGTTCTTTACCACGATCTCTTCGGTGACGATCTGCAGGTCGAGCAGGTTGCGATCAAACACCTCTTTACCGTTGCGATAGTTGACGTCCAGCTTCTCGTGGCTCTCGGGATAGCCCACCAGGGCGATCTCGTCCCCTTCCTGAATGACGGCGTCGCCGTCGGGGCTGGCCAGAATACCGTTGCGGCGGATCCGCTCCACATAGCAGCCGGTGTGGGGATAGATGCCGGTCTCCCGCAGGGTACGGCCACCAATCCAGGCCGCCAGCTCGGGGCCTACCCGATAGGCGCGGATGATGGGCAGATAGGTCTTGCGACTCTCGCTGTCGGAGAGACCCCGCTCGCGGGCGATTTTTTGCGC
Source organism: Aeromonas finlandensis (assembly GCF_000764645.1). GTDB lineage: Bacteria > Pseudomonadota > Gammaproteobacteria > Enterobacterales > Aeromonadaceae > Aeromonas > Aeromonas finlandensis. The sequence continues at coordinate 13,679 of NZ_JRGK01000077.1, forward strand.
CTCGGTATTGAGGTCGAGGCGGGCCAGCGAGGGGAGGTAGCGTACCACCAGCATCAGGCCCACCAGACCGACCAGATAGGTCAGGGCGTAGCCGATGCCCATGTTGTCGAGCACCGCCTGCATGTCGGTCTGATGGGGGAGGTTGAGCAGGCCGCTGCGCAAGGCATCCTGAGCACCCACCAACGCAGGCGTGGAGGTGAGGGAACCCGCCAGGATCCCCGCGGCCATGCCCGGCCCCAGATTGAAGAACTTGGCCAGCCCCACCGTCAGCAGCAGGGCGGTCAGCAAGATCACCAGGGTCAGGGTGATGTAGTGGATACCGTCGCGCAGGAAGACGCTGAAGAAGTGAGGGCCCGCCTCGATCCCCACACAGAAGATGAACAGCATAAAGCCGACGTTTTCAGTGGTGGCAGCAAATTCGAAGCCCATCTGGCCGAACAGCAGGGCAGTGAACAACACGCCGATGGTGTTGCCAATTTGAAAGTTGCCAAGACGAACTTTGCCCAGCAGCAGGCCGAAGGCCAGTACCACGAACAGCAGCAGGGAGTCGCTTTGATGTAGCAGTGTCACGAAATCTATGGTCATGCCCGGAAAAACCGAGGAAAAAGTGGGGTCGATATTGTGCCGGATCTCTCCCCAATAAAGAAGCGCAAGGGGACGATTAATCGGACGTTATCAGACGCTATTTGCGGATCAGACGGCGGGATAGGGAGACAACCGGATGAAATCTGGCAATTTTTGCTGTGACCGCCCTTGTCAATTAGTGAAATATGCTGCCTGCAACGGAAGCCGTTTGGTGACGGGCGCTATTTTAGATTCTGCTGTATAGCCGGTCATCGGCGATCAGTTTCAGCAGATTCAACCGATGGCTGCTATCGGGGGTAAACGGTCAATTTACACTGACGTTTGCCCGCTCGCACACGGGGAAAGGGCTGGCAAAAAGATATCTCTGGAAAGTGTCAATAGAGCCTGTTTTCCGCCCGTCGCGGAGGGGGCGGAAAAAAGCATAAAATCAGGTTGGCCAGCAAAATGGACCCCCACTGGC
>NZ_JRGK01000078.1 GCF_000764645.1 Aeromonas finlandensis
GTACCTGCGTCAGTACAAGGGGGAGGGGATCCAGCACATCGCCATGGCCTCCAGCGATATTTACCATACCATCCGCACCCTGCGCAGCCGCGGTACCGGCTTTATGCCGACGCCGGATACCTACTACGAGACGGTGAACAACCGGGTTGAGGGGCATCAGGAGGATCTGGCGGCCCTGAAAGAGCTGCGCATTCTCATCGACGGCTCCCCCACCAAGGATGGCATTCTGCTGCAGATCTTCACCGACACCGTGATTGGCCCGGTCTTCTTCGAGATCATCCAGCGCAAGGGCAACGAAGGATTTGGCGAGGGCAATTTCAAGGCACTGTTTGAATCGATCGAGCTGGACCAGATCCGTCGCGGCGTGCTGGATGGCGGTGAGGATGGCAAGGGTGCCCGCAAAGAGGGAGCGAGCGATGCGTAACTGGATTAACTTCCCCCATCGGGAGGGGACCCACTCCCGTCAGGCCCATGCCGATCTGCCCGAGCAGGCTATCTATGAGCGCGAACTGGGGCGCAGCGGCTTTTTCGGCCCCGCTACCCACATGCACCACAAGCATGCCCCCACCGACTGGAGCAGTTGGGAAGGGCCGCTGCGGCCACGGCTGTTTGACTTGAATGCTCTGCAAGAGGAGGTGAGTTCGCTCTCCCCCTGGGGGGCCCCCGATATTCTCAGCAACCCCCACTGCCGCTACCGAGTCTGGCGGCTCTCCGAGGCGATGCCGTTTCTGGTACGTAACGCCGATGGCGACGAGCTGCTTTTTATCCACGAGGGGAGCGGCGAGTTCTTCTGCGACTATGGCCACTTGACCCTGCGGGACGGCGACTATGTGGTGATCCCCCGTGGCACCATGTGGCGCATCGAACCCGGCTCGCCCATGTTCATCCTGATGATCGAGGCGACCAACGACAGCTATCAGCTGCCGGACAAGGGGCTGGTGGGCAATCACGCCATCTTCGATCCGGCGGCGCTGGATGTGCCTGCCATCAACGAGCGATTTTTGGCCCAGCAGGATGAGACCCCCTGGTCGCTGCAGGTGAAACGCCACGATCAGGTGTCGGTCATCACCTGGCCTTTTAATCCGCTTGATGCGCAAGGGTGGCACGGGGACTTGTGCGTGGTGCGCCTCAACTGGCGGGATATCCGCCCGCTGATGAGCCACCGCTACCATCTGCCGCCGTCGGCCCATTCGACCTTTGTGGCGAGCCGCTTTGTCATTTGTACCTTTGTGCCGCGACCCATCGAGAGCGATCCCGGCGCCCTCAAGGTGCCCTTCTATCACAGCAATGACGATTACGACGAGGTGCTCTTCTACCACGCCGGGGACTTCTTCAGCCGGGACAATATCGAGCGGGGCATGGTCACCTTCCATCCCGCCGGTTTTACCCACGGTCCCCATCCCAAGGCGTTTGCGGCAGGGCAGGCCTATGCCAAGAAGTTCACCGACGAGGTGGCGGTGATGCTCGATACCCGCGATGCGCTGAACGTCGGCAGTCTGTGCGAAGGGATCGAGAACCCCCGGTATGTCTCCAGCTGGCAGCACCCAGACGCTGCTGCCGGCAAATAAGGAATCGCTTATGAAATTGGCAACATTGAACAATGGCAAGCGCGATGGCGCTTTGGTGGTGGTGAGCCGGGATCTGACCCGTGCGGTGCGGGTGAGCGAGATTGCCCCCACCTTGCAGGCCGCCCTCGACGAGTGGGCCGAGGTCACCCCCAAGCTTGAGGCGGTCTATCAGCAGCTTAACGAGGGTCGCGTGGCCGAAGCGTTCCCCTTTGACGAAGCGTCTTGCCTCTCCCCTTTGCCACGTGCCTACCAGTGGGCCGATGGCAGTGCCTACGTCAACCATGTGGAGCTGGTGCGCAAGGCGCGCGGCGCCGAGATGCCCGAGAGCTTCTGGCACGATCCATTGATGTATCAGGGGGGCTCCGACAGCTTTTTGGCTCCCCGTGGGCCGATTGTCATGGGCTCGGAGGAGTGGGGGATCGATTTCGAGTCGGAGGTGGCCATCATCACCGACGACGTGCCGATGGGGGTGAGCCCGCAGGGGGCCGCCAGCCACGTCAAACTGCTGATGCTGGTCAACGATGTGAGCCTGCGCAACCTCATTCCGGGCGAGCTGGCCAAGGGGTTTGGCTTCTTCCAGTCCAAGCCGTCGAGCGCCTTCTCGCCGGTGGCCATCACCCCGGACGAGCTGGGCGATGAGTGGCGCGATGGCAAGGTTCATCTGCCGCTTCTGACTCACCTCAATGGTGCGCTGTTCGGTGCGCCCGAAGCCGGGGTGGACATGACCTTCAGCTTCTTCGAACTGATTGCCCACGCCGCCAAGACAAGACCGCTCGGGGCGGGCTGCATCATCGGCTCCGGCACCGTCTCCAACTACGATCGCAGCGCTGGTTCATCCTGCATCGCCGAGCGCCGCATGCTGGAAATTCTTGATTGTGATCAAGCTACAACCCCCTATTTGCAGTTTGGTGATAGAGTGTCGATCGCGATGGAAGATCGCTCTGGCCAAAACCTGTTTGGCACCATCTCTCAACAGGTGGTGCCGGTAAGCGGTCAGGGAGGATGATGGCCAGCGCCGGTTGGCGGCAACCCTATTCCGGATATGTCCGGTTCACGACGAGCCCTCAACCGGTGCCGGATACACAGGGAGGCAGGTGGTGAGCACCTGCCGGGCTTCGGGCCCAGATAAAAGCAGGGACAGATTATGTTGCAGTTGTTTGGCTATTGGCGTTCGTCGGCAAGTTTTCGGGTGCGGATCGTGTTGCAGCTCAAGGGGCTCGCCTACGAGCAGCATCCGATCAATTTGCGGCAGGGGGAGCAGAGCGAGAAGGCCTATCGCCGGATCAACCCGCAAGGGCTGGTGCCATTTCTGGTGGATGGCGATGTGCAGCTGGGTCAGTCGGTCGCCATCATGGAGTACCTCGACGAGACCTATCCCGCCTACTCCCTGATGCCCTCTGCCCCCGAAGCGCGGGCCCGGGTGCGCCAGCTCGTCAACATGATCGCCTGCGATATTCACCCCCTCAACAATCTGCGGGTGCTGGGCTATCTGGAAGAGCACTTCAGGGCCAGCAAAGCACAGGAAGCGGACTGGTATCGCCACTGGATTGACGAGACCTTCACCGCCCTCGAACAGCTGTTGATGACCACTGCTGGCGTCTACTGCGTCGGCAACGAAGTGACCCTGGCCGACTGCATGCTGGTGCCCCAGGTCTACAACGCCCGCCGCTACGAGATGACCCTGGACGATTACCCCACCATCTGCCGCATCGTCGCCAACTGCGAGCAGTTGCAGGCCTTTATCAAGGCGGCCCCTGCCAGTCAGCCGGACGCGCAGTGACAACCTGACTTAACGAACATCACGGGATGGCGTCAGCACGCCATCCCGCGCGCCATCTCCCCTCATCTCTTCATTTCCCCCTCTCTGTGCTCCTTGCGCGCCTCGTGTTGACGTCTGAATGTCGACAGGAATCCCGCGCTTGTCACACTTATCGCTATTTTTTATTGGTCTTAGTCACTTCGTTGGTGTTTTGAGTTGCCAATCACACTTGTGCCAGTTGATTAGGCCTAGTATCGCCACGCCTGCGGAACAGGGGAAAGGAGAGATGCGAACAGGTCGCCTATCAGGGGCTCAGGGGTTTCTCTCTACTTTCCACGATCTGTTCGCACCCCTCTTTTTCATTTTTACGGTTTGATGGCCCGCGCTGCCCGACCCGTGTCACTGCGGTGATCCCTTGCGACAGCGGCAGCTTGGCTGGCGAGCCACTGTTCATTTGCAACCACTCTGTGCAACAAGGAGATCTCATGCATTCCTTCAAAAAGTGCGTCGTCGCACTCTCCATCAACCTTGCCCTCTTCTCGTCGGCATTCGCCTGTACCACTTTGCTGGTTGGCAGCGAGGCCAGCGCCGATGGCTCCATGATGGTGGCCCGCAGCGCCGACAGCGATGCCCTGAAAGCCCAGCATTTCGTGATCCATCCGGCCAAACAGGGACAAAGTGGCGTTCACAGTTCCAAGGCCCACAACGGTGCCAATGATTTCAGCTACCCCTTGCCGAAAAACTCCCTGCGCTATACCACAGTGCCGAACTGGAAGACCCAGCTGCACGGCGCCACCGGGTTCAATGAGAAGGGGGTGGGGGTGAGCGGCACCGAGTCCATTTTCGCCTCACCCGAGGCGCTCGCCTTCGATCCCTATGTGGAAGAGAAGGGGATCACCGAAGATGACATTCCCGATGTGCTGCTGTCGCGCGCCACGTCGGCCCGCGAGGCGGTCGCCCTGCTGGGCAACATCATCGAGACCATAGGTGCGGGGGAGGGATTTGGTGTCGCCGTGGTGGATGATAACGAGCTCTGGTATCTGGAGACCGCCACCGGCCACCACTGGATGGCGCAGCGCCTGCCGAAAAATCACTATTTTGCCACCGGTAATCAGGGCCGCCTGCAGCAGTACGATCCGGCCAGTGCCGACATGATGGGCTCGAAAAATCTGATTGAATTTGCCACCGATAAGGGGCTCTACCATCCGCAAAAAGATGGGGCATTCAACTTCTCGAAAGCCTATACCCGCGATGACGAGCGGGATCGCAGCTATAACGATCCGCGAGTCTGGACCATCCAGCAGATGTTCAACCCCTCGCTCAAGCAGGCGGTGGATGCCGGTCGTCAGTTCCCGGTCACTTTGACCCCCGAGAAGAAGATGACGCTGGAGGAGGTGAAGGCGGTGCTGCGCAATCACTATGACGGCACCGAGCATGATCCCTACAGCAAGGGGTTGAACGGTCAGGAGCCGTGGCGCCCCATCAGCGTATTTCGCACCTACGAGTCCCACGTGATGCAGGTACGCCCCTGGATGCCGCGCGAGGTGGGGGAGGTGACCTATGTGGGCCTCGGCATGGCGGACTTGACCGCTTTCGTTCCCTACTACAGCGGTCTGGAAGCCTATCCGGCCCACTATGCCATGGGTAGCGACAAGGCCGACAGCGACTCCATCTACTGGAAATATCGCAAGCTGCAGACCCTGGTGATGACCGACTACCCCAAATTGGCACCCATGGTGAAGCAGGCGTACCAGAGCTGGGAGGCGAAGATCGCCAAAGAGCAGAAAGAGATGGAAGCCAACTATCTGAAAACGGTCAAGACCGACAAGGCCGCCGCCAACAGCATGCTCAACGACTTCAATCTGCGGGTGATGAAGGAGGCCGAAACGCTGACCGACGATCTGACCAACCAGATCTTCACGGTGCGCACCCAGGATATTCAGGCCGATATCTTCTTCGCCAACAAGGCGAAAAAGGATTAACAGCGACGCACTTATCATGCAGAAGGGGGGCGGTCGATTTGAGCCGACGTTAGGCTTATCGGCTCCCCTGAACATTTTCCCTCTCTCGATGCCGGAGCCTTTGCCCCGGCATTTTTTCTCTATGGCATCTTTTCAGCGTGTCTGGCCTGGGTAGTGGATTGCGCTACCAAATACGAAAGTGGATGCTTTCATTCAGGTTTTTATTTCGCCATTCGGCATATCAGATACGTGATCAGCTACCCACTTTTGGTTATCTGATGGTCTTTATCCAGATTCTCTGTGTTATTTATCACTATCCATCGATTCGGCTGTGATGGGCGATCTCATTCTCCATCTTATTTTTTCTCGTTAATCCAAGGCGTTATCGCTGCATAAGAGGGCTGTTGCTGAATAAGGCGGCGGCTTTCTGAATAAGGTGACCACGCCGCGGATCTCGTCACGGCACGATATACGTCACTACTCACAGGACTACAGCAATGCAGATTGTCGACAGATTCTTGGGATACACCGCCATCAATACCACCACCAATCGTGAAGCGGGCGCCGCCGGGGTGATGCCCTCCTCACCGGGCCAGCGGGTGCTGGCTGACAAGGTGGCGCAGGAGCTGATTGCCCTGGGTCTGACCGTGGAGGTGGCGGACAACGCCATCCTGACCGCCACCCTGCCCGCCAATGTGGCGGGGGATCTGCCCACCGTGGCCTTCTTCGCCCATCTCGATACCAGCGCCGAGCACACCGCCGATACCCATGCCCGGGTGGTGAGCTATGAAGGGGGGGATATCTGCCTCAATGCCGAGCGGCAGATCACCTTGCGCCAGAGCGAGTTCCCGGAGCTTGCCAATTACGCCGGTGATCAGATCATCGTGACCGATGGCACCAGCCTGCTGGGGGCCGATGACAAGGCTGCCATCGCCGCCATCGTCAATGCGGTGGCCTATCTGCAGGCACACCCGGAGATCCCCCATGGCACCATCAAAATTGGTCTGGTGCCCGATGAGGAGCAGGGGTTGCGGGGAGCCAAGGCGTTTGATACCGAACGTTTTGGCGCCGACTTTGCCTACACCCTCGACTGCTGCGGCCTTGGCGAGCTGGTCTATGAGAACTGGAATGCGGGGGATGCGGAGTTTGTCTTTCACGGCGCCTCGGCCCACCCCATGTCGGCCAAGGGCAAGTTGAAGAACTCCCTGCTGATGGCCCACAAGTTTATCGCCATGCTGCCGGGGGGCGAAGCGCCTGAATATACCGAGGGGCGTGAAGGTTACTACTGGGTCAAGCAGATGCAGGGCAACAGCGCCAAAACCGTGCTCAAGCTGGATGTGCGAGACTTTACTCAGGCGGGGTATCAACAGCGGATGACCCTGCTCGACACCCTCGGCAAGAGCTGTCAGGCCCTCTGGGGTGAGCAGAGCGTGAGTTACCACTTGAGCGATCGCTACAGCAATGTGTTCAACAGTTTGCAGGGGGAGAACCGCTATCCCATCGAACTGGCGCTGGCTGCTTACGAGACTTTGGGGATTACTCCCAAGCCCATCCCGATGCGCGGCGGTTATGACGGCGCCGTGCTCTCCCAGAAAGGGTTGCCCTGTCCGAACCTCTTCACCGGTGCCCACAACTTCCACTCCATCTACGAGTACCTGCCGGTCAGCTCCCTCGAGGCGGCCAGTGCCGTGGTGATCGAGATCATCAAGCTCACTCACGCCCGTTTCAGTCGCTAAGGAGTCGTCATGTTTCAGGTCGTTATTGCAGTGCTGGTCATCGTTCTGGTGGCCAGACTGATCCTGAAAGGCTATCGGGCCGAGCCGGTGCTGTTTGCCGCCGGTCTGGTGCTGATGGTGGCAAGCCAGCTGGCAGGGTGGGGAAGTGTGCTGCCCAAAGGGGTCGAGAGCACCGGCATTGCCCTGTTTGATCCTTTTGAGGTGATGCGGGATCTCTTCAGCTCGCGGGCGGCGGATCTGGGGTTGATGATCATGGCGCTGATGGGCTTTGCCCACTACATGGATCATATCGGTGCCAATGATGCGGTGGTGCGGATCGCCATCCGTCCGCTGCGCCGGTTGCGCTCCCCCTATGTGTTGCTCTTCTTCTCCTATCTGCTGGCCAGCGCGCTGCAACTGGCGATCCCCTCGGCGACCGGTCTGGCGGTGCTGTTGATGGCGACCCTTTTCCCCATCATGGTGGGGTTGGGACTCTCTGCCGCCTCGTCAGCCGGGGTGATTGCCACCTCCCTCGGGGTGGCCTATACCCCAACCGCCATCGATGCCATTCGGGCTACCGAGGCAGTGGGCATGGGCCATAACGTGATTGAGTATGTCTACACCTATCAGGGCCCCGCCGCGCTGGCGACCGTGCTGGTGGTGGGCTTGATGCACGTATTCTGGCAGCGGCGCTGCGATCGGCTCGATGGGCACCAGCATCAGGGTGCCGCTGTGGTGGATGAGTCGGCGAAAGAGGTCTGTGTACCGGGTTTTTATGCCATCTTGCCAATGTTGCCCATCATCATGGCGGTGGGGTTCTCCTCCCTGTTCGTGGATCACATCAAGCTCAACGTCATCACCATCGTGATGATCTCGATGTTTATCAGCATGGTGGTGGAGGCGGCCAGAACCCGTGACATGAAGCAGGTGTGCGGTGGTTTCAGCCACTTCCTCAATGGCATGGGGTCAGCGTTCAGCAACGTGGTGGGGCTGCTGGTGGCGGCGGGGATCTTTGCCCACGGCATCAAGGTGCTGGGGGTGATCGATATCATGATTGTCGGCGCCGAGCATGTGGGTCTGCCCGCATTTGCCATGGCCATCGTCTTCGCGCTGGTGACCCTGGCGGCCGCTATCATCATGGGCTCCGGCAATGCTCCCTTCCTCGCCTTTGTCGAGCTGATCCCGCAGATCGCAGCCAGCATGGGGGTCAACACTGCCGCCATGATCCTGCCAATGCAGCAGGCCTCCCACATGGGGCGGGCCATGTCGCCGGTCTCCGGGGTGATTATTGCCGTCGCCAGTGGCGCCAAGCTGACGCCTTTCGCGGTGATCAAGCGCACCTCTGTGCCCCTGATGGCGGGCTTCGTCGTTCATATCCTGATCGTGGGGCTCTTCTATCTGTAATTGCCATCACGGTTATCAGGAGAGGACATAACGAAAAGCCTTCACGGGAGTGAAGGCTTTTTTAGCTTGTATTGATTGCGGTGGCGCCTGTTTTGCTAAAAACGATATTCGATGTGGAGGGTATGGCTGTCCAGCCCGGGATTCTTGTCATACATATAGGCGTTTGACATATGTTCGTATTGATAGCCGATCAGCCAATTTGAGGTCAGTGCATAACCGATACCGATACCCGCGGAAAACTGGAAGGGGCCACCATAATTTTTGTAGTTGTGGCCCCGTTTACCGAATTCATATTGCTCGAGCCAGAGCACATCGGCCGGGATCCAGGTCACCCAGTTTCCCCATTGGCATTCGATACGCCCCCCGCCACCCAATCTGGCACTCTCTTCATCTTCTACTTTGAGCGCACCGGCGCGCGCCCCCAACCCGAATTGGCACCCTGAATCACCCCAGCGCCAGAACATATGGTGAAATTTGGCATCCGCGATATGGATATCGAGTTTCTCACTGCTGAAAGCCGTGCCGAGCTGTAAGACAACGATATTTTCATCGGCCAATGCGCTGTTGCTGGCAACCAGCGAAGCCAGCAGCCCGCAGCGTAATAGAGTGTTAGCGTCCATGCCCCCTCCAAATGTTTATTGTTCCATGGTGACCCTGTCGGTCACCCTTCAGGCATAGTCAATCGGAGCGAGCTTTGTCAATTTTGAAGGAGGGACAAAAATACATGTGTCTAAATAACAACCGGTCAAGCGTGTGCAGTCGATTATTTCGGCAAAATAATTGGTTGATATTTGAACTGTTTTGTCAGTGTTTTTGTGTGTTTAGTTTTTCTAAATGATTAATTTAGTTTATTTAGATATCCAATACGATGTTGGGTTGTTAACATGCGTAAATAATGCATCTATTGCGTGTTATATATAAAAATTCGAGCGTCATACGTCATAAAACAGGAAAAACTTTAATGTCAAATTTGACAATATAGATTTGGCATGATTTTTTCTCGTCAAGAACATGTATTTGTTTCGATGCAGCACGTAAGGTCTTGAGGTTAAATGTTTTAAAAACAACAGGTTATGATGCTATGTTGATGGTGAACTCAATCGCGTTGGAATTTTTTGAGTCTTGACTCGATTGCACCTCGTGGGTAGTATCGCCTGCAAGTGATAGCAATTATTGTGTGCGTCACAATCTGACCAGTAGGTGTTTCTATTAGTGCCACGGCAAAGTTATAGCTCACCTTGATTGATAACTCGGTTATTACTGGTTGTGTGCGTGATGTTACTTGCGATGGGGCGCTGTGTTTTGAGGTTGCTGCTTGTGTGTTTGTAAAATAAACAAGTGAATAATTTTGGTCTGTGTATGTGGCGGTCTGCAGTTATCCAAATTGTTTAATAACCACTCCGGTGATGCTTCGCATCGCTGCTGTTTATTTTTTATCAAAATGACCTCTGCGTCTTGACGATATTTTCTCTGCAGTCTGGTAGGAATATCGGAATTTGGTTGTTATGTGTTGGTGGTTTTGCACCGCCTCGCGGTAGTTGCGCTTGAAAATTGAGCTATGCGTATTGGTGGTATTGTCTCCGCCCTGCGGTAGCTATGCCTGAAAATTAAGCTGTGCGTATTGGTGGTATTGTCATCGCCCTGCGGTAGCTATGCCTGAAAATTAAGCTGTGCGTATTGGTGGTATTGTCATCGCCCTGCGGTAGCCATGCCAAAAAATGATAGATGTGAGGTTGCATTTAGTGACCGTTTCGCCGTGTCGTTATTTCGCGCATTATTCATCCTTACTCCTTTATAATATGGGCTTTTTCTATTACCTGATTTTTTGTGATAGAGTCCCTCCTTTTCTGCAACTGGCCAAGCAAGATTAAAAATTGAACACGCCTATTCTATCAAACCAGCGTAGAACCTCATTAGCTGTGCTCAAGGATGTGACCTTTGGCTTGCTGATGCGGGAGCTCAAGACCCGTTTCGGCACCTACCGGATGGGATATTCGTGGGCGGTGCTGGATCCACTCCTGACTATTGCGCTGTTTTGTTTTGCATTCGGGCTCCGTCAACGCAACGGCTTTGGTGGCGTCGAGGCGCCAGTATTTGTTGCTGCAGGTTATCTACCGTTTCTGATGTTTTTAAACATGACCAACCAGTTACAATCGGCCGTCAGCGCTAACAAGGGGTTGTTCTGTTATCGGCAAGTGACGCCATTCGCCACTCTGTTTTCCCGCTTCTTGCTGGAAACCCTGATCGGGGTACTGGTGGCGTTTGTGCTGATCCTGGGGCTGATCTGGTTTGGCTTTGATGCCATGCCAGCAGATCCGCTTGCTGTATTAGCAGGGTATGGCTTGCTAATGATCTTTTCCTTCGCACTTGGAACCCTGTTTTGCGTCGTGACGTCTCTTTCCGAAGAGGCTAAAAAATTGATCCCTATTCTGATGCGACCCATGATGTGGATCTCAGCAGTCTTTTTCCCGCTGGCGGCAGTACCACAGAGCTATCAGCATCTGCTGCTATGGAACCCTGTGGTACATGCACTGGAGCTCATTCGCTCGGGCTGGATCGCTGGGTTTCAGACGCAGGGAGGGAGCTGGAATTATCTTGCTGGCATCACGTTGGTGTTACTCACGTTCGCGACAAGTGCCTATCGACTCAGTCATCGCCGACTAATCGCAAGCTGACAACATGATCATTCTCGATAACGTCTCTAAATATTACCCGACCAAATTTGGCCGCCATTATGTGTTGAAGGATGTCAGCTTTACCCTGCCGGGGGATCGTAATATTGGCATTCTCGGCGCTAACGGGGCGGGTAAGTCCACCCTCCTACGGTTGCTTGGTGGCATGGATATGCCGAATAAGGGGAAGGTCCTTCGCCACAGTCGCGTCTCCTGGCCGCTGGCGCTGAGTGGTGGTTTCCAGGGCAGCATGACCGGGCGCGAAAATACCCGTTTCGTCTGTCGGATACATGGTGTCCATGATACGGCGGCCGTCGAAGAGTGGGTTAAGGCGTTCTCTGAAATTGGCCAGCACTATGAGCTGCCAATCAAGGGGTATTCGAGCGGGATGAAATCGAAATTTTCATTCGCTGTCAGCATGGCGTTTGATTTCGATATCTACCTGACCGATGAGATCACCTCGGTGGGGGACGCCAGATTTAGACAAAAGTGCATCGATGTTTTCACTCAGAAGCGTGAAACCGCCAGCCTGATTATGGTCTCCCACGATATGAAGACCCTGCGTCAACAGTGCGATATGGGCATTGTGCTGCATGAAGGGCAATTGACCCTGCATGAAGATATTGAAGACGCCATCGCCATTTATCAAAAGCTCTGATTTTCCTTTCACGTATTGCTACGGATATATATGACCAAAGCCAATTTGACCGCTTTATTTGAGCGCAAGCTGCGCAAATTCAAGCGTGATCCCAAGCTGTTTCTCATCGATTCAAAGGGCTATCAGGTCGCTCACCACTCCTGGAAGAAAGCGGTCAAACTCGGCAGCTTTCTCTGGGTGGTGATCTGCTTCAGCCTGGCTGTGCTCTATTACGGTGCCATTGCCAGTGATCGTTATGTCAGTCAGGCAAGCCTGATTATCAAACAGGCCGATCAGCTCAAGATGTTGCCGGATGCGCTCTCCATGCTCGGGTTGGGTGGCAGTAATCATCAGGATGTACTGGTGATCCAGGATTACCTGAAGTCTTGGGACATGCTCAGTACCCTGGATAAAGAGCTGCAACTCAAAAAGCACTTTCAAAGTGACGGTGCCGATATGTTTTCCCGTTTGCCGCAAGATGCGACCCGTGAGGAGTTTCTCGCCTTTTATCGTGATCACCTCACCATCACTCTGGATGAGCTCTCTGGGGTATTGACCGTCAGTCTGCAAGCGTTCGATCCGGAGTATGCAAAAGGGGTTGTGACCCTGATGCTCAAAGAGAGCGAAGGTTTTATCAATCGGTTGAGTCATCAGGTGGCGATGGATCAGCTCAAGTTTGTGGAGACAGAGGTTGCCCGATCCCATGAACGGTTGCTGCAAGAGCGAGAAAAGATGCTGGCTTTCCAGAATCAACATCAGTTGATGAGCCCGGAGGCAACCAGCACGGCCATGATGGGCGTCGTCTCTGAGCTGGAAGCGGAACTGGTGCGCCAGGATGCCGAACTCAAGCGACTGCAAATATATATGAATCCGAATGCGCCAGATGTGATTGCCGTGAAAGACCGGGTTGACGCCCTCACTCGCCAGTTGGCACAAGAGAAAATGCGGCTGACCAGTGGCGATAAAAAGTCGCTCAACGAGGTCAACGCTGACTATCAGGCGGTACAAGTACAAACCCAGCTGGCGGCCGATGTCTACAAGACTGGCCTGGTCAGCATGGAACAAGCTCGTGTCGAAGCGTACCGCAAACTGAAACATCTACTGGTGGTGAGCCAGCCAAGTGTGGCCGAAGAGGCCGAATATCCCCGTCGTCTTTACAACTTGGCCACCATCGGTGTACTGCTTTGCCTTTTCTACGGTTTGGTCGTGATGGGTCTTGCAACCTTGCGCGAACATCAAGACTGACAGGAGTACTGTTGTTGAATATCCCCTTTACTAGTTCACTCAATCTCAAACCGAGTCTGCTGGCGCTTGGTCTGGCGCTCTGTTTGCAGCCCGCCCATGCGCTCGAAATATCCCAGGATGCGGATCCCGTTCGCAAAGTCGTCACCGATACCCAAACTCGGGATCCTGTGTTTGGCAACTGGTTGTTTCGTGGTGAATTTGCTCGTGAATCCTTTAACGGTTTCAATCCTGATTACCGTATCGCCATTGGTGACCGGTTGCAGGTACAGCTATGGGGCGGGGTCGAGTTTGATCAACCGCTGACGGTTGACCAGCAGGGTAATATTTTTCTGCCCAAGGTTGGTCCAATCAAGGTGGCCGGGGTGCGCAACGAAAAGTTGAATGACACCCTGCTGGGCGCCGTGACCAGCGTCTATCAGAAGAATGTCAGCATTTACGCCAGTCTGGACGTGAGTCAGCCGGTCAAAATTTTCGTGACCGGTTTTGTCAAACAGCCGGGACTATTTTCCGGTCAGTCCGGTGACTCCATTCTCTATTTCCTCGATAAAGCAGGCGGTATATCTCCGGAACGCGGTAGCTACCTGGATGTGGCACTCAAGCGTGGTGGCCAGACGCTGCGCCACTACAACCTCTACCAGTTCCTGATAAATGGTTCTCTGCTTCCGACCCAGTTGCGTGATGGGGATATCATCGTCGTTGCACCACTGCGTTATCAGGCAACGGTCAGGGGTAAGGTGGCGAACGCTAACAAATTTGAGCTAAGCAAACCCCATATGGTCTTGGGTGAGTTGTTGCAACTGGCTCGTCCTGATGCCGATGCGACCCATGTGCGGGTCAGCCGTAATCAGGGGGAAAATATCCGGATGGATAATTACCCCCTGGCGGATGATGCACAGCTTTCGCGAGTGATGATCAGCAGTGGTGACACGGTTGAAGTCATTGCCGACAAGCGTTACGCCTCAATTGCTGTGCGTGTGGAAGGTGAACACAACAGTGACCAGGAAGTGGTACTGAAATATGGTGCCCGTCTGGGGGATGTGCTCAACGGGTTGAAATTGACTCCGGATGCCGATATCAGTGCCATCCAGCTTTATCGCAAGTCTGTGCAAGTGCGCCAAAAAGAGATGCTGGGCTCCTCGCTCAAGGCGTTTGAAGCCAGCATCCTGACCGCACGCTCCTCCTCGGAAGGGGAAGCTCAACTGCGCAAGAGTGAAGCTGAACTGTTGATGCAATGGGTACAGCGGGCCAAAGAGATCCAGCCGAGCGGCCAGGTGGTGCTGGCCAATGCCCCGAATCTGGAAGAGGTGCGTCTCGAACCCGATGACATCATCCGTATTCCGCGTCAGACCAATCTGGTGATGGTGCATGGCGATGTCATGTTCCCGAATGCCATTTTGGCCGACGAGAAACGCACCGTCAGCGATTATATCAATCTGGCGGGTGGCTTTACCCAGAAGGCCAGCAACTCGCGTATTTTGCTGCTTCATCGCAATGGCACCTTTAGTCAGATTGAGAAAGGGGAATTGGAAGATACCGATCTGAAAGTGACCCCGGGTGACGAGATCTTTGTCTTGCCGCAGGTAGAAACCAAGTCGCTGCAAATTACCAAAGACTTTACTCAGGTGATCTACCAGATTGCGGTATCGGCCGGAGTGCTGGTCGCTATTTGATCGACTGTTGCCACAAGAGATATATTGCCTGTCATCATCAATATTGAATCGTTGATTGTGACAGGCAATAAGCACCAAGGAAGATAACCTCTAAGGATAATATTTTCATTCTCCACCATCGATTTTTATCTTGATGTAGCCAAGCGCTAATAATTAATTACCATCCTTTGCATTTAACCTTATCGTTAATTTTGCCGGGTATTGATAGTAAAGCACACCATCATTCATAAGTATGAATATGATGACTGATCTTTTTTTTCGTTAAGTTATATATAATATAAAGATATTACTAAGGGATAAATATGAAAGCTGTAATTCCAGTCGCAGGTCTTGGGACCAGAATGCTACCTGCAACAAAAGCGATTCCAAAAGAAATGCTGCCAATCGTTGATAAGCCTCTCATTCAATATGTTGTCAATGAGTGTATTGCTGCGGGAATCAAAGATATCATTTTGGTGACCCACTCCTCCAAGAATGCCATCGAAAATCACTTCGACAAGTCATTTGAGCTGGAAGCCACGTTGGAGAGCAGGGTAAAACGACAGTTGCTGGAAGAGATCCAATCCATATGCCCCAAGGATGTGACTATTATGCACGTCCGTCAAGGTGAGGCAAAAGGGTTGGGCCATGCAGTGCTTTCAGCATATCCCCTAGTCGGTGACAACCCGTTTGTTGTGGTGTTGCCCGATGTGATTATCGATGATGCGGCCAGCGATCTGAAAAAAGATAATCTGGCAAAAATGGTTCGTAATTATAAAGAGTCAGGTCACTCCCAGATTATGGTGGAACCTGTCGATATCAAGGATGTGTCGAAATACGGCATCGTGGACTGCCATTCTATTGATGTAAATGCCGGTGAGTCGTCCACCATATTTGATGTTGTTGAGAAGCCGGATCAAGATGAAGCTCCTTCCAACCTTGCAATTGTGGGCCGTTACGTCTTGACGCCGGAGATATGGGCATATTTGCGCACAACAAAGCCGGGTGCTGGTGATGAAATTCAGTTAACCGATGCAATTTCGGAATTGTTGAAATCGGGTGAGGTTGATGCGTTTTGCATGCAAGGCAAATCCCATGATTGTGGTGACAAATTGGGTTATATGAAAGCGTTTGTTGAGTATGGCCTTCGCCATAAAGACTATCAGCACAGCTTTAAAGCATTTATCGGGTCTTTAGCGTTGTAACTACCATTCTGCTTGACTCATCCGCGTATAACACATTCACGTTAGTATCGAAACAAGATGAGAAAACTGAAGAAATTTATCAAAAGCCCTGGCATTTTTATTCGTGACCACTTGAATAAAAAGTACCCTGTCATTCGAAACGAAATTGCTTGCGCAGAGAGTGAAGAATATATTCTTATGCGCCATGACTTGGCGCTGGAGAGTCAAATAGAAATTGATTTTCCAATCGATGTGGTCTTTACATGGGTCGATGATTCAGACCCTGACTGGCAAGCACGCTACCAGCAGTACAAGCAGTTGGTGGATGAACACTATGTCGGGCAGTATGCTACTGATCCTGCGCGATTCAGTAACCATGATGAATTGAAATATTCACTGGGCAGTGTATTGAAGTTTTTGCCATGGGTTAGAAGAATTTATATTGTTACTGATAAGCAGTGTCCTAAATGGTTGGCCCCAAGCGATAAAATTCGCGTCGTTGACCATACAGAGATGATCGAGTCACAATATCTTCCTACATTC
>NZ_JRGK01000079.1 GCF_000764645.1 Aeromonas finlandensis
CACCACTGCTGAACCCCATCATCGTCGGCTTGATGTGGGCCACCTTCGGCTGGAAAGTGACCCTGCTCTACGCCGTGATCGCCGCCAGCGTCTCCGTCATGGCGAGCATGCTGCTCGACAGATTGGGGTTCGAGCGCCATATCATCGACCCCAAAGAGGCAATCCCCTCCTGCAGCAGTGGTTGTGGCCCAGCCCTTCGTACCAAAACCCAGGCAAATTGCAGTGACAACCAACGCGGCGCCATTCGCTCGGTCAAACCGTTCAACGGGGCGGCATGCTGCGCAGCAGCGCAACCAGAGATGACCGAACAAGCCACTCTCTCCTGCTGCGGCGATGGCACGGCAACCCTGACCAGTGCGCCACAGCTCCCCACTGCCTGGGTCAAGGCTCGCATCGATGCCTGGCAGCAGTTCAAAGCGGTATTGCCCTTCCTGCTGCTGGGGGTGCTCGTCGGCTCGTTTATCTACGGCTTTATTCCGGCCGAGTGGATCGCTGCCCATGCTGGCGCCGACAACCCGCTGGCCATTCCCTTCAGCGCCATCGTCGGGATCCCCCTCTACATCCGCGCCGAGGCCGTGATCCCGCTCGCGTCGGTACTGCTGGGCAAAGGGATGGGGATGGGCGCCGTTATGGCGCTGATCATCGGCAGTGCCGGAGCCAGCCTGACCGAGGTGATCCTGCTCAAATCGATGTTCAGAACCCCGATGATTGCGGCCTTCCTGACCGTGATACTGGGGATGGCCGTGATGATGGGCTACCTGACCCAACTGCTGTTTTAAACCACCCATCTTTAAACAGGCAAAGTGTTAAGCCAGCTGAGTGTGGAACCATCAGGCTTCGCATAGATAAAACGCCGATCGGATGATCGGCGTTTTGTTATAGCCCGAGGCGTTGTTAATGGGATGTCGCACCTACCCATTAACAACGCCGTTGGAAGGCAAATCCGGAAGTAGGCCATCACTTTGAAGTCTGCCACCATGGTCACAGACGATGCCCCATTTCCATCTCGCGAAAACCGCTACGTCAACAAGCGGTTAGCCATGCCATCCAGCAGTTCTTTGGTCTTTTCCCAACCGGGCATCACCTGACTCATCAGCCGATAAAAGTGCTCGCTGTGGTTGTGCTCGGCGATATGGCAGAGCTCGTGCAGGATCACGTAATCGATACACTCGCGGGGCGCTTTGACCAGATGTGGGTTAAGCGTGATCCGGCCATGGGGGGAACAACTTCCCCACTGGGTCTGCATGGTCAGGATACGCAGTGGCGGACGTTCGGTGACCCAGATGGCCTGATCGAGCATGGCATTGAGTCGTCTGGCAAACACCTCCCTGGCTCGGGCCTTGTACCAATCAGCCAGCAATGCCCGTACTTTCCCGGCTCTCTTTGCGCTATCAGTGACTGGACTCCTGACCGACACCTCCAACTTGCCACGCAGCATCTTGACCCCCTGCACAGCATCAGGTGCCGCTATCACCTTGAGCAGGTACTGCTTGCCGAGGTAATAGTGACTTTCCCCACTGATGTACTGGCGTGGGGTGACGTGCTCCAACTGCTGACGAAAGTCGCGTAACTGCTCGTAGATCCAGCGTCCGCGCTGTTTGACCGCTGCGAGAACCGCATCATCAGCCGCCTCACGCGGGGCCGAGACCACGACGCGGCAATCGGGATGCACCTTGATAAGTACCTTGCCGCTGGCTTGTGGCCGCGCGACCCGCTCGAAGGCAATCAGCTCATCGCCGTAGCGAAAGTGAAAAGAGGGTGCTGGAATGTGGGGCTGAGCATCGCCCTTGTCCCTAATAGGCACATTCATCCGATCAGACTCCGCTCAAGCCGACTCGGGTGATCTGCACCACCATCTCGACGATTTTCTTGGCCTGCTCCATACCACTGCCGATGGCTTTGCACTCCTGGAACATGCGTGGCAGCAGTTGCTTGCGAATGCCTGCTTCGATGTTCTGCGGGTTGATGGAGTGCTCGGCTACCGATGCATCCACGACCGTATCGATCTCGAAGGCCAGCTTTATCCATTTGTCCTGTACCTGGCTGTCGGTGATGGCAAACACCTCCGGCAGCACCTTCTTGAACACCCCAAAGTAGGCCTGAGCGTGGCGATGCCCAGCAAAGGCGTCAGGAATGTCACTCAGGCGGCGCTCCTGTACCTGCTCTTCGAACTCCCGAAACAGCATGTACTGCTTGAGCGGGTGCTCGAACAGCTTCTCGGCATCAAGGATGGCCTGGCGCAGCAGCTTGGAGAAGGCTTCCTGGGCGTAAGGGTCGTCGCGTAGCTCCTGCTCAATCATGCGGGTGACCCGAGTCTTGATGATGTCGGTCTCGTTGCGGGTCTTGTTCTCGTTCCACTCTTCTGGCTGTTTTTGGCCCATCTTGCCGACTTCATAGAAGCCACCCGGCTCTTTGACCTCTACACCGACCACATGCTTATCCAGCAGCTTCTTCACCTGCTCGGCATATTCGTCGTAGTCAACCTTCTCACCTGCATCCTGCTGCACCAGTTGGCGCAGGCTGGAGAGCTGTTTCACCGTCTCCTTGTAGTGGCGACGATCCGCCTCGCTAAAGGCGCTGTCCTCGAAGAAGGAAGCTGACTGCAACGCCACTTTCAGGCAACTGGCAAACGCCGTGAGCGCCTCGTAGAAATCTTCGCGCACCTTGAGGTGCACATCCACCAGCTCTCCGTCCAGCTCCTCCATCTTGGGCACCAGCACTTGGCGCAGTTGCTCGATGTCCTGCTTGTTCTTTACCCCGGCAAAGATGCTCCACAGGGTCTGGTAGAGCTGAGGCAGCCGCTTGTACTCGGTGCCCATCTGGTTGTAGAGACCGTTGAGGTCGTCAACGTCATAGCCGCCCTGGGTGCGGGAAGCGAGATCCTGATACTTGCCGATGGTGGTATCGAGCTCGGATAAGATGCCGCGATAGTCGATAAGCAGACCAAACTGCTTCTTCGGGTGCAGCCGGTTGACCCGTGCAATCGCCTGGATCAGGTTGTGCTCTTTTAACGGTTTGTCGATATAAAGCACGGTGTTCTTTGGCTCATCGAAGCCGGTCAGCAACTTGTCCACCACGATCAGCAACTTGAGGTCGTCATCCTGATCGAAACGGTCCACGACCTGTCTGGTGTAAGCCTGCTCATCCCCAAAACCAAAGAGAGTGCCGACATTCTCCTTCCACCACTGAGTAACCAGCGGTGTGGTCGATTCATCCACCTCGGTGTTGCCTTCACGGCTGTCGGGCGGGCTCATCACCACCGCCGATTCGAACAGCCCAGCCTCGTCGAGGTACTTTTTATAGAGCACCGCCGAGGCTTTGCTGTCGCAGGCCAGCTGACCCTTGAGCCCCTCGACAATGTGGTTTGAAAAGTGACTGGCGATATCGAACGCAATCAGCTTGATGCGATCTTCCGCGCTGTAGATCTCGCCCTTGCGGGCAAATTTGCGTTTCAGATCGGCCTGCTGCTGTTCGTTTAACCCCTGGGTGATGCGGTCAAACCAGCTGTCGATAGCCCGCTCGTTGACCTCCAGATCAGGGATGCGCTCCTCATAGAGCAGCGGCGTCACCGTCTTGTCCTCGACCGCCCGCTGCATGGTGTAGGCATGGACGATGGGGCCGAACTTGTTGGTGGTCTTGTCATCCTTGAGCAGCGGCGTGCCGGTAAAGGCGACAAAGGCAGCGTTGGGCAGCGCCTGCTTCATGCGGATATGGTTCTCGCCCCCCTGGCTGCGGTGGCCCTCATCGATCAGCACGATGAGATCCGGGCTCTTGTTGCTGCACTCCGGCAACTTGGTGGCTGAGTTGAACTTCTGAATAAGCGAGAAGATGATGCGCTCGCTGCCCTTGCCGATCTGCTGTGCCAGCCGCTTGCCCGAAGTGGCCATGGCCGCTTCTTTATCTTTCTTGCCCGCGAGTTCGCCGCTGGAGGCGAAGGTCTTGCTGAGCTGGCTCTCCAGATCCACCCGATCGGTCACCACCAACAGGCGGCACTGTTTCAAACTGTCGTGCAAGATCAGCGCCTTGCTGAGGAACACCATGGTGAAGGATTTACCCGAGCCGGTGGTGTGCCAGATCACCCCACCTTCTCTCCCGCCATCTGGGCGTTTCTGGTTGATACGCTCGATTAACCGCTTGATGCCAAACACCTGCTGGTAGCGGGCGACTATCTTGCCCGCCTTCTTGTCAAACAGGGTGAACAGCCGGGTCATCTCCAGCAACCGCTCCGGCGAGAGCAGGCTAATTAGCAGTCTATCCTGCTCGCTGACCGCCAGCTCACCAGCCGCAACCAGCGACTGATACCAGTCCAGATCGGCGACGGGCCGGTGGCTAAACAGGGTAGATAGTTGTGCGGATGAGAGCAGCTGATTCTTGATGGCCGTCATTGCACCATCACCGATGTCCTCCTCGCGCCAGGCGGCCCAGAACTTCTCCGGCGTACCGCAGGTGGCATATCGTCCCTCGATACCGTTGATGGAGAGCAGCAACTGGCTATAGGCAAACAGCAGCGGGATCTCGTCGGGGCGCTGGTTGCGCAGGCTTTGGGAGATCCCCTCCTTGATGGTCGGCCCTTTTTTGGCGTTGCCATCCGGGCGCTTGGCCTCGATCACCACCAGGGGCAAGCCATTGACGAAGCAGACGATATCGGGGCGGCGATGCTCTTGAAACGAAGAGCCGATACCACCAGAACGAGTCACTCTGAACTCTTCAGTAAAGGTAAAGCGGTTATTGTGCGGATTGTGCCAGTCAATCAGGGGGATGGTGGGGCTCACCTTCTTGCCATCGACAAACTCGGTGACCGACATACCGTAAAGCAGATGGTTATAGAGCCGCTCGTTGGCCGCCTGCAACCCTTCATTCAGGGCCGGACTGCACAGCTCGCTCACCAGATTGTCCACTGACTTAGGGGAAAGCGGATAGGTCTTGCCCGCAAACACAAAGGTGCGCTCGGCCAGTACGTTGCGTAGCTGTTGACGCAGCACCACCTGATCGGCCTTGCCATCCCGCGCCGCCAGCGCCTGTTCAGGGGAGAGGAAAGACCAGCCCAACTGGGTCAGCAGGGTCAGGGCCGGGAGCTTGGCGCTGTACTCTTCTTGAAATTTCGGCAAGGCCTTCATAACGGGGATGCCTCAAACTGGTTGTCAATTTTTTGCTGAAAGCCGATCAACTCATGAATGGTACTCGTCGTCGGGTTATACACCCACTCATGGTCAAAGAGGCGCTTTAGCCGCTGAACCATATAGGCAGAGCCGACCACCAGAGAGTAAAAGCGGTTACCCTTACCACGCTGTTGCTCGATATTTGCCAGGGTCTCCGGTGGCAGATCCGCCATGATGAAGTCAGAAATCATCAACAGGTCGGCCTTTTGGTAGGTCTCTGCGGCCATGGTTTTCAACGCATGGCCAAGGGCTGGTGCCGCATCAGTACCACCATGAAACGACATTTTCAGAAAGTCGATTATCGACGCAAGGCCCCATTTTCCACTCAACTCCAAGGTCCTGATACCCGTAGAGAAGTTAATCAGGTAACAGGGGCGTTGCTCCTCTCTCGCTTTGGTTGCCAGAAATAGCGTCATCGCTTTGGCGATCGTCTCGGGCGCCCCGCTCATCGAGCCACTGGTATCAACGCAGAGGATCATGGGGCCGCGCTTCTCCTCTTCGTTGACCTGCCTCTCCTCTTCTCGTTCAACATGCAGATGTTGAGTCTGCATACCTGCCATATCAAAGCTCATCAGTCGTGACTCGACGAACTTCAAATCAAACAGCAATGCGGTCTCGTCATCAGCCAACAGGGCTTTCTCGCTGGGCAATACATGCTCCAGATCTCGTCCCAACCGAATACCCACTATCTCCTCTCGGGAGTTGATATCGGGCAGACAGAGATCCAGAACGTGGTTGACCTTCACCCGCTCAATCTTTTCGGAGAGTTCAATCTGCCGGATCTTGCCGAGCAAGTCGCATAACGCATGCAACCCCTTGTCGTTTGCCAGATAGCTTGCCCACTTCTGGAACTGGGCCAGATCTTGGGCAGAGAGCTGGCCACTGGAGAGATCAACCAGTCGCCCCGGATCCAGCCCCAACGCTTCAAGCAGAGGTTGCAACTGCTGCAACAGCTTGAGCATGCTCTCCAATCGTTCCATTAACTGGCGACGCAGCTGCTCGATCCTGGCCAGCTCCCAACTATTGCGGGCTTTATCCAGCACCTTTTGCCATTCAGTAGCCAGCAGTTGGCAACTGACGGCCTTATCCGCACTCGGCTGCTCTACGTCCTGAGCGAAACTATCGGCAACCTGCTTTTGCCAAAATGGCGGGTCCACCGGGTGCTGGCTGGCTTTACAGAGTGCGAGAAAATCGTCCACCGCCCCTTGAAAAGAGGCTTTGGATATATCACCAAGCGCACTCGCTCTTCGCCAATGGTTCAGCTTGTGGGCATGCTCAGTGAATGGACACTCGTTGGTCAACGCTGCCTCAGTATCTCTCTTCCACTCCTCAATGTGCTGCCTAACCTGGCTGGTCAGCGAGCTGGAGTGAGCCAGCAATCCACCATAGCTGTCGCGGAGTTCTTTTTGAGCGAGATGCGAAGCACTCTCCACCTGGCTTATTTGCATAAGGCTTCCAGCCGTTCACAATCTTTGATACGCAATTTGAGCCGAGCAATCTGCTCGGTAATGCCATCAATAGCCAATGCGCTCTGCTGGGCAGGAACGAAAATGGATGCCAATTTTTTCTCATAGCCTTGGCACTGTTTTTCTATCTTATTCAGAGTGGCTATAAGCTGTTCTCTGGTTTTTGCCACCGACTCAGCCAATGAGGTGATAAGCCGCTTGTTAATATTTGGTTTCTTGTCACCTTTATGGAAGAGAACTTCTGGTTTGAAATTAAAACTGCCAAATCGGCTCTTCATTGATATCCGACAAGTACCCTGGCCATCAAATTGACAGACAATATAATTTAGTTCATTACCCGTTTCACTTGTCGGGTGGAATTCATGTGTGTTCTTAAGGTTATCCAATGGAATAAAAATGTAAGAACCAATCCTAGTATTATCAAAGTCGTTCTTCACTTTGAAAAAAGCGTGCCCATTAATAATCTGTGTATCGTAAATATCAGTGGCACTGAAAAGTTCATTATGGATCTCTTTCTCCAATGATTCTTTTTCGGCATCAATCTGCGCGAGATTAATACCACTGTCAAAACCGGTATCCTTGACGGCTTGCTCGACGATATCGTTAACGGCAAGACGGTTCTCTTCATGGGTCCACAAGCAGTGCCGCAATAGCAAGGCATCACTGTGATTGGTTTCGCTGCGGCCATTAAAGAGGGCAGCAGCCTTGAGCAGTTGGGTCGCCCGCTGCCAGCGGCGGTCGGAAACATAGACCTTCAGTTTGTCATATTTGGTGGCGAGTTCACTGCGGATCAGGCGAATAATGGTCAGGGTTTCCGGTGACAAACTCACCTCATGCAGTTGCTCTCGCCATTTAGCCCACTCATCGGCCTTTACAATAAGCGAGTCATCAACCCTGATGGCCGCCTCGGTCGGTTTGCACGCCAGCAATCGTTCAAAATTATCAGACTGCTCAATGGGCCCGACCATCAGGCGGATGATAAAGCGATCATACAGCGCATCCAGCCCCTGATTGGCATCGGGCGTTTCATTTGATGCAGCCACCAAGGCTTTCAGTGGGGCCTGCTCGATCTGTTCGCCGTTGCGAAAGGTGTGCTCATTGATAAGTGTCAGCAGGGTATTGAGGATCGCCGGGCTCGATTTCCATATCTCGTCCAGAAACGCGAAATCGGCCTGGGGCAGATAATGCTCGGTTTTACGAACATACCGATCCTCTTTGAGTGCCTTGATCGAGATGGGGCCAAAGACCTCCTCGGGGGTACTGAACCGGTTCATCAGGTACTCGAAGTAGGCCGGATTGGCAAAGGCACAGGCGATGCGACGGGAGATCAGGCTTTTGGCCGTGCCGGGTGGGCCGTAAAGAAAGGTATTCTGACCACATAAGGCACCCAGCAACGCCACCGAGATCACCTCCTCCCGCTCGAACATCCCCTCACATACCGCGTTGACCAGCCGTTCCATCCGTTGTTGTAATTTCATGTTTATCCCTAACTGACTGTTTGTTTTATTAAATTTTTTTATGGCAATGCGGATGCTGCCAATGCTTGCCATTCGCCGTGGCCGTCACCCTCTCTGAGGTGACGGCCCAAGGGCCGAGCGACTGATCAGTGCAGACAGCACTGCTTGTACTTCTTGCCGCTGCCACAGGGGCATGGCTCATTGCGCCCGACCTTGGCGGGGGTGTTGACCGGTTTCATCGATGATACCGCGACAGGCGCCCTGTTTGGCCCCCGTTGGGCGAGAAAATAGGCGTGCAGCCGCAGCGCGGCGGGGGCCACCTCGGCCACGCTCTGTTGGTATTGCGTCAGCGAGAGACGGGTCAACTGCGCCAGTTGCTCATCGCTGCCATGCAGGCGAATAAGTGCCAGCGCCTCTTGCTGTGGATGGGGGAGCGCGGACCAGTTGCCCAATGCCACACCGCGCAGATAACCCGCACACCACCATTTGGCGATCTCGACGGGGGGTTCCATATTGGGGGCAAGGGTAAAAATGGGCTCGAACTCGTCGTGCTGCTCGGTAAGGGCATAGGAGAGGAATGCCAGCTGGATCATCACCTGTTGCATCACACGATCCCGCTCGGCCCGATCACGCCATGCGGGCTCAACCCCGCCCCAGATGGCGGGCCACCAGCGATCAATGGGCGGCTGCTGTGGGCCGGAGATAACGGCGGTCAGAAAGCCATCCAGCTCGGAGAGGTTGCGAATGGCATTGGGGTTGCCATATTCGCGCAAGCGCGCTTCCAGCCAGAGGTTCTCCGCCTCATCGGCGGCATCTATCGTGAGTGGGTTCATCTTAAGCGGCCTCCTCGACCTTGACCCGCCGTTTGCCGGTCAGCAGTTGTTGCATCAGCGCTTTTTTCTCTTGTTTTAGGGCATCGAGCTTTTGTTGCAGGGTGGTAATTTCTTGATCGGCGGTGGACAGTGCGGCGGCGATTTTTTGTTGTTCTTCTAGTGCGGGAATTTTCACCACGTGAGTTTTTATATTTCCCGTAATCTGTGGCTGACCAGATCCTGATATTAAGTACGACAGATTGCTTCCATCCAATACATAGAAGAGGAACTTTTTACTTATAGCGGGAAAATTATCGGTATTAATAACCATTGCATTCCCTGTAATCCATGACTGAGCCTGAGTCCAGTTAACAACGCCGCATGTACTACCCCGACAAGTAACCGCGATTTGCTCAGTTGCGTGATTAAATTCTTCGTAGAGGCCAATAATTCCGTTTGCGCCATAAACGGGATAACCAGTTTCAGTCAACATTGACTGCGATATAGTCTTTGGCTGATAGACTTCTGCTATGTCTGATAGAGGCTTACTTTCCCATTCCCCACTAAACCTCACCCCATTCTTATCCAGCAGGCGTTTTTTGCCGGTGAGCAGTTGTTGCATCAACGCCTTTTTCTGCTGCTGACTATTGGCCAGCAATTGCTCGGTGGTGCTGATCGCCTTATCCCATGTAGAAAGGATTTGGACGATTTTTTTCTGCTCGTCGTGTGGGGGCAGCGGCAAAGCAATATCATTAAGTATTTGCTGACTTAAATTTGATATATTTGTTCCGCCACCATATTGAGATATCTGGCTTTTGAAAAATGAAGACCTAGCTACAAATGCAATATATTGTGGCAGTATGTTC
>NZ_JRGK01000008.1 GCF_000764645.1 Aeromonas finlandensis
ACTATCGCGATGATGGCAAGGGGCTCGACGAGGTGCCGGGTGATGGCATCATGACCGCGGAAGTGACTCTGCAGGATATTCCAGCGGGTAAATACCGCGCCATGTTCAGCACTGGCAATCAGGTGTTCGTCCGTGCCCGTTATCAGGATGTGCTGCTTTACCCTTATCCGTTCAGCTATAACCTGGCGCCCCCTTCGGAAGAGCTGGGAGCCAAGTTGTCGCTGTTGATCGACCGTGATGAGCTGGATCCTGCCTCCGTGGTGATCAAGGGGATTGTGCACAACAAGGCGGGAGGCAGTTACTCCTTTAGCGAGATGGCCACCGCTCCCAAGCTGGATATCGACCTGTCGCTGATCAAGATCCCCGGGCAGTACGACGTGCAGGCCACCCTGTATGGGACGACCCGCCTTGGCCGTGAGGTGAAGGTCGCATTGCCGGTGAAAACCTTCAATATCTTCCCGCCACCCCCACCTCCCGTAGAGCCGGTGTCGGCGGCCGCACCGGCATCCGCAGCCGAGGCGACCCATGACGCGCCGAAAGAAGCGGGCATGGGGTGGCTGATCTGGGTCCTGGCTGGCGGCGGTGTGCTGCTGGTGATACTGGGTGGTGTCGGGTTTGTGGTCATACAGAAACGGCGAGCCTTGAAGCGTGCCCTGGCTGCTGCCCAAGCGGAGAATCAGCAGGCTGAGCAATCGGCCGCCAAGCTGGATCTCAATTTGCCGGAGCAGTGATCCGAGCCCTGATATGGCGATGTGCCAGATAGCAAAACCGCCCTCAAGCAGGGCGGTTTTTCTTTTATCACAACGTCAAATCGGGCATCAGTGTTCGCCGATATAGACATCCTTGTTCTGTTCGCGGATCTCGAGGAACTTGTCGAGGTTGGTCATCATC
>NZ_JRGK01000080.1 GCF_000764645.1 Aeromonas finlandensis
GTTGTTGTAAATAGACGTTGTAAATAGATGCCAACAAAGCAAAAGCCCCGCGAGCGGGGCCTGGTCAATGGCGAGAGGGAGCTCTCACTTCTTGAGGTGTTTTCTGATCGCCTTGCCTGAGGTGCCGACCGCTTTGACCGCCCGCTTCAGCTGGACTTCGGTGCACTCGAACATTTTGATCCACTGCTTCATCTCATAGGGATCGTTGACATTGATCTTCTTGGCATCGAACGGGTGAGCGACCACATTGCTGTCAGGCATACAAACCTCAACTTATTGAAATAGCTGGCGAGAAAGAAGTTTCTGCCTGAGCGCCATCATCCTCTATCTCCCGCACTCACATGGTGACGGGCTTCACACAACCCTGCTCCCGCTCAAGATAACGGGTGGCTGGGTGAGTTGGGTATCTTGTTGAAGATGAACTGCAGAATCTTGGTGTTCTGGGGGCAATATCGGGCTGGTGGATGGCCAGAAATGAAAAAGGGGAGCCAGGCTCCCCTTGTGACGCTTGCTGCATCAGAACTTGTAGAGCCAGGAGATAGCGGTGAAGTAACCGTTATAGTTCTGGTTTACATGTCCCATGCTGTACTCCTCGCCAGTGAAGAGATAGTCCACGTCATGGTAGAACTCGTAGCGCATATCCCAGCGCAGCGACTGCTTCTCGTCGAGCTGATAGAGGGCGTAACCTTCCAGACGGTGTTGCTTGCTGGTCAGGTCGGGGTAGTCATAGCCCTTGCTGGCATCCGTCTGGCCACGGCCATAGGAGAAGCTGTAATCGAGCCCCAGCTCCAGCGCCAGATCAAAGGCCTTTTTCTGGGTCAGGCCCAGACCCAGGGTGGTGATTTCGTCACGCACTTGGGTCGAGTAGGGATCCCAATCCGGCGCCCCGGTATAGGCATGGTTCTGGTTTGAGGTGATCCACTGCACGTTGCTGAACACATGGCCACTCAGGTCGTCACTAAACTGCTGGTTCAGGGTCAGGTCGATACCATAATCTTCCCCTTCACTGAGTCCGATGTTGGGCTCCTGATAGTTTGCCTTGGCCCACCACCCTTCCAGCGAGGAGCTTAACTGCTCGTTGAAGGCGTACTGCAGGTCTCCCCGCAGCTCAAGCCGATCCCGATCGGCCAGATAGAACTGGCGCAGGGTCGGGCTGACATTGGTGTTGCTATTTTTCCACTCCGAGCCATCGCGGGTACTCCAGGAGACTTTGCCCCCCAGTTGCAGGTCGCCCACCGGACGATAGCGGCTCTTGAGGAACACCGTCTGTTCATCGGTCTTGCGACGATCGGCATACTCCCGTTCATCGGCGCGATACTGATAGCCCCCGGTCACCTTGACCGAGCGGCTCAGGCGATAATCCGCCTCCAGATTGGCCTTGCTGTGGGAGCGATCCCCCGGCTGACGTTGCTTGCCAATGACCACCTGCTTGTCTGAGTTGTCCTGTCGATCCCGGTATTCGCCACCGGCGCGCAGGGTCAGATCCCGACCGAAACGGCCCACCCATTTGGCATCAGTCTGGAAGGTGTCGATTTCACCGTGGAAGTCACTCTGGGTGATCGGCACCTGCCTGAAGGCGGTCAGGTTGCCATCCGAGGTGGCCCGGCTGCTGAGCACGCGTCCAGTCAGGCTCTGTCTGTCCCAGTTGTACTGGCCGGACAAACTGACCTGATGGAAGCTGTTGTCGGGCTCGTAGGCCCGCTCATTGGCATAAGGGTCACTGGCCGAGCCGAAATAGAGCGCGGTGTCATCGTTGCGATAGAGTGAACCGTTATAGGCCAGATCAACCAGCCAGCCTTCGCCAAGGTAGCTGACACCACTCTTGACCAGGGTGGTGGAGGTCCCATCGACCGGCTTGGGCAGAAAGCCCGGCATGCCCCCTATCCCCGGGGTGCTGGGCTGGTAGGTGGTCAGGGTCGCCTCTTTTTTCTCATAAGAGAAATCGGCATAAGGACGCCATGGGCTCTTGGGGGTATAGGTCAGCCCGGCCGTCAGCTTCTTGCGCACCACCTCTTTGTCAAACTCCGCCAGGGAGCCTGCGGTCATTGGCTGGTCGCCAGGGCGATAGACGCTCTTGCCCTGGCTGTTCCAGTAGAAGGGGGATTCGGAGTAGCCAATTCTGGCGCGCGCCCCGTCGTAGTGCCCCTGCTCCAGCGCCAGGCTGAAACGGCGCATCCCGAGATCCCTGGCTTCCAGACTGCCGTAACGGGAGCCTTCCCCGCGGTATTGCAGGTCGGCGTTAAAGATCCCCAGCATGCCGGTATCGTTGCTGGCGGGCACCCAGTTACGAAAACGGGTTGCGCCATCATCGTTGATGTAGCCTGTGCCCAGGCTGACATCACCAAACCAGCCACTCTCGCTTTCACAGGACTTGCAGCGCCAGCGTTCGGTTTTGGCCTCCTTGGCCGATTGCAGGGAGTAATCCCCGACAGCCAGCGACTCCTCGGCGGCATGGGCCGAGAAGATGGCCAGCAAGGAGAGCCAAAGTGTTGAATATTTCATGACTTCTCTCCTTAACGTCTCAGGGATTGCCCATTCGGATGGTTGGTCCCGTGGATCTGGTTATGACAGTTCAGGCAGCTGCCGCCACGGACCTTGAGATCCCCCTCGGGGATGACAACGTTGGCATGGGGCACGCTATGACACTCCTGGCACAGCTGCGGTACGCGCTTGTTGAGCAATGCCTGGTTGATGGAGCCGTGAGGGCTGTGGCACAAGGAGCAATCCTCGGTCACCGGCTCGTGCTCCCACAGGAAGGGGCCCCGTTTCTCGGCATGACACTCGTAGCAACTTTCGTTGACGGTCGGCTTCTTGAGGCTGGCCTCATTTTGTGACTGGTGCGGGTTGTGGCAGCTGGAGCAGGGCATTTCACCATTGAGGATGGGATGGCTGGTGCGCTTGTGCAGATCCGATTTCTGGGCGGCATGGCAGTTGGTACAGGTCTCGACCTGTTTCTTGCTGTCCATCACCGGATCCTTGGCCTGGTGCAGGCTGTGGCAACTGGTGCAGGAGATATCCTCCACCGCGTGAGCACTGGCGTGCCAGCCCATCCGGTTGGTGTCGGTGTGGCAGGAGAGGCAGACGCTGTTCTGCTTCTCGACCGGTACCGGTGAATCGGGGCCGAAGGTGATCATCGGTTCCCGCTTCTGGCCTTTGCGCGGATTGCGCGGGTGGTTGCCAGCCGGACCATGACAGGCTTCACACTGTCGGTCGGCCATGGGACCGTTCTGGTTGCCCAGGTTACCGTGCACATTATGGAAAATGCCGGTCGCGGGTTTGCGCGACTCGGCATCGTGGCACTTGAGGCAGGTATCGGCACCCTGCGGGGAGTATTTCCCCTGATCAAATTTCTTGTCGAGGGCGCTCTCGACCTGCAGCCGCGGGTCTGTATCGCCAGCGGGTTGCGAGGTATCGCTCTTGGCCCAGACGGGCAGGCAGCTCAGGGCCAGTGCGCCTGCCAACAACCACTGTGGAATGGTTTTTTTCATTTTTTGTCCTTCAACGGCAAAGGGCCAGGGGGATCCCCCCTGGCCACGTGGTTTCATCAACGGAAGTCGTAGACCTTGTGAACCTTGTCGACACCCTGCTCCTGCCCGACGGCATGGCAAGATGCGCACTGTTCAACACCGGTTGCGGCTTCAATCGTCTCTGCACCAAAGACTGCACCGTTATTCTTCATGTGGGTTGCCCACTCATCGCCAGCCACCGGGCTATCCGGTTTGACCAGACCCAGCGGTGACTTCAGGTGGCAGCTGGAGCAGACCACCAGGGTCGGGCTGAAGTACTTGGGCTGTTTGTTGTCTGCTGTAGTCGCGACCAGAGAGGGGCGCTCGTTCTGCTGGTTGGGCAGATTGTATTGCGCCTTGGTATGGCAGGCTTCGCAGTTGTTGATTTTGCCCGGGAAGTCAGAGCTGCCCGCGTGTTTGGCGCCCAAGGCGTGGAAGGAGTGAACGTGATATTTCAGGTCACCCGGTACACCGGCATAGAACGAGGTGCGGGTTGCGTTGTGGCAACTGGTGCACTGGCTCATATCCTTGGCTGCATGATTGCTCATGTGAACAGCCAGATCCTTGTGACAGCTGTTGCAGGAGGCGAGATCCGCGCCAGCCTTGAGCACATAACTGCTGTCAACGCCCCCTTCGCTACGGAAGTAGGCTTTGACCGGATTGATGGCGACCAGTGAGAGGGCGCTGGCGGTGCTGCTGCATGGCAGCAGATCGCCGGCCGCAAAGGCGCCATTGCGATCGGCCTTGCGGGCTACGCAGACGCGCAGGTCGGCGATGGTCGCCGCCAGTGTGCCGTTGACCTCGTTGCCTGCCTCTTTGCTGCACAGGAAACGACCTGCACCCTGGCTGACACACTTGCTGAAGTCGATCTTGTTGCCAGAGACGAAGGTTTGCGGGTTGGTGTATGCCAGTTCAAACCCTTTGCCCTGATCCCAGTTGACCAGAATGCTCGGCTTGCCATCTTTGACGTATTGCAGCACGTCGTTGAGGGTCTCTGCAGGGGTACCGTTGACGGTGACAGTCAGCTCGACCTCGATATTGGGGACGGCATAGCGAACGTCCTCGAACTTGAACACCAGCTTGTCACGGCCAATCGCCTCGTTGGCCATGTAACCCATATGCACGGCAGTGGGGGACTTGCTGCTGTCTGCGGCATGGCACTGGGTACAGACCGCGCCACTGTTGATCTTCCCGGTGATATGGGAGTCAAAACCAGTGGTGCTGGTGGAGTCGGCATGGCAGGCGCCGCACGGTTTTTCCTGGGCATGTTGCCAGTTGCCCGCATTGAGCGTGGTGGGCGTGGCATCCTTGTGGCAGGTATCGCAGTTGCGCGAGTCTTGCGGGAAGTGGCTGACCGTCTTGGTATCTTTGGTATCAAGATTGCCGTGGAACTTGTGCACTATGGTCGTCAGAGAGCGGCGAGTCGTGACGGTCGGGTTACTCTCGTTATGACAGGTCGTGCAAAGCTTGGGATCGGCGCGGTTGCTGTGATGGATCGGCTGCTTCATGTGACAACTGTTGCAACTGGTCTGATCCACGATATCCCGGGTCAGGGTGGAGGGTGTCCCCGCAGGAACCCAGTCCAGCACATAGTTGGTGACCGGCACATTGTTGCTGCCACCGAAGAAGATGCCGAGGCGGTGGGTCGCCGCTTCATCCCAGCTGACCACTCCGTTGCTGCTTTGCGAGTCGGCAGGATAGGGGTCAGGCACTGTGGTGGGGTTCACTGCGAAGGTATAGCGATATTGGCCATTGCCCAGCGCTTCCAGCTTGCCGCTGTTTTCGCTGGTGGCTTTGCCGGTTTTGTAGATAAAGCTCTTCCAGATGGCCGGGTCTTCACGCTTGGCATCGCGGCCGGGGATCACTTTTGCCAGGGTAAATGAGGGGAGGGTAGTGCCCAGGTCGTAACCCTTGCCCTGTTTGTCCGCCACCTTGAACTGCACCGAGAGTTGACCATTTGCGTTGAGCTCCGGCGTCGATGCCGAGATGGTCAGGGAACCAAGGGTGCCTGGGGGAGGGGGGGGAGGCTCATTCTTGTCATTACCATCACCCCCGCCGCCACAGGCAGAGAGGGTGAGTACCATTGCGGCTGCCACCAACGCTTTCCAGTATTTCATCTTGTTTTATCCTTTTTTACCGGATTTTTTATTTCATGTATGAGCTGTGTCAAAAAAGTCCCAAAAACATGCAACGTTTGGCTCGATCGAGCCTCATTTAAATCAGAAATCATTTCCATCCGAATTATAAGGTTTATATATTAAACGACTTTGATCGAGGTCTCAAAAGCGGGCGCCAACCCGTTATGTCGCATAAATAGTCTGTTTAAATTGGCTTTTTACGATTTTTATTGCACGAGGAATGAGAAATGAAGCGAAGCATAAAACTGGAAGTGTTGGGGATCTCCCTGCTGTTAGGGGCTATTGGCCCGGCTTTTGCTGGTGTCGATGAGATGACCAAAACATGTAACGAGTGTCATGGTAATCAGGGGATCAGTACCCACACAGACATCCCGACTATCGCCGGCGTTGCAGAGTCCAATCTGGCAGAACAGCTGCGTACCTATCTCGATGGACGCCCCGCAAAGACCGTTAATCATGTCACCGGTGATACCAGCAAGCAGGGGAACATGATCGACATTGTTAAGGGTCTTAGCGACGAGCAGATCGATGAGTTGGCCGCTCACTATGCCGAACTGCCCTACAAACCGATGAAGCAGCCGTTCGATGCCGCGCTGGCCAAAGCGGGGCAAAAACTGCATGAAGAGTCCGGTTGCAAGAAGTGCCACTCCGAAGGGGGCTCCGTTGCCGAAGATGAAGCCTCAATCCTCTCCGGCCAGCCCAAAGGCTACATGCTGGCATCCCTGCAGGAGTTCAAGGCAGGCAAGCGCAGCAATGACGAGAAGATGAACAAAGCCATCATCGCCATGAGCGATGCCGACCTCAAGGCATTGGCCGAGTACTACGCCAGCCAGCAATAACCCGGCAGTCAGGTTTATCCATTGATGCAGCCCCCTCCTGTTGTGGGCGGGGGGCTTATTGCCCGTTTTTGGCATCAAGGGAGCTCTGCGCAGCTCCTTTTCTTGTTGGGGGATGGATAACACCACTGAGCCTCTTTGATTCGGAGTCCAGTATGAAAAAAATAATGCAGTGGGCCTTGCTTGTGGGGATCTGTCTGGGGGCAAGCCAGTTTGCCCGGGCCGAAGCCGCTGTTGAGCCCGCCACGCCCGCTTCTGCCGCCGTCAGTACGGTTGCCGATAGCAGCACCGCCGAGGCCCTGGCCGAGCGCCAGGCCAAAGCCGAGAAGAAAGCGGCTGCCGAGAAAAAAGCGGCCGCCCGCTTTGCCAAGTGTGACAAGTGCCACGACGGGGATGAGGGGATGCACGGCAAACATGCCAGCGTTACCAACCCCAATACCAATGAAGCCGTGACCTGCACCAACTGCCATGGCAATGCGTCGGCCCAGCACCGCAAACAGCATGGCGGTATTGTCGATGTGATGCGCTTTGGCGACGACGCCTTCCCGCTCAGTCAGCAAAACGGCGTCTGCATGAGCTGCCACGAACCCGACGATCTGCGCAAGGCGTTGTGGGCACACGACGTTCATGCCACCCGGGTGACCTGTACCAGCTGCCACCAGCTGCATACGGCCAAAGAGCCGATGGTCGGCATCCCCGAGAAGTCCCGCATCAAGCTGTGCGTCGACTGCCACAGCAAGCAGCATGAGGCCAAGCAGCAAGCCGCTGCCAAGGAGGGTGCATGAGCACGACCCGTCGCGAGTTTATGGTGGGGATGAGTGCCAGCGCCTTGATCCTGATGACAGGTTCGCACCGCGCCCTCGCCAACAGCATGACCATCGAGGGTGTGCGCTACGGCATGATCCATGATGAGACGGCCTGCATCGGTTGCACCGCCTGCATGGATGCCTGTCGTGAAGTCAATCAGGTGCCGGAAGGGGTGGCCCGTCTGCAGATCCTGCGCTCCGGGCCGGTGGGGGAGTATCCGGATCAGGAGTACCACTTCTTCCGCAAATCCTGCCAGCACTGTGACAACGCCCCCTGTGTGCATGTCTGCCCGACCGGTGCATCCCATATCCGGGCCGAGGATGGCATTGTCGATATCAACCCCGATCTCTGCGTGGGCTGTCGCTATTGTCTGGCCGCCTGTCCCTATCAGGTGCGCTTTATCAATCCGGTGACCCACATCGCCGACAAGTGCGACTTTTGCCGCAAGACCAATCTGGCTAACGGCAAGCAGCCCGCCTGTGTCGAGGCCTGCCCGACCAAGGCGCTGGTATTCGGCAATCTCGATGATCCCCAAAGCCCGATCGCCAAGCGGCTGGTGAAAGAGACCACCTATCGCTACAAACAGTTCCTCGGCACATCTCCCAAGATGTATCGGGTACCGAAAGGGGAGGTGAAATCATGAGCCTGCATAACCCGAGTCATGGCTGTGCCCTGATACGAGTGGTGAGTGGCGAGACGGGAGGTGCCTACCATGTGGCATAACGCATTTCACTTCGACTCATTGGTCTGGGATGGCCCCATCGCCATTTACCTCTTCCTGCTGGGTATCTCCGCCGGTTCCGCCACCTTGTCCGTGCTGCTCCGTCAACGAGGGGCTGGCAGCGAGAGCGGCATCATCCGGGCGACCGCCATTCTGGCACCGCTCAGCGTGATCCTGGGGCTCTTGATCCTCATCTTCCACCTGGCCCGTCCCTGGACCTTTTGGAAGCTGATGTTCCACTACCAGTTCGACTCCGTGATGTCGATGGGGGTCATGCTGTTTCAGGTCTATATGGCGGTGCTGTTTGCCTGGTTGGCGGTGGTATTCAGAGCCGAGATCGAGGCGCTGCGTCGGCACCTACTGGCCGACAAGTTCGCCTTTATCGACACACTGATTGGCAAGATTGCACTGTTTGAGCGGCTGATCCGCCCCCTGCTGTTGCTGCTGGCGGTGCTGCTGGGGGCCTATACCGGCTTCCTGCTCTCGGCGCTCAAAACCTACCCCATGCTCAACAACCCGATCCTGCCTGCGCTCTTTCTGGTATCCGGCATCAGCTCGGGGGTGGCCTCCACCATCCTGCTGGCGGTGACCCTGTTCAAGGAGACCAGCCACAGCAAGGGGGTGAGCTTTGTCCACCGCTTCGAGCGTCCCATCGTGGCCATCGAGATCTTCTTGCTGGTCTGCTTCTTTACCGGCCTCTACTTCGGTGGTGGTCAGCGTGAAGTCGCCATGTGGGCGGCCATTGGCGGTGGCTTCTGGTCACAGGTCTTCTGGTTTGGCGTCATTGGCGTCGGCATCCTGCTGCCCCAACTGCTGGGGATGTTCAGCTCGCCCGAGCGTCAGCATCAGCGCGGGCATCTGGTGCTGGTCTGCAGCCTGAGTCTGGTGGGGATCCTGCTGCTGCGTTACTTCATCCTCTATGCCGGTCAGATGACGGTGCTGTAACCGGTGCTGCCCTCTGCGGGGGGAGGAGAAAAGCAAAAGGCGGGGAGATCCCGCCTTTTTCATGGCTGTAGTTCGCTGAGATGGGCCCGCAGGGCCCTCAGGCATCGGCCTCTTGCAGCGCCCGCACGTCAAGCCGCTGCTCGCCGGGGCGGCAGATCAGCACCGAGCCCTGCTCGAACCAGTCTCCCAGCACGATGCGGCGGGCGGGGTGGCCATCGAGGGTAAAGTCGTGGATGGCGGGTCTGTGGGTATGGCCGTGGATCATCATCCGGCAGTCGTGGGCGCGCAGGGTGTCGTCCACCGCCGCTGGCGTCACATCCATGATGATCTGGCTCTTGTGGGCGTTCTCCATCTGGCTTTGGCCGCGCATCTTGCAGGCAATGGCCTGACGGCGGGCTAGCGGCAGCCGCAAAAAGAGCCAGCGCAGCCATTTCAGCTGGGTGATGCGGCGAAACTTCTGATACCCCTCATCCAGGGTGCAGAGCAGATCGCCGTGGCTCAGCACTACCCGCTCGCCATAGAGCTCGATAACGCAAGGGTCCCCCAGCAGGGTCATCCCCGCGCGTTTGGCAAACTGCTGGCCCAGCAGAAAGTCGCGGTTGCCGTGGATAAAGTAGATGGGCACGTTCTGCTGGCTCAGGGCCAAAAAGGCATCGGCCATCTGTTGATGGAGCGGATTGGGGTCATCATCGCCAATCCAGAATTCGAAGAGATCCCCCAGCACATAGAGGGCATCGGCGCCGGGGGCGTCGTGCTCGAGAAAGCGCACCAGTGCTGCGGTCATATCGGGCCGCTGGGCAGAGAGGTGAATGTCACTGATAAAAAGGGTGCTCATGATGTGGGGGTCGGGCTCTCGGTCGAAACAGGGCAAACAGGGGTGGCAGAGATAGTAGAAAACACAGGGGACAAAGCTGGCGCTGCGGGCGCCATCGCCGCCGCGTCAGTGGATGTATGCATACCGTCACTCGATGGCGGCTGCCATGACAGCTCGGCCAGATTTCGTCCCTCCAGCGTCAGCAAGGCGGCATAAGGATCGCCAGCCAATCCCAGCAACCGGCACATCGCCGCTTCCCCTTTCAAGCCTTCTTCAAGGCGCAGACGCAACACCTCCTGATAGAAGGCATCGCCAAAGCGTTGCAGCAGGGCGGCCATCAGGGTGAGGTGGCGCCAGCCGTTCAGCGTCTCGATGGGGGCGGGGGTGACATAGAGCTCCAGCGGCCAGCTGGCGATGTGGTTATCACAACCGCTGTCGGCGCTACTGTCGACACAGTGCTGGTCGAGACAGGGAAAGGTGCGCTCCAGCAGCCAGATATTGTTGCCCTTGTCGCTCGCTTGCCAACCTTGGGTAACAAGCGTCGCGGCAAACGTCGCCGGATCAGGATGCTGGCAGAGGATATCGAGATCGCTGCCGGGCCGATCCAGCCCGATGGCGAGCGTGCTGACCAGCGCCATATCGGCGCACTGCGCAGCAAGTTCATCCCACACACCCGCTGTGAGCAGGGCATGGGCCGAGCGCTGGCGCGGGTTGCCGTGGGCCAGATAGTCGAGGCGGCGCCAGTTCGGGCCAGCGTTGGGGGAGGCAGATGGAAAAACTGCGGCCGTGGCCGCAGTTTTGTCAGTGCCGAGTCGGCAGAGATCAGTCAGCAAGGGTCACCTTGGTGATCACGACGTCTTCTACCGGCACGTCCTGGTGGATGCGGCCGTAGTTACCGGTCTTGACGCCCTTGATCTTGTTGACCACGTCCATACCGGCGGTCACTTCACCGAATACGCAGTAGCCGAAGCCCTGGGTGGTGGCGGATTTGAAGTCGAGGAAGTCGTTGTTGTTCACGTTGATGAAGAACTGGGCGCTGGCAGAGTGCGGCTCCATGGTGCGAGCCATGGCGATGGTGCCGACCTTGTTGGAGAGACCGTTGGCCGCTTCGTTCTTGATCGATGGGCGGGTATCTTTCTCATCAAAGCCAGGAGCATAGCCGCCGCCCTGGATCATGAAGCCGTCGATGACGCGGTGGAAAATGGTGTTGTCGTAGTGACCGTCACGGCAGTATTGCAGGAAGTTAGCCACGGTTTCCGGGGCTTTTTCAGCGTTCAGGGTGAGGGTGATGTCGCCGTGATTGGTGTGCAGAGTGACCATGATATGTCCTTTCATTTGATGCGGGCGACAGGGTGCCCGCAGGTGTATGGCATAAAGTGGTGGCAATTCTAGCCCATCAAGGGGCTGCGGCATAGTGCTGTAGAAGGTGCCGCAAAGCGCGTATCAATGGCCAGAACATAGGCCGCAGGCGGGATTGGCCCTCTTTTCTGCCTCGTTTTCTGCCCCCGAACGGGGTATTATGACCAACCATTTTACTCACAGGCAGTGGTTATAAGATGCTGAAGATATACAACACACTCACTCGTCAAAAAGAAGAATTCAAACCTATCCACCCGGGCAAGGTGGGCATGTATGTGTGTGGTGTCACCATCTACGATCACTGTCATATCGGCCACGGCCGCACCTTCGTCGCCTTTGATGTGGTGGCTCGCTACCTGCGTTACGCCGGTTACGACCTTACCTATGTGCGCAACATCACCGACGTGGATGACAAGATCATCAAGCGTGCCGCAGAGACCCAAGTGACTTGCGACGAGCTGACCGAGCGTCTGATTGGCGATATGCACGCCGACTTCGACGCCCTCGGCATGGTGCGCCCGGATATCGAACCGCGCGCCACCCAGCACATCGAAGAGATCATCGAGCTGGTGCAATCCTTGCTCGCCAAGGATCACGCCTACGTGGCGGATAACGGCGACGTGATGTTTATCGTCGAATCCTACGCCGACTACGGCAAGCTCTCCGGGCAGGATCTGGAGCAGTTGCAAGCCGGTGCCCGCGTCGACGTGGTGGATGCCAAGCGCAACCCGCTCGACTTCGTGCTGTGGAAGATGTCCAAGCCCGGCGAGCCGACCTGGGAAAGCCCCTGGGGCCCGGGCCGTCCTGGCTGGCACATCGAGTGCTCTGCCATGAACTCCAAGCACCTTGGCAACCACTTCGACATCCACGGCGGCGGCTCCGATCTGCAGTTCCCGCACCACGAGAACGAGATCGCCCAGTCCTGCTGCGCCCACGGTGGCGACTACGTCAACACCTGGATGCACAGCGGCATGGTGATGGTGGATAAAGAGAAGATGTCCAAATCCCTTGGCAACTTCTTCACCATCCGCGACGTCTTGGCCCACTACGACGCCGAAACCGTCCGTTACTTCCTGATGTCTGGCCACTACCGCAGCCAGCTCAACTACTCGGAAGATAACCTCAAGCAAGCCCGCGCCGCGCTGGAGCGCATGTACACCGCCCTGCGCGATCTGCCAGTGGCCGCTGCTGCCGGTGGTGACGAGCAGGTGGCTCGCTTCAAGGAAGCGATGGACGACGACTTCAACACCCCGGAAGCCTACTCCGCCCTGTTCGATCTGGTGCGCGAGATCAACCGCCAGAAGGGCGAGGACATGGCCGTTGCCGCCGCGCTGGGCGCCCGTCTGCGCGAGCTGGGCGCCGTGCTCGGCATCCTGCAGCAAGATCCCGAGGCCTTCCTCAAGGGTGACGAAGCGGACGAAGAGGTTGCCGAGATCGAGCGCCTGATCGCCGAGCGCAATCAGGCCCGTGCCGACAAGAACTGGGCTGCGGCGGATGCTGCCCGTAACCGTCTCACCGAGATGGGCATCGTGCTGGAAGACAGCGCCGGCAAGACCAGCTGGCGCCGTGCCTAAGGGCGGTTGCCCTGTTGGTGGCAACAGGTTGAGCCAATAAAAAAACCGCAGCCCAAGGGCTGCGGTTTTTGTTTGTGTCTCTTCCCTCGACACCTCTTAAGCCTCTGCGATCTGCTTAAGCCTCGGTGGCCTGCGCTCTGATCCCCTCTCCCCTTGCGGGAGAGGGTTAGGGTGAGGGGGGCTAACGTCATTCCTCGGCTGAATGCCATCCAGCGCCTTAATGGCATGGCTTCGCCATGCAGGACGCGAGGGCGCTGCCCTCGAAGAGGTTTCGCCGCCGCTGCGCGGCTTGGCGAGTGACTTTGGAAAGACCGCTCTCTTTGGCAAATAACACCAAAAGTCTTCTCCTCCGGCAAACCGCCCGCTTCGCGGGTTCCCTCGTCTCGTCCAACGGGTCGGACGGAGCGCCGCAGACGGCACTTTGGCCTACGCCATCCATGGCTTCGGCCAAAGCCCGCTTCGAACATCCTTGTTCTCGCGCCAAATCGGGGTCGAGCAGTGCTCGCCCTGATCCGATTTGGCCCCTATGTCGGTTGCGGCTGCGCCATAATCCCTGATGGCGCTCCTGACCCGTTGAACTCGACTCGGCGGTTTGCAGGGGGAACCAATGCCGTGCCCGCCCGTGATTTTAGCGTGCATGTTGACCGCCTTTTCCGCTGAAAGGGGAGAGCTGTGCAAGGGGCTGTAAAAATAGCGTTTGGGAAATAGAAATAAAAACCGCAGCTCAAGGCTGCGGTTTTTATTTGTGAAATAATTAAATGATAGGCGTATTCAAAAACATTTTTTGTATATTCCCTGGGAATTTAGGTGTCCACTCTGTATCGTCATCTACAATCGAGTAATGATATTCAGTAGTTGAGAAAATGATCTGCAAGTTTGATTCTATACAGAGTTTCTTCAGAGCCTGAATGTAGTTCTCTAGATCCTCTATATGAATTTCATGTTGTTTAGGTGTATCTAGAATCAAGAATCTAAAATGTAATTTGTTTGAATTGGCCATTAATTCTATCAGGGCTGCATGATAGGCTAATACAGTTCTTATTTTTGTACTACCTTTTAAATTCTGTATGCTCTCTGACCCTAAGATAGGAATGAAGTCA
The DNA here is from genome assembly GCF_000764645.1 of Aeromonas finlandensis. Taxonomy (GTDB): domain Bacteria; phylum Pseudomonadota; class Gammaproteobacteria; order Enterobacterales; family Aeromonadaceae; genus Aeromonas; species Aeromonas finlandensis. The sequence continues at coordinate 13,801 of NZ_JRGK01000080.1, forward strand.
GTTTGAAAGGTAATGTCTTTACTAATGTTTTGGGTGTTAATTACATCAAGCCATTTTATAAATAATGTTCTTAGTTCGGACCTCAGCTTAATTATCTCAGGGGTTGTAGATCGATCAGTTGATAATGACTCATAGGTCTGTAAAGCCTTATTTCTATTTGATAGTAACTCAAAGTGATATGCTTCTATTTTATTTACCCTTTCGATGTTACTTAGTTGTGTTTGCAACTCGAAAATTTGATTTTTTATTTCAGAGATTGTATCGACAAGTGCTGATATTTCGCTTTTAGAAGTGGTTATATTTCTTTCATCAATTAAATTTTTTATCAGTTCCTCTAATTCCAATTTTTGCTTATTCAGTTGTTCAATACGGATTTTATCACTATCTGAATTTCGTTAAAGATCTTTTATCTGATCTTTCAGATATAACAGGTTTTTACTATAAGAGTTTGAACTGGAATTGAATAATTGACAACAAGACGAACCGCATATTTCATTGAATGATAAAAATACTCGTCTAGCTTCTTCGTTAAGATTTAAAGTGTCAATCTCTGTATTTATTTCATGTGTTAATTGGGCGATACCCTTTACG
>NZ_JRGK01000081.1 GCF_000764645.1 Aeromonas finlandensis
CCAGCTGCGCAAAGAAGATCCGCTGGGTCCCTTCCACCAGATGACCGTTGATCAGCTCGCTACCACCCAGTGCGGTGGTCCAGAACGGCAGATAGAAGATATGGTGCAGACCGAATGGACCGAGCATTCGCAGCACAAAGCCGTAGATGAAGGTGCCAAGATAACCGGTGGCATCGACTAGCCCACCCATCCCGAAGATCAGATTCTGAAAATGGACCTGAACGGGCCCTCTCCCAAGGTAATCTATCCGAATAACATACCAGTCAACACCAAATGGCATACTGGATGGCATACCAAAAATGAAAAAATGAAAAAGCCCAACCTGTTCAACAAGTTGGGCTTAGTATATGGCGGAGAGACAGGGATTCGAACCCTGGGTGGCATTGCTGCCACAATTGATTTCGAGTCAATCCCGTTCGGCCACTCCGGCATCTCTCCGTGGGGAGAGAGTTTTACCCAAGCCGGACCAAGGATGCAATAAAAATTTCTTATATATCAAATGGCTGAATCATATATCTGGGAGCAGGCTCACAATATGCTTCCCGCTGACCACCTTAAGGAGCCGAGCTAACCTTCCCATGCACCGGGCACGTTTTCTCTTTCACATGCATGATCGCTGACGACCCCCTCACCCGGCGGATAGCGTTCAGGTGCGCGTCCCTCAACATACTGCCCGCTGACCGAACTTATTAGTCATGTCGACAATGCGCGCGGCTTCCACCCAACACTATGTACGTTATGTACGTTATGTACGTTATGTACGTTATGTACGTTCGCAAGCCTGACTCATTATTCGAGTCATGATATCCGCACATCACCATGTTGCGTCCGTTTTTCCTTCTTGGCTGTCAAAAATCGTAGAAAGGCCGATTTTGGCAAGTTTCCTATGTATCCCTAAACCGTTGCTGGTGCGCGGCAAGCTGGTAATCATGGGCTGATTGAGGAACAATCACACTATCATGGCGGCTGCTTTGATGATTTTCCGCCCCGATTGAACTGATGGATCTCCCTATGCGATTGCCAAAACTCATGCCCCTATCCATAACGCCCGCGCTGTCCCTGCTGCTGGCTGCGATCATGCTCTGCGCCACGCCCGCGCAGGCCAAGCGCTACCCGCTTCCGCCAGCAGAGAGCCGCCTTATTGGCGAGCTGGAGGATTACATCATCCAGCAGGATGAGCATCTGGAGCTGGTTGGCAAACATACCCAGATTGGTTTTTTGGCGCTGCTTGAGGCAAATCCCGGTATAGACCCCTATTTACCCAAGCCGGGCACCCGCTTGACGTTGCCTACCCAGATGCTGCTGCCCGATGTGCCTCGCGAGGGGATCGTCATCAATCTGCCCGAACTGCGCCTCTACTACTTCCCCAAAGGCAAGAGCGAGGTCATCGTGCTGCCCATCGGGATTGGTGATATCGGCCGTGAGACTCCCGAGATGACCACGACCGTCATTGAGAAAAATCCCGACCCAACCTGGGTGCCCGGCCCCATGGTGCGCAAATCCTGGCTGGAGCAAAAAGGGATCACCCTGCCCGCCGTAGTGCCTCCCGGCCCGGAGAACCCCCTCGGCAAGTTCGCCATGCGCCTTGGCTATGGCAAACGCGACTATCTGATCCACGGCACCAACAAAGATTTTGGCGTAGGCCTCAGAGTGAGCGCAGGCTGCATCCGGCTGCGGCCGGACGATATCGAGGCCCTGTTCAAGATTGTGCCGATCGGTACGCAGGTACGGGTCATCAACCAACCGGTCAAGGTCGCCATCGAACCGGATGGGCGGCGCTGGCTGGAGGTGCACTCCCCGCTCTCCCGCACCGAAGAGGAGCTTGAAAATGGCGCCCCGCTGGTACTATCACCGGCCATAGAGGGCTTTATCAGTGCACCTGAAGTGATGCAGGATGAGGTGACGGCGGCGCTGGAGAGCAAAAATGGCCTGCCCCGCCCCATCAGCAGTCAACTTGTCAGTGGTTAAGTCATCAGCGCCGGAGTCATACCGGAGTCACCTTACCCCATGAAATACCTGCCCCTCGTACTCCTGTTGGCCTGCCACTCCTTGTGGGCAAAAGACATCCTCTGGATGAACAATGGCGATCGTCTGACCGGCACCATCGAAGAGATCGGCGATGAATCGGTACGTATCGCCTTGCCCTATACCGGCGCCGTTACCGTCAAGCGGGATGCCATCAAGCGCTGGCGGCTGGAGCATCAGGATAAGCCCAAGGCGACCGCCAAAGGGGGATTCACCCTGTTCAAGGATGAGCAGGATGAACGCAAGGCCTGGCTCTGGAGCGGTAGCGGGGATCTCAACATCAAGCTAAAACACAAGGACAAGTACACCAACAACGTCAACGTCAAGGGCAAGACCGAGTTGGCTAATCTGGACTGGCGCTACAGCCTCTCCGGAGAATACTCCTACGAAACCTCTGACAGCGTCACCGATAACCACGACTACAAGCTGAACCCGACCATTGACTACTTTTTCGATCAGCAGTGGTTTGTGCGCAGCTCGCTCAATGCCGAATATGACATGCTGGAGAGCAACTACCTCAGCCTCGACTATGGTACCGGCCCGGGTTACCGCTTCTGGAACGAGAAGCGCCGTCGGCTGGAGTTCGTGGCGCAAGGGGGTCTGCGTAAAACGTACTTCAGGGAAGAGAGCGGGATTGGGTTGCTCTTCAAAGGCAACCGCATCATCGACCAACCCTTTGCCAGCATGAACTGGGATTATCGCCAACCCATCCCGATATGGCGGGAAAAACTGGAGCTGTTCAGTCAGGGGCGCTATCTGGTCTATCTGGATCAACCCTCCCCCTATATCACCCTGGATCGAGATGTGACCGGCAGCTTGGGCCTGCGCTACTACTTCAACGACCACCTGCGCCTCTCTTGGTCGAGCGAAATGGAGTGGGAAGATGGCGAAGTGCATTTCATCGGTCTCGAGCAAAAGTACAAAGAGACCGAATTCAGGCACCTGCTCAATCTGGGCGCCAGTTTCTGAGTCAACCGCAAATAGAAAGAGGAGCCAATTCGGCTCCTCTTTCTATTTTAGTCATCCCCTGCCACGGCCCCTCTCCGATGATGACGGTGGCAACCGATGAGATCCCGACAGTACGGTCAGATCAGCCCCCAGGCGGCAATCTGGTAGATCCATACCATCGCCAGCAGGGTACCAACCAGTCCCATGATGACACCGATCCGCACCATCTGGCGACTCTCCACCAGACCGGTGGCGTGGGCCAGCGCATTGGGCGGGGTACTGATGGGCAGCGACATCCCGAGCGAGACCGACATGGTGACCGCCAGGATCAGGGTGTGACTGCCGCCCCACTCGGCAAGCTCCGGCATACTGACCGCCAGCGCCGCCACCAATGGCAGCAGCAGGTTGGCGGTCGCGGTATTGGACATGAAGTTGGCCATCACCACCGCCAGCAGACAGGCGCCAACCAACACCGCCAACGTGGAGTACTCATGGAACGGAATGTGGGTGATGAGCCGCTCAGCCAACCCGGAGTCCTCCAGCGCCAGCCCCAGCGCGATACCGCCCGATACTAGCCAGAGCACATCGAGGGAGATCTTGTGCAGATCGTCCTTGGTGATGATGCCGGTGGTCAGGAACACCGCCACCGGGATCATGGCGACCACGTAGGAGCTCATGCCATGCAGATCCCCCAGCAGCCAGAGCACTATGGTGGTGATAAAGGTGAGGTAGACCACCCAGGCGCGAGGGGTCTGCATAAAGCGCCCCTCAATCTTGAGATCCATCCGCTTGAGAGTGCTCGGGAAGAAGCGCCCCAGCAGAAACCAGCCGAGCAGCAACAGCAACACCACAAAGGGCACCGCAAATCCCATCCACTGACCGAACGAGATGGCGTGCTCGCCGGTCAGGTATTTGAGGGCCACCGCGTTGGGCGGGGTGCCGATGGGAGTGCCAATCCCGCCGAGGTTGGCCGCCAGCGGAATGGCCAGCACAAAGCCGATTTTGGCCGGGTCTTTGTCGGGAAAGGCCGCCAGTACCGGAGTGAGGATAGCCAGCATCATGGCGGTGGTAGCGGTATTGCTCATGAACATGGAGAAGGTAGCGGTGATCAGCATCAGCCCCAGCATGACAATCCGGGGATCCTGACCGAACGGGCGCAGCAGCACCCGCGCCAGATTGACGTCCAGATGGTATTTGGTCGCCGCAATGGCAAGGAAAAAACCGCCGAGAAACAGCATGATGACCGGCGAGGCGAAGGTCGCCATCACCTCGGTCGACTTGAGCAGCGCACCAAACCCCGGATCTGCCTTGTCGGCGGTCATGAACCAGAGCCCCTTGTCGGAGAGCAGCAGCAGCTCCAGCACGATGATCAGCACCGAGGTGGCGAAGATGGGAATGGGCTCCAGGATCCAGCAGAGGGCGGCCAGCACAAAAATGGCCACGACCCGCTGCTCGACCACCGTGATCCCCGCCAGCGGGATCCAGTGGGTCGGGATCAGCAGGATGGCGAGGCTCAGCAGCAATGGCAGAATAATCTTGTGATTGATGGGCACTATTGTCTCCAAGATCGGGAGTAAGAAGCCAATAGTGGCATAACATGCTATCGCCTCACGCGACTATCTCGCCAAAATGAGAGCTGGCTAACTGCATGGCACCCGGTTTTGTGAGTCATATCAAGCTGGGGTCGGTGCGCAATGGCTCACTCCTCACCGCTGGCAACAAACAGGCAAAAAAACGGGCCCGCTGTGAGTTGAACTACAGCGGGCCCGTTTCACCATTCATGCCGATACAGGCGCTCAGAAGTAGATACGGGTCACCGACTCAATGACGCAACCCGGGCGGCGGATCCCTTCGATCTCCACCTTGATCTCTTTGAGCAGCTCCAGCCCGCCCTTGATGGGGGTGACCCGGGCCAGCTTGGTGCGGGCGCGGATCTTGCTATCCACCTTGATGGGGTACGGGAAACGCACCTGATCCAGCCCGAAGTTCACCACCATGCGGGCGGTCGGGAACTCGGGGGTGTCCTCATCGACCGAGCCGGTCAACTGCGGCAGCAGCGCCAGGGTCAGGAAGCCGTGAGCGATGGTGGTCTTGAAGGGCGACTCGGCAGCCGCACGCTCCGGATTGGTGTGGATCCACTGGTGATCACCGGTCACGGCAGCAAACTGATCGATCATCTGCTGGCTGACATGGAGCCATTCGCCCACGTGGGTCTCTTCACCGATGCGGGCCTGCAGGGTGGCATAGAGCTCGGCAGCCTCGGCCCCCAGCTCCACAGCGGGTTCCTGAGCCACGACAGGCTGACCGTTGGCCACTTGTGCCACGGTTGCTGCATCCTGTTGCTGTTCGCCCTGGGACTCGGTTTGCAAGTCCAGCACACGTCCCAGCAAAGGATGAAGATGTGCCTTTTGCTGAAACTCACGCCAGTAGTCGCGGATCGCCGGAGAGAGCCAATCCTTGAGCTCAAAGGGGTGCTGCGCCAGAATTTCGCGCTTGCGCTTCAGAAAATCGACAACTTTCATCTACCGATCCCTATTTGATCCAATGCCTGTTAAGAGGTCTAACCAGTCCTATTTTATTAAAATTTTAGCTGTAAGTGCAAAAAAATCTCGGCGCACAACTGTACCAAAGCATGAAAAACCAAAAAAACAGACAAACATGGTTATATTATCCACTAACAAGACAAGCAAAAGGATAACCGACCAAAACAATAAACATGAGAGGTTCATCATGAAAAAGGCCCTTAGCAGGCCTTGTGGAGCGAATTCAGCTATGCACACCACCCTCATCCAGGAAAGACCAGGCAAGGATCCGGCTCACCTTGTTGCCCTGTGCCATGTCGATCACTCGTACCTGACGTGCGCCAACCCGGCTCAACGCCTTTTTCGCCCCCGGCAGATTCTCTTTTTTTGACACCAGCGAGCTGAACCAACGGCACTGGCTCGCAAACTCCTTGCTCTGGGCGATCATGTTGGCCAGAAACGCCGCCTCGCCCCCTTCGCACCAGAGCTCAGCCTTCTGGCCGCCGAAGTTGAGTACAGGTGCACCTGTCACCTCCTTGCCCAGATTGCGTAGCTTGCGCTCCGTCCCCTTGCTCGCCTCTTCCAGCGACGCATGGAACGGCGGATTGCACAGCGTCAGGGTAAAGCGCTCCTTCGGCCCTATGATGCCGCGAAACACATGGTTGGCATTGTTCTGCAGGCGGCACTCAATCTGATTGCCCAGCCCGTTGCTTTTGGCCAGCAGGGTGGCGGCCTTGACCGAGACCGGATCGATATCGGAGCCCACGAAGCGCCAGCCATATTCGCGGCAGCCGAGCAGCGGATAGATGCAGTTTGCTCCCACCCCGATATCCAGCACCCTCACACCCTTGCCGGTAGGAACACTGCCCGTGCTTTCGGCCAGCAGATCGGCCACCCAGTGCAGGTAGTCAACCCGTCCCGGGATAGGCGGACAGAGATAACCGGCAGGCAGCTCCCAGTGAGCAATCCCGTAGTGATGGGCCAGCAGGGCACGGTTGAGGGTCTTCACCGCATCGGGATTGGCAAAATCGATGGTGCGGGTGCCGTAGTCATTGATAAAAACGTGGGCAGCCAGCTCGGGAGTTCGCAGACAAAGCCCCTCAAAATCGTAGCCCGCCTGATGGCGATTGCGGGGATGGAGTCCAGATTTGCGGTCACCTGACTTGGGGTCACCGACGGATTTGATGCGGGGTTTCATGCTGAGCCTGCCGAAGAAAACGGGCCCACACTATAGTGATTTGGTTCAGGAAAGTCTAAACGACGGCAATAAAAAACCGGGCTATCGAGCCCGGTTCAAGTGAGGTTGGAAAAACAGTCCGTACTGCGAGCCGTTTGTCCAGCCTGACTCAGATATCGATCCGGCGCGCTTGCCAGAACTTGCTGCGCCAATATTGGCTGTCCAGCTTGGAGCGTGTCACACCAACGCGGGTCGAAGCATGGATGAATTCGCCATTGCCGACATAGATACCAACGTGGTTGAGACGGCGATTGATTTTGAAGAAGACCAAGTCACCTTCGACCAGATCCTGCTTGGAAATACGCGTCCCTTCATGAACTTGGGAGCGGGTATCACGGGGTAATTCGACACCGACGGCATTACGAAACACTTCACGGGCAAAGGCGGAGCAATCGATACCGCGCTGGCTACTGCCACCCATCCGGTACGGAACACCACGCCACTCTTTATATACTGTCAGGATTTCATTCACATCGGGTGTCTGGGAAGCTTCCGGTTCGATTACAGGTTCAACCATGGAAACTTCGATCTTGCTCGCGACCTCGGTCTGGGGTGCCGAGGCACAACCCACCATTCCGAGCGCGACCAGCAGTAGCATCAGGTGGCGCAATCCTTTATCCCCGCAAAATAGTAAATCTTGTTAAAATACGGCCCCAAAGGGCAATTTATAAGGCAACAGCACCCGACTATATCCAAGAATTCTATCGAGGCAAGTGAAAATCCCTATCGAGCTCACATTTTTGCAAGGAAATGCACGATTTTTCATAATTAATGTGATCATGCCCAAACAATATACAATCGCAAAAAGGGCCGTGGGCCTCATAGATAACTGGCTTTTATCCCTGTTTCAGCACCTTTTTAAAGTGAAAAAACATGATCGAAACCGATCTTTTTTTGTTAAATCCGGCCAAGGTATGCCAGAAACTGCTCGCTCAATTGCCTGAATGGCTGTCAACCGATGAGCAGCATATCTGGCAAACCATGACCCATCCTGAACGGCGTCAGCAATATCTGGTGAGCCGCGCCCTGCTGCGCCAGCTGTTGGCCGAGCGACTGCAGCAACCCGCCGCCAGCTTGCAATTTTGCCATGGACCCCATGGCAAGCCCCGACTGCACGATGATACCTGGCACTTCAATTTGAGCCACAGTGGCAGCTGGCTGGTATTGGCGCTCTGCGCGCAAGGGCCGCTGGGGGTAGATATCGAACTGGGCAAACGGCGCCATCATCCCCTCCCTCTGGCCAGCCGGTTTTATGCACAGAGTGAATATGAGTGGCTCTGCACGCTGCCCGTTCAAGAGCAAGAAAGTGCCTTCTACCGGCTCTGGTCGCGCAAGGAGGCTGTGCTGAAAGCCCACGGTGGCGGCATAGCCGCCGGGCTCGAGAAGGTGCGCTTTGTCCCGGCGCAAGGGTGGCAACTCGACAACCGGCTCGATGACACCCCTTATCAGGTTCAGGATTGGCCCTTCGCCAGCGGCTGGCTCAGTCTCGCGGCGGCGGCAACACCTGTGACGTTTTACCGGCTGGATGAGCGCTTGAATTGCCAGTCGCTCAACCCCATGTTACTCCACACCCTTTCTGAAGAGTCCCACTCATGATCGTCGACATTACTCCCCAGAATTTTCACGCTGAACTTATCGATGCGTCCATGAAAAAGCCGGTCGTCATCTATTTCCATGCTCCGCAGATGCCGGAGTGTCAGGGGATGACACCGCTGATCGAATCACTGGTTGGGCCCGCCAATGAGCAGGTCACCTTGGCCAAGGTGGATATGAACGATCCCCAACTGCAGCCGCTGGCCAGTCAGCTCGGCCTGCGCGCTCTGCCGGCGCTGGTGCTGTTCCATCAGGGTCGCCCTGACGAACAGGGGATCATCGAAGGGCCGCAAGATGAAGCCACCCTGCGCCAGTATTTCGCCGCCTTCGCCCCCAAAGAAGAGGAAGAGCTGCTGGCCAAGGGACAACAGGCACTGGCTGGCGAACAACCCAGCATCGCCTATGCCCATCTGACCAAGGCACACCAGCTGGCTCCTGAACGCCACGACATCAGCCTGTGGCTGATCCAGGCCGCGCTCGACCTCAATCTGCTGGATGAAGCGCAGGAGCGCCTCGGCGCCATCCCGATGGTGGCGCAGGATGGTCACTTCCATACCCTGAGCTCACGACTCGCGCTGGCCCTGCAAGCGGCAGACAGCCCGGAGCTGCGCGCGCTGGAAGCCCGTCATGCAGAACAACCTGATGATTTTGCCCTGACTCAGGAGCTGGCGGTGCAATACAACCAGGCTGGCCGTCAGGAAGAGGCGTTGGGACTACTGCTGGAGATCCTCAAGCGGGATTTGGCATTTGGCGATGCCAGAAAGACCTATCTCGATATTCTGGCGACCATGGGCAGCACATCGGCGGCGCAGAGCTACCGTCGCAAACTCTATAGTCTGCTCTACTGATCGACGTCGAACTGGCTGGTCATGATGGGGGAGTGCCGGGAGACCGGCATGACCTCATGGGTCAAGTGCGAAGAGCGTGTAGTGGGGATGTGGAAACGGTGAATTTCAGGCAAAAAAAAATGGCGCATAACTGCGCCATTTTTTTCGCATGGATTACTTCTTGTAAGAAGTAGCCATGTTGTCGATGCGCTGGTTAGCACGCATAGCTTCTTGCTTGGCTTCGGCAACATCAGCAGCGATTTTGGACTGATCAGCACGAACTGCGCTAACATCTTGAGCCAGTTGGTCAACTTTGTTAGACAGATTCTGAACGGAAGTTTCCAGTTCGCTGGTGTTTGCACAACCGCCCAGCAGAGCGGACAGACCAACAACACCTACCAACAACAATTTTTTCATTTTTAAAGCTCCCTTGAACTCGCCAGACGTTTAGCAAGCGGCGTGATTATGGCACAAAAAAATCATACTTTGCATAGTCCCCACCACAGATAAATGCATTAAAACCCTCATTTTTTTTTGAATGAACAGTTTTTGTTCAGATTCGTCTAAAAAATGAGTGCCGCGTGGTGAGGGCACGGACAAAGGTTAACCAAATTTTTGCCTTATTACAATTTCGTATGAGGCTCAGGCTGTTCGTTCTGACAGCAACTGACGATATTGCACCAAATCTTCGATGGTCAACACCGGCATCCGGTGCTTGCGACCGAACGCTACCAGGTCTGGCAGACGTGCCATTGAGCCATCTTCCTTGGTCAATTCACACAGTACTCCGAACGGTTTGAGACCAGCGAGCTGCATCAGATCGACGGTCGCTTCGGTATGACCACGACGGGTAAGCACACCACCGGTTCGCGCTCGCAGCGGAAAGACATGTCCCGGGCGGTGAAGATCACCCGGTTTGGCGCCATCGGCGATGGCTGCACGGATGGTGGTGATGCGATCAGCAGCCGAGACTCCGGTCGTAACGCCCTGCGCCGCTTCGATGGTCACGGTGAAAGCGGTCTGGTAGTGGCTGGAGTTGGCTTCCACCATCATTGGTAGTTCCAGCTGACGAACCCGCTCGTCGGGCAGGCAGAGACAGACGATGCCGGAGCACTCTCGGATCATCAGCGCCATCTGTTCATTGGTCATGGATTGGGCAGCGAAAATGAGGTCGCCCTCGTTCTCCCGATCTTCATCGTCGGCCACCAGCACGCCGCCTCCGGCACGCAAGACAGACAGGGCCGCTTCGACACGGGCAATGGGATCACCGAATTCACTGAGTAGAGACTGATTCATGGTAAAACTCCTAAACAAGACAAGGACCAGAATCAGGGCATGGAAAGGCAGACAGAGATGGGCATGCCGCGGCCAGCCCACAAGGGCCAACGCGGCAATGTCTGTCTTATCCTCTTTCATCCGGACTATGACCGTCGGCTCCGGCATCTCACCGGATCTGCTGACCCCGCCCCGGCAATCAGCCAAGTCGGGCGCTCGCGGGCTCCCCGAGTCAATCGGGATACCGCCGGTGGGGAATTGCACCCCGCCCTGAGAATAAGCGCAGACAGCCTAAAGAAAAACGGTTGCAGATACCAGCCAAAATCCCCCATTGGCTGAAAAGCGTTTCAAGATTGCGCCCAAGATCGCGCTCTTCAGCCTGCTGGCCAACACGAGGTGCCATGACTGGCGAATTTCTTTATGGCGCGGATCGGTTTATGGCATAGTTCCCGAAACAAAAAACAGTGCCAAAAAAAGAGCCTGAAAAACGCGTTGCCTGCGCAGACAGCAGCGCCAACACCACAAACGGAAAATGACAGAGATGGAAAAGAAAATACTGCTCACGGACTGCCCGGATGCCAAAGGGCTCATCGCCAAGATCACCAACATCTGCTACAAGCACCAGCTCAACATCATCAAGAACGATGAGTTTGTGGATCACGAGAATGGCCGCTTCTTTATGCGCACCGAGCTGGAGGGGCGTTTTAACGACGAGACCCTGCTGGCGGATCTGGATGATGCCCTGCCCGCTGGCGCCCATCGTCGGCTTGTCAAGGCGGGTAAAAAGCGCATCGTCATCCTGGTGACCAAGGAGACCCACTGCCTCGGCGATATTCTGATGAAGAACTACGCGGGCGCGCTGGATATGGATATCGTCGCGGTGATCGGCAACTACGACACCTTGGCCGAGCTCACCGGCAAGTTCAATATTCCATTCCACACCGTCAGCCACGACGAGCTGAGCCGTACCGAGCATGAAGAGCAGGTACGCGCCATCATCGACAGCTATGAGCCTGACTATGTGATCCTGGCCAAGTACATGCGGGTGCTGACCCCCAGCTTCGTCGAAGCCTACCCGCGCAAGATCCTCAACATCCACCACTCCTTCCTGCCCGCCTTCATCGGCGCCCGTCCCTACCGGCAGGCGTTCGATCGCGGGGTCAAGCTGATCGGCGCCACCGCCCACTTCGTGACCGACGATCTGGATGAGGGCCCCATCGTCGAACAGGACGTGATCCACGTCGGTCACGCCTTCAGTGCCGATGACATGGCCAAAGCGGGCCGGGATGTGGAGAAATCGGTGCTGAGCCGTGCGCTGGAGCTGGTGCTGAACGAGCGGGTGTTCGTCTACGGCAACAAGACGGTGGTCTTCAAGTAAGCGCCATCGCGCGCAGCAAGAGAGCGCCAGAAACAACAACGGCTCCCGCGGGAGCCGTTGTTGTTTCTGCGCAGTGCATCAGAGCGGCAGGTCGTTCACCGTCATCGCGCCCTTCTCCAGCTTCAGCTCGGAAATCAGTTTTTGCTGATCGGCCTTCAGATAACCCATCAGGGTCAACTGATCGAGCATGGGGGCCAATTGCGGCACCGCCTTGCCCAGCTTGTCGCTGAGGTTGGCATGCAGCTGGCCACTCAGTGCCTGCATCCCCTCCTCACTATTGAACAGCTGCTCCAGCGAGGTCGATGCCAGTTTCACATCCCCCTTCATGGCCACCGCTTCCCCGTTTAGCTTGGCGCTCAGGTCGGCCAGCTCCAGGGTCGCACCGCGTTTGAGCATCTTGTCCAGCGCCTGCTGGATGGCAGCATCCTCAACGCCCTTGCCGCCAGCGGCCTGCAGTCCCTGATACCCTTCCAGATCCAGTCCGTTGAGGTTGAGCGCCAGTTTACTGTCGGTCACCGCCAGGGTATCGGTCTCATTCTCCAGATTAAGCTTGGCAATCTTCATCAGATAGCTGCTGGAGAGCGTCTGGGCATTGTCCCCCTTGAGCAGGGTCTCAGTGGACATATCCTGCAGCGATACCTTGATGCTGTCAGGCAGTTGCATGGTCAGGGCAGAGAGGGTCATCTGGCTTTGCGGCGAGAGGATGACACCGCTTATCTCGGCAATATCGGCGCTCCCTTTCATGTCAGCCAGCACCAGATCCATCTTGTTCTGCTCTTCGTGGACCGTCATCCCCTGCCAGGTCATGGTGATGTGGCCATTGCCTTCCAGATTGCCGTGGAACTCGCCGGAAAGCGGCAGGAAATTGAACTCGTCCAGCCCCTGTTTGACCTTGAATTCGTTGGCCCAGAAGCGGCTACTGTTTGCCTGGGTCCAGAGGCTGCTCACCGACTCCAGGCCAAATTGCCACTGCTCCATACCCAGTGCTTTGAACACCGGCGCCAGCGACCCCTGCTTGGTATCGAGCAGGAGGTGGCTCTTGATATAGAGCGGCAAAATCCGGCTTGTCACCACGAACTGCAGATCCAGCGGTTGGTTCCCTTCCAGATCGCTGTCGAGGGCAGCCATCTCCTGGGGGGTGACCACCAGTTTCAATACTCCGTCGCGGGTGAAGAGATTGCTATTGCCGGGCAGCCACTGCAGCTCCAGACCACTCTCGTTCTTCACCTTGGCGATCTGCTCCGCCATGATGCGATCAAAACTGTTGCCCGTGTACCAGCACGCAGCCAAGCCACCACCTACCAGTGCCGCACCCACGGCGAGGGCCACTATCTTTTTCATATTTCCATGCATCTCCCTGGAGTTGTCACTGCACTCTAGGGGCGTACTCAGGACGAGGCAAGTGCAATCAGGAGGCTACCCGAAATTCTTCTATCGTTCGCTGACCTCACAGCAAGGGGCTGAAGAGATAGAAGATGTTCTCCATCGCCTTCTTGTACCAGGGGCGTGCTTGCCATTTAGCCAGGGTCATCGGGGTGGCTTCCGCCATGTAGCCCTGAACCAGCCGGGTCATCTGGGCCACGAACGACGGGTTGTCTACCAGCAGGGTCACTTCGAAATTTAGCCAGAGACTGCGCCTGTCCAGATTGACCGTTCCCACCAGGGCAAAATCGTCGTCCACCAGCACGCTCTTGGTATGGAGCAACCCCGCATCGTAGCGGTAGATCTCCACCCCGGCCGCCAGCAGCTCCTCCATAAAGGCGTTGCAGGCGTAATTGGCCATGATGGAGTCGTTGCGTGCCGGCAACACCAGTTGCACCTGCACCCCACGCGCCGCCGCCGAACTGAGCGCCGCTGCCAGCGGATCGTCGGGCACAAAGTAAGGGGTCGTCAGCACCAGATGGCTGCGTGCCTGATAGATGGCCAGCAGCAGGCTCTGCTGGATGCAGTCGCCGCCGACGAAGGGGCCGGATGGAATGAGCTGGGCGCGGTAGTTGGTCTGGGGCCAGGCTTCCGGCTCATGCTGCAGACTGTCGAGCAGCCGCTCGCCGGTCTCCATCTCCCAATCCCAAACGAAGATCGACCACATCAGCGGCACCATGGGCCCCTGCACACGGATCATGATGTCGACCCACTGGCCGACCCCGGCATCCTGTTTGAAGAAGCGGGGATCCACCATATTCATGGAGCCGGTGTACCCCACCCGGTCATCGATCACCACCAGCTTGCGATGCATCCGCAGATCCTGACGCTGGAACAGAATCCGCCAGGCGCCGACCGGCAGCACCTCCACCAGCTTGACTCCCGCCTTGCGCAACTTTTTGGGCCAGGGGGAGCGGAAGAACTGTTTGCTGCCCACCGAATCGAGCAGCAAGCGACAATCTACGCCGCGCTCCGCCACTTCAATCAGCGCCTCGCACACCTCGTCAGCATCGCCGCCCGGGTGCCAGATGTAGAACTCCAGATAACAGGAGAGGGTGGAGCGACGAATATCCTGGGCAATCTCACGCAAGATCAAATCAGGTCTGGTGAGCAAGGTCATGCGGTTGCCGGAGAGCATCGGCATGGCCAGCCGTCCCTGGATCAGGTCGTGCAAAGGTTGCGCCTTGGCACCCACCTCGCAGCAGTGCTGGGGAAACAGCCGTGCCAACTGGCGGATCCAGATGGCATAAGGGCGATACATCGCCTGGGCCCGCTCGGCGCGGCGGCGCCCCAGCTTGATTTCACCAAACAGTACATAGAAGCCCACCCCGGCAAAGGGAATGGCATAGATCAACGCCAGCCAGGCCAGCGACACCCCGATGGGGCGGCGTTTCATCACCACCCGAAACGATACTCCGGTGACAATCACGGTATGAAACAGCAGCAGTAGCCAGCCCAGAAAACGGGAAAACAGCAGGTGGAGATCGTATTCCAGACCGTTGAGCAACGGGAACTCCTTCTAATCGGTAAACTGGGCGGTGGGCAGATCCCACTCGGCAGGAATGGTATGCTGTAAGGCAAATCCATTCTATCAGGTCGCATGCATGATCCTGCAATCTATGCTGCTCAGCCTGGCCATGCTAGGCCAAGGCTCATATGACATCAATGAGCAACAGATAAACCAGTACCTGCAATACCAGGTACAAGTTGATAAACAGCTGGAACTGCCCGGCATCATCAAGGCCCATGTGCAATTGGAGCAGAGCGATGTGCAGATTGGTCGCCAGCGCCCCGATACCGCCCGGGTCTATGGCAAGGGCAAACTGAAGATCGCCCTGCCCGACAATACCCAATATGACGCCCGCTTGCAGATGACCTATGAGGCGAGGCCTCGCTATGACAAGGCTCAGAGCGCGCTGTTTCTCGATAACATGAAGCTGGTGGAGTACAAGCTGGAGCCGGAGGCGGCCGAGAAGAAGTTCGGGCTTATGCTCGGCATGCTGCTGCAGAGCATGGAGAAACGCCTAGAGACCAAGCCGGTCTACAAACTCAATGACAAGGATCCGCAGCAGGCCTGGCTGAAGGAAAATCTGCTGGGGCTGGAGCTGTCACCGGGCAAGATCCACCTGCTGACCAAACCCCGCTAAACCACTTGATTCAGGAGGGGCTGGGTGGTCTGCCGCACCAGCAGATCCACCTGATAACCCTGTTGCTGCTGCTGATCGTATAGCGAAAAGAGGGAGCCACTCAATTTGTTGAGGGGCATATCGGCAAAACCGGCATTGAGATAAAAGGGCTTCTCGAAGGGGAGCGCCTGACAGACCACTGGCTTGTCAGCCAATCCGTGGCAAGCGTGCTGCAACAGGCGTGACCCCAATCCCAGCGACTGGTAGTGGGGCAACAGGCGAAAGCCACACAGGTGGTAAAACTCCTCTTCGTCCCGCAACCGCACCGCCCCCACCAACCAGTGAGCGTCACGCACGACAAAGATCCGCTCGGCCAGATCCGGCACATAGTGGGAAAATGTCGTTTCGTAATAGTCCCTGATAAGGGAGAGGTCGGCGTCGCAGTACTCTTCAAATGTGAGTTCCATCGCCCGCTTGCTTGTCACACAAAAATCCTTTTCAATCAATTATTAATGTCAAATGTGGCTGGCAAATCCGACCAGCTGACGAAAGCACGATAGCATGCCTTCTTTTAACAAAAAAGCGGGCATGAGCAGAGGCTCAGAGAAACCCGAGCCGGACCTTTCCCACCCGGAAAAACCGCCGTCATCCTGCCCTCATCCCCGCTCGCATATGACCTCTATGGCTGTGATCCCGGTCACTCTGTCACCTCACATCTCCCCCTTTGTCCGCTTGTTCTGAACTCGTCATGATGCTTTACTCAACATGGCTATCACAAAGAGGAGTTTGCGGTTGAAAGCATGGATGCTGGCAGGCCAAATGTTATTGATCCCCCTGAGCGGATGGAGCCAGACGCCCCCACCTGCGGAGGTGATCTTCCTGACCGCGGCCCCCTCCCCCTTGCTCCCGGTCAATGATACCGAGCCAGCCAATCAGGCTGCGACAACTCAAACAGCGGCAACCACCGCCACCGGCCAGAAACAGATCCAGGTCTATAAGTCGGTGCAGAAGAACGGCGTAGTCCGTTACTCCGACATGGCGCCCGAACAGGGCAATTACGAGCTGTTGCTGTTCAACGACTGCTTCGCCTGCGATCCCAAATCCAGCGTCAACTGGCAGACCACCGGGCTGTTTCTCTATGACTATGCCAGCACCATCAAGGCCGCAGCCAAAACCTACCACGTGGAGCCAGCCCTCATCAGAGCACTGATCCATGCGGAATCAGCCTTCAACCCGTTGGCCATCTCTCGCAAAGGGGCGATGGGCTTGACCCAGCTGATGCCCGCCACGGCGCGGGAGCTGGGAGTCGGCAATGCCCTGTTGGCTGAGCAGAATATCTTCGGCGGGGTGAAATATCTGGCGGGACTGCTCAAGCAGTATGACGGCAACGTGGCACTGGCGACTGCGGCCTACAACGCCGGGGCTGGCGCCGTACAAAAACATGGCGGTATCCCGCCCTATGCGGAAACTCGCGCCTATGTGGAGCGCGTCCAGCTGCTGCGACAGCGCTACAAAGAGATGTTGCAAGCCAAAGGACTCTAGCGCTCGGCGATTTGATTCTTTCCTTCCGGCAACATTCCCTTCAGACACAAAAAACACGCCCGCAGGCGTGTCGATACCACACGTTGTTTCGCAAATAATTACTTCTGCTCAGTCGCCACCAGGCGATAAGCCAGCGCACCCAGAATGGCACCGACAATCGGGGCGACCCAGAACAGCCACAGCTGGCTGATAGCCCAGTCACCGACAAACAGCGCGACGCCGGTACTGCGAGCCGGGTTGACCGAGGTATTGGTCACCGGAATGCTGACGAGGTGGATCAGGGTCAGGCACAGGCCGATGGCGATCGGCGCGAAACCGGCAGGCGCACGGCTATCGGTGGCCCCCATGATGACGAACAGGAAGAAGCCGGTCATCACCATTTCACACACCAGTGCAGCAGTCAGGCTGTAACCACCCGGAGAGTGCTCGCCATAGCCGTTGGAGGCAAAACCGGCAGAGAGATCAAACCCGGCCTGACCGCTGGCAATCACGTAAAGCACCGCGGCGGCGGCAATGCCACCCAGCACTTGCGCCACGATATAAGGCAGTACACCGGATGCCGGAAAACGACCACCCGCCCACAGACCCACAGTGACGGCCGGATTGAGGTGGCAACCGGAGATATGGCCGATGGCAAACGCCATGGTCAGCACGGTCAGACCGAAGGCCAGCGAGACCCCCAGCAGACCAATCCCGACGTGAGGGAAGGCTGCAGCCAACACGGCACTGCCGCACCCGCCCAGTACCAGCCAGAAAGTGCCCATAAACTCAGCAGCAACAGGTTTCACATTATTTCTCCCATTTGAGATAACACCGAACAAGACCCAAGAAGGGCCCATGTTTGAACAAGCGCAGCATTATGGGAGTGTGCGTCCAGATTGCGAACCCTGCCGACAAGGTTCACCGAGTGTGACATCTGTCACAATTTATTGATTAGATAAGAGATTTATCATTAAGGCTGCTGGCTGCACGCCTCATGCCCAAGGGCGTCATGCGACAACTTGTGACACCGTTTAGCTCGACTGCTCATCCGTTGAACGATAAAAACGGAGGCGTGCTCAGTTCCCTGCCGGTGCAAAGCGGCTGACAACCTGCCCTTGATGCTCGATCCACTCCATGAACATGGCGACAGGACGGGCGTAGACCTGACCATCCTGCTCGGATTGATAGATCACCAGCTGCTCCTGGGTTTCGGTGTGCAGGGCTAGGGCAAGCACTTGATAGTAACCCCCCTTGAAATGGCGATAGCGGCCGGGAACGGGTGCATGCATGGAAAAACCTCGCAGAAGTAAACGCCGATGAGCGAACCACATAACGATGACACCGTCGCTGCCATTCAACTCATCGAAAAGGGGGAGGAAGACGATTTTTTACACAAGCCAATCGTGCCATAGGATCCGGATATTGCAACACAGTCAGGCAGCTTTGTTAATTCGTTCCCCATGTTTCACTGGTGAACCTCGGTTAGCACAAACGATCATGCTGAATTTAACGTTCTGGCAACCCTGTTTTAGGGCTAAAAATCAGGGAATTCTTCTAAAAAGAGGATTGTTCTAGCATTCAATTCTGTGAAGAATAGGGGAAAAGAAATTTGATACTAAAAATCGCCTTTTTCGCCAACGCGTCCCCATGGGGAAGGAATCACACTCACCATGTTCACTATCGACAAGTCGCACAAGCTTGACGATGTCTGCTATGACATCCGCGGCCCGGTGCATAAAGAAGCCCGTCGTCTCGAAGACGAAGGCCACCGCATTCTGAAGCTCAACATCGGCAACCCGGCCCCGTTCGGTTTCGATGCGCCGGAAGAGATCATCAAGGATGTGATCCTCAATATGCCGCTGAGCCAGGGCTACTGCGACTCCAAGGGGTTGTTTTCTGCCCGTAAAGCGGTGATGCAGTACTACCAGCAGAAAGGGATGCGCAAGGTCGATATCGACGACATCTACATCGGCAATGGCGCCAGCGAGCTGATCGTGATGGCGATGCAGGCGCTGCTCAACAACGGCGACGAGATGCTGGTCCCCTCCCCCGACTACCCGCTCTGGACCGCCGCCGTCACCCTCTCCGGCGGCCATGCGGTGCACTACCGTTGCGACGAAGGGGCTGACTGGTATCCGGATCTCGACGACATCCGCGCCCGCATCACCCCGCGCACCCGCGGTCTGGTGCTGATCAACCCCAACAACCCGACCGGTGCCGTCTACGGCAGCGAGTTCTTGCTGGAGGTGATCGAGATCGCCCGCCAGCACAACCTCATCATTTTCGCCGACGAGATCTACGACAAGATCCTCTACGACGACATCTCCCACACCAGCGTCTGCACCCTGTGCGACGACGTGATGGTGGTGACCTTCAACGGCCTCTCCAAGGCTTACCGTGCTTGCGGATTCCGCCAGGGCTGGATGGTCATCACCGGCCCCAAGGGCCGTGCCAAAGGGTACATCGAGGGGCTGGAGATGCTGGCCTCCATGCGACTGTGTGCCAACGTGCCAATGCAGCACGCCATCCAGACTGCGCTCGGCGGCTACCAGAGCATCAACGAGCTGATCCTGCCGGGTGGTCGCCTGCGCAAGCAGCGGGATAAGGCGTGGGAGTTGCTCAACGACATTCCGGGTGTCTCCTGCGTCAAACCCAAGGGGGCGCTCTACATGTTCCCGCGTCTCGACCCCAAGGTGTATGACATCCGCGACGACCAGAAGATGGTGTTCGACCTGCTGCAACAGGAGAAGCTCCTGCTGGTGCAGGGCACTGGCTTCAACTGGCCGGCGCCGGATCACTTCCGGCTGGTATTCCTGCCCCGCGAAGAGGAGCTGGAAGAGGCCATCGGCCGCCTCGCCCGCTTCCTCAAGGGCTACAAGCAGTAAGCAAGGCTCATGAAAAAGGCTCCCGCAGGAGCCTTTTTGTTATCTGTCGTTTTCTATCCGCTCCATCAGCCGTGCAGCAGGGCGCCAGCCACCAGCACCGCCATGGTGATAAAGGCCACGCCGATGATAAAGGGCAGCACCCAGCGCACGAAGCGATCGTATGGGATCTTGGCGAGCGCCAGACCCGCCACCAGATGGGCGGCGGTGGGGGCAAACAGGTTGATCCAGCCGGAGGCGGACTGATAGGCAGTGATCACCAGATCCCGGGAGATGCCGGAGAAGTCCGCCAGCGGCCCCATCAGCGGCATGGAGACAGTCGCCAGCCCCGAGGTGGAGGGGATAAAGAAGCTCAGGATGATGTGCACCAGATAGGCCATCAGGATGAAGACCGACGAGGAGAGCCCGGTCACCAGCCCTTCGGCCCAGTGCAAAATGGTGTCGATGATGACGCCCTGCTCCATCACCACATAGATGCCGCGCGCCACCGCCACCACCAGCGCCACCCCGATGAGATCCCGCGCCCCGTTGAGGAAGGTCGCCACGTAGTTGGACTCCGGCATCCGGTTGATCAGCGCGATCAGGATGGAGGCGCTGAAGAACAGGGTGGAGAGCTCGTCAAACCACCAGCCAAAGGTGGGCAGCGCATCGATACCCAAATCCGACCAGGGCACCACCGCGTAGATCATCAGCAGGAAGGTGCCGAAGAAGACCAGCATGGTGAGCTTCTGCTTGCCGCTGAAGGCGAGGTTGCCGCTCTTCATCTGGGAGAACTCGTCGTCATAGACGATGTCGGCCAGCACGGAGCGGGATTTGTCCTGCTGCACCTGCTTGGCATAGCGCATCACGAACCAGGAGGCGAAGATCACCAGCAGTAGCCACTGGATGACCCGCAGGCCAATCCCCTCACCGATTGGGATACCGGCAAAACCGGAGGCGATGCCGGTGGCAAACGGGTTGACGGTGGAGGCGAGCACCCCGACCCCGGAGCCGAGCAGGATAATGCCCGCCGCAACCATGCGATCGAAGCCAGCCGCCATCATCACCGGCACGATCAGTGCCCAGAAGGCCACCGTCTCCTCTGCCATTCCAAAAGTGGAGCCGCCGAGGGCAAAGAGGGCGATCAGCACCGGGATCAGCAGCCGCTCGCGCCCGGCAAAGCCGCGCACGATGGCCCCTACCCCGGCATCCAGTGCCCCGCTCTGCATGGTCACCGCGAGAAAACCACCGATAATTAGCACGAACAGCGCCACGTCGGCCGCCTTGTGAAAGCCCTGAATGGGGGCCTTGAGCACCTCGAACACCCCTTGCGGGTGGGCAGGTAACTCGGTGTAGCTGCCAGGCACCGGCAACAGCCGCTCATCGCCGCTATAGTCGGCCACGGCCGCTGCCGCCACCGGCTGCTGGGTCTTGGCCGTTACATAGTTGTATTTGCCCGCTGGCAGCACCCAAGTAAGGGCCGCCATCAGGGCGATGATGATAAAAAGCAGGGTATAAACAGTGGGGAGTTGGCGCTTCTTGGGCGCCTCGTTTGGAGTGGTCATAGCTTCCGTTCCTCGGCAATGCCGTCATGTGATCCGATCAGCGCAAGACTAGCGGGTTTGATATGGGAAAAAGGTGAGCGCTGATAATAAAATTCCGTAACTTAGCGCTATTTTTGCCAAAAAAACAGGGCCCCGCAGGGCCCTGTTTTCACTTGAGTAAGACTCAGAGCTCGACCACGTCGAATTTCACGTCCGGATTCACATCCGCATCGTAATCGACCTCGTCCAGACCGAAACCGAACAGGCGCAGGAACTCCTGCTTGTAGCCGGTGTAGTCGGTCAGATCAGAGAGGTTCTCGCTGGTGATGGAAGGCCACAGATCGCGGCAAGTCTGCTGCACATCTTCACGCAGTTCCCAGTCATCCATGCGGATACGGGCCTGCTCGTCCAGCGCCATATCGGAAGCGTAGAGACGGGTGCGCATCATGCGATCCACCTGCTCCATGCACCCCTCGTGAATGCCCTTCTCCTTCATGATCTTGAAGGCCATGGAGATATAGAGCGGCATCACCGGAATAGCGGAAGAGGCCTGGGTCACCACGGATTTCAGCACGGCCACATGGGCGGTGCCGCCCTTGGCAGCCAGATCGCCACGGATGGCGGTGGCGGCGCGGTCCAGATCTTCCTTGGCGCGGCCCAGAGTACCGTGCCAGTAGATTGGCCAGGTCAGATCGGTGCCGATATAGGAGTAAGCCACGGACTTGGCGCCGTCAGCCAGCACGCCTGCATCACGCAGGGCTGCCATCCACAGCTCCCAATCCTGACCGCCCATCACAGTGATGGTGTTCTGGATCTCTTCCTCGTTCGCCGGCTCGACGGTGGCGGTGATGATCTGATCCTTGTTGGTATCGATGGCGGTGGTGGTGTAGACCTCGCCGATCGGTTTGAGGGCAGAGCGCACTACTTCGCCGGTTTCCGGCATCTTGCGCACCGGAGAGGCCAGGGAGTAAACAACCAGATCAATCTGACCCAGATCCTGCTTGATGAGCTCGATCACCTTGGCGCGGCACTCGTTGGAGAAGGCATCGCCGTTGACGCTCTTGGCGTAGAGGCCAGCCTCTTTGGCAGCCTTGTCGAAGGCGGCGGAGTTGTACCAGCCAGCGGTGCCGGTCTTGGTCTCGGTTCCCGCTTTTTCAAAGAAGACACCGAGGGTGGCGGCGCCGCTACCGAAGGCAGCCGCAATGCGGGAGGCCAGACCATAACCGGTGGAAGCGCCGATCACCAGCACCTTCTTGGGGCCATTCTCGATGGTGCCCTTGGCCTTGGTATAAGCGATCTGGCGACGAACATTGGCTTCACAACCAACCGGATGAGTGGTGGTGCAGATAAAACCGCGAACCTTGGGTTTGATAATCATATGGGGTCTCGGATCCGTTTAATGGATGAAATCGGGGCATAAGATACCTCATCTTGCCGCGATAAGGTGCTCTGATGTGTTGAACTGCGGTAAAAATTCACTGGCGCACGCAATGAGAAGAGAACGGCATCATCCAATCTGACACCGGATCAGAGCTCGCTGTTCATAGGCACATGTCGGCTTGATCCCCGCACAATCCTCTCTTGTTGTGCCTCTCAAGCAAGGCTCTCGCCACAACGCTATTCCCCGGTCATGGCTGGCGTATACTTGGACAACATCGGGACGCTGGATAATAAGCCCGGCAGTACGGAGGTAACATGACTAGATGTTGGCAGAGATGGCAGAGATGCTTGTTGTGGGCGGCCGTGGCACTGTTTGCGGCCAGTGAGGTATCAGCCAAACCGACCATCGGCGTGGTACTGAAGTCTGTCCGTAATGAGTTTTTTATCGAGATGGCGAAAGGGGCAGAGGCTTATGCCCAAGCCCATCCTGAGGCTCTGGCACTACAGCTTGAAGGCATTCAACAGGAGGTGGATGTCAGCGGTCAGGAGGCGCTCATCCGCAAAATGATTACCCAGAAAGTGGATGCGCTGATCGTAGTGCCGACTGATTCGGTCGCCATGCTCCCCGTGCTGATGGAGGCTATCCGCGCAGGCATACTGGTCATCAACATGGACAACAAACTCGATGACCGAGCACTGGTGCTGGAAGGGGTCAACATTCCCTTCGTCGGCCCCAGCAACTTTGCCGGTGCGCGCAGCGTCGGCGAATATGTCGCCAAGGCGCTTCCGGCGGGCAGTAAAGTCGGACTGATCGAAGGCCCTCCCGGTGCCATCAACAGCCGGGCTCGCAGCGACGGATTCAGGGCTGCCCTGCGCGCCGCGGACATGTCCGTCGCCGGAGTGCGCAGCGGCTACTGGGACATTGCGCAAGGCAAGAGCGCAACCCTCGATTTGCTCAAAGCGACCCCTGAGGTCAAGGCGCTGCTCTGTGGCAACGACAATATGGCCATCGGCGCAGCCCAGGCCATCGCCGAGCTCGGGCTAAAGGGCAAGGTGCTGATCGGCGGCTACGACAATATTCCGGGGATCCACCCCTACATCAAGGATGGACAGATACTGGCAACGGCTGACCAGTATCCGGGCAAACAGGCACAATATGCGATCGATCTCGCCTTGAAAGCACTGGCGCAGAAAACGACCCAAGCCGACCTGCCCGGTATCGTGCAGACCCCTGTTGAGCTGGTTACACACCCTTAGGAGAGGCGATGAGAGGGTGGTGGATATTACTGACATTGTGGTGCCAACTGGCATCGGCCGAGCCCGTGGTGAACATCTATGCTGACGCCTACCCCCCCTTCATTCAGGTCAACGGCGAGGGGGTGAGTGGCCCTTATGTCGATGTCTTTGCCCGCCTGGCCAAGCAGCAAGAGATAGCGGTTCATGTTCAGGCCAAGCCGATGCGACGCCTGCTCAAAATCGTGGCCACAGAACCAAACAGCTGCGGGCTGGGCGTACACTTCTCAGCCGAAAATGCTGAAACCCTGCGTTATGTGGCACGCATTGCCCCGATTACTCTGGCGGTTTATGCAAGGCAGGGCACCGTCACGCCGCTGAGCAATATCGAGGCGCTGCGCAACTATCGCATTGGCGCTATCGACGTAGCCGAATTGAGGGAGCTGCTCGATAACGCCGCCATTCACTACGAACTGCTGCCCAAAGCCAGCCAGGGCATCGCCATGCTGCAAGCGGGTCGCTTCGACCTGCTGATCAGTGATGTGCTCCCCGAGCTGGTAACCACCCCAACCCGAGGCAAACCGGTCCAGCGAGTGATGGTGCTGGCCCGGGTAGAACGATGGCTGGCATGCAACCCGCAACTCCCTGCAGGCACCCTGAAACGCCTGCGCGCATCGCTCACGCTGGGGGTCTTCGATGACGCTATGGCCGACATCTGGCAACAATATGGCCTGACCTCGGTATACGAGGGGGTCAGACGAGAGTGGATCCTTATCCCCTGACCCCATTCCGCCCCATTCCCCGCAAGATCACCGCCACCGGCTTCAGTCAGCAGGCAATCCGGACAATATGGCCATCCTGTAGCTGGTAGAAAGCATCTTGCGGCAACTCCTGTGACCAGGTCGCCTCATAGTCGAGATCGGCATAGACTCCGCGCAGCATGGCGCCAAGCAAGCCGTGGGAGATAACGATGGCCCGCTCGGCGATCGTTGGATCCAGCAACCACTGGTGGGCGCGGCGCTGTATGCTCTCGAAACTCTCCGCTCCCGGTGCCTGCAGATACCAATCCCCCTTGCCGGTATCAAGTTCAGGGTGAGCAAGCCGTAGCGCCGGGATCTGGCAGCTCTCCCACTCCCCCATACCCAGCTCCATTAACCGATCGTCCCAGACGATGCGATCTGCCGCCAGCCCCAACTGCTCGCACACAAGCAGCGCGGTCTGACGGGCACGGCCGAGCGGGCTGGCATAGACGGTCCAGCAGGCGGGATCCGCCAACTCGTCGGCAAGCCGTCGTCCCATGGCGATGGCTTGTGCCTCACCCTTGTCGGTCAAATCGGAGTTGCAACGTCCCTGCAAACGCAGCTCGGCATTGAATTCGGTCTGGCCGTGGCGCAGCAGATAGATGAGTCGAGACATGGTTTCTCCAGCACGTTCAGATAGATAGAAAAATGAAGGGGGACGATGATAGCAGATGGACAAGGGGGATGACGCAAACAGGGTGGAACAAAAGGGCGTAAAAAACGGGCCAACGTTGACCCGTTTGCTACCAGAGCGGCCGAGTTGAACCGACTCAGCCCTTCTTGATCTCCCGCAGATAACGGTAGATAGAGTGAACCGAGATACCGAGCTGGCGCGCGGCGATCTGAGCACTGTCTTTCAGTTCGAAGATCCCCATGTCATGCAGTTGGTTGACGATGACCCGGGTCTTCTGGGACGGGGGCACCGCCTCGTTACCGCGCACCTCGGCACTGACGGTATCGATGGTGCTGTTAAGGGCTTCGTCGATGTTGCGAGCGAATACCTCCGGGGTGGCATGACTCTCGTGGAGATTCATGCACTCCGGCATCATGGTCCGCAGCACGGATTGCAATGGGGCATCCATGTCGCTGTTGATGCAGAGCAGCCCGATGGCCCTGTGCTCCCCGTTGCGAATGACGGTGGTGATGGAGCGCAGCGTCTTGCCGGTGGCGCACTTGGTCATGTAGGGGCTGGAGATATCCTGCCCGCTCTTGAGCTTCATCATCGCCAGGTTGGTGATGGGGGCGCCGACACTGCGGCCGGTGATATGGCCGTTGGCAATCTTGATGATCGAGGGATTGCGCACATCCAGGCTGTGGAGCAGCACTTCGGTGTGCTGGCCATACATGGCGGCAATGCCGTCCACTATGTTCTCCATCGACTTGAGGATCTGGAAATCGCTCGGACTCAACTCTTGCAGCTTCACATTGGGACCTTCTTGCAAGGGCTGCGGCACATGGCTTGTATGAGCGGTTATAGGGGCCGTGCAGCAGCCGACAGGGATATCAGGCGGACATGATATCAATAATGGTGCTGTCTGTGGCAGACATGCCGTCCTTCACCATCTGGCCGACGTTGCGGATGGTCTGATCCACGTTGTCGGAGACGATCCCCTGACCCGACACCGAGTGGCTGTTGAGGGCCATCAGGAAGCCGCGCACCGCTGCGCCGGAGGAGGTACTCACCTTCATGGCGCAGGAAGCTTTCGCCCCGTCACACACCATGCCTGCACTGTCGCTCAGTACGTTCTGGATGGCGAAGCAGGATTGCTCGAAGCTGCCGCCCGCCAGATAGACCATGGCCATGGAGGCGGCCGCGCTGGTCACGGTATTGCCACAGAAGGCCGACAACGGCGGATAGTGGGACTTGATATAGATGGCGCCCAGATGGCTCATGATGAGCGCGCGAGCCAGCTGCTCTTCGCTGGCACCGTAACACTCGGCGATCACCACCACCGGAATGGTGGCCGCAATGCCCTGGTTGCCGCTGCCGAAGTTGCTCATGGCGGGCAGGGTAGCCCCCCCCATGCGGGCATCGGAGGCGGCGGCCGTCATCATCACAATGCGGTTCATCACATCTTCGCCGATGAGACCGGCATTGATGTTCTGCTGCATGGTGCGGCCGATCTCAAGGCCATAGGGGTTGTTCATCCCCTCGGCGGAGAGCTTGCCGTTAAGCTCGGAGGCTTTGAGGATGAACCTGATCTGCTCGAACTCCACCTGAGTGGCAAACTCGTAAATGGCGGCAATGCTGATATCGACTCCATCACAGATGGCGCCAGTGGCACCACTCTGGCTCGGATCTGCAGTGAAGGTGACCTCACCATCGCGGCGCTGCTCGACGATGCGGGTATGACCACCGCACAGGGTCACTTCGGCGCTGTGCTCCTCGCCGTTCTCATCAGCGCCAAACACGGTTACGCGGCAGTAGATGAACTCGGGTGCGGCGGTGCGGCTCACCTGCACGTTCCCGGCATCGATCAGCGCCTGTGCCCTGATCACCTGCTCGGGCCCAATGGCGGCCAGCACCTCCAGTCCGGCATCGGCATTGCCACCGATGGCGCCGGCTGCGGCGGCAATAGCCAGACCAATCTTGCCGGTGCCCGGGACATAGACACCCATCGAGTTCTTGTAGAGATTATCCGACACCGCGACCTTGAGGCTGCGGGGCTCACACCCCAACTGCCGGGTGGCGACAGCCGCGGCATACGCGGCGGCAATTGGCTCGGTACAACCCAGCGCTGGTTTGACAACCTGTTGAATAATCTGCAGATACTGCTGCCACGCTTGTTTCATTACTGGAACCTTTTTATCAGCATTAACGAGCGATATGGGCGATCGCTTCAACTTCAACCTTGACGCCCATCGGCAGATCCTTCACTGCGAAGCAGCTGCGCGCCGGACAATCTTTCTGGAAATAGTCTTTATACACCTCGTTGAACGCGGCAAAATCGCTGATCTCGGCGAGGTAGCAGGTTGTTTTCAGCACGGTATCCAGTGAACCACCAGCGGCTTCCAGCACGGATTTCAGGTTTTCCAGTGACTGGCGAGTCTGGGCGGCAATGCCCCCTTCCACCACACCACCTTGCTGCTTGCAGACCGGCAGTTGACCGGAGGTGAAGATGAGGTCGCCATAGGCAGTGCCATGGCTGTAGGGACCGATAGCGTCAGGTGCCGCTGCTGCTGTGATGATGCGTTTCATATAGCCACTCCTATTTGTGCAATTTTTTTTGCAATTATTAATGTCATTTCGTTCAACATTATTTGCTTTTTATTTTATCCATTCAACAGAAAGATACAAAAATGGCGTAAATAGGCATGTTATGGCCTCAATATAAACCGTGATCGCCATCCTGATTTAAACAAAAGTACCGTCTGGGGCATTGTTTACAGCGCATTCACTCAACTATATTTGCGTCCGCTCTCCCCTCCCCTACAAAAAAGAAGGTTTTAATGGACGCGCATAGCACTACACTCGCCAGCCCCGCGATGGGCACGCTGGAATGGAAAGAAGCGGTTCGCTTCGACAGCACCGACTGGGGCTGGATCATCATGAGCATCGGCATGGCTATCGGCGCAGGTATCGTCTTCCTGCCGGTACAGGTGGGTCTGATGGGGTTGTGGGTTTTTCTGCTCTCTGCGGTGATCGGCTACCCGGCCATGTACATGTTCCAGCGCCTCTTTATCAACACCCTGGCCACCTCGCCGGAATGCAAGGATTACCCCAGCGTCATCACCGGTTACCTCGGCAAGAACTGGGGTGTACTGCTCGGCGCCCTCTACTTCGTGATGCTGGTGATCTGGGTGTTTGTCTACTCCACCGCCATCACCAATGACAGCGCCTCCTTCCTGCAGAGCTTCGGCATCACTGACGGCCTGCTCTCCGAAAATCCCCTCTACGGTCTGGTGCTGATCTGCGGTCTGGTGGCGCTGGCGTCGCGCGGCGAGAACCTGCTGTTCAAGATCTCCACCTTTATGGTGCTGACCAAGATCAGCGTGGTCGCAGTGCTCGGCCTGATGATGGTGGACAAGTGGGATGCGGCCAACATCACCGCCATACCCGCTGCCGGTGACTGGATGAAGGATGCCATCATCATGCTCCCTTTCACCCTCACCTCCATCCTCTTTATCCAGAGCCTGAGCCCCATGGTGATCTCCTACCGCTCCCGGGAGAAGTCACTGGAAGTGGCCCGCTTCAAGGCGATGCGCGCCATGAACATCGCCTTCGGCATCCTGTTCGTGGTGGTGTTCTTCTACGCAGTTTCGTTCACCCTTGCCATGGGCCACGATCAGGCGGTCAAAGCCTCCGAGGAGAACATCTCCGCGCTGGCCATGGTGGCCCAGGGGATGCCCGGCCAGACCCTCAAGCTGCTCAGCCTGACCCTCAACATCTTCGCGGTGATGACCGCCTACTTCGGTGTCTATCTGGGCTTTCGTGAAGCCTGCCAGGGGCTGGCGATGAACCTGCTGCGCCGCGTGATGCCGGAAAACCGCATCAACCGGGATCTGGTGGGCAAAGGCATCATGGTCTTTACCGTCATGCTCTCCTGGGGAGCCATCGTGCTCAACGCACCGGTACTGAGCTTCACCTCCATCTGCAGCCCCATCTTCGGCATGGTGGGTTGCCTTATCCCGGCCTATCTGGTCTATCAGGTGCCGGCGCTGCACAAGTACAAGGGCACCTCCCTTTACATCATCATCATCACCGGCCTGCT
Source organism: Aeromonas finlandensis (assembly GCF_000764645.1). Taxonomy (GTDB): domain Bacteria; phylum Pseudomonadota; class Gammaproteobacteria; order Enterobacterales; family Aeromonadaceae; genus Aeromonas; species Aeromonas finlandensis. The sequence goes on from NZ_JRGK01000081.1 coordinate 29,408, forward strand.
ACTCTGCGTCTCGCCCTTCCTGGCGTTCAACTGATCGGTTGCAAGCGAATATCCCCTTATTGACCACGGGTCACCTTCGGGTGGCCCTTTTTCTATTGGGGCGGCTGACGGCGCCC
>NZ_JRGK01000082.1 GCF_000764645.1 Aeromonas finlandensis
CCTCCACCATCATTCAGAAAACCCGGCCTCGCGCCGGGTTTTCGCTTTCTGCGCCTCTCGTCACGACACTCCCGCCCTCCTTGTCAGATCTGACAGTTGCACGTGCATCCGATATTGCTCATCGTGACATCATCAATATCAGAGTATTCATATCATGTTTGAAGTCTGGGACGAGCATGGCCATGCCATTGGTCTGACACTGCAGGCGCTCAAAGTCAGAGTAAGCAACGACTATCAGGGCGATCTGATGGTGCGCTACAGCAACAAGCTGGGACTCCCCACGACCCTCTTTCTGACCATCCATCAGGGCGTTGCCTATCAACGCTTCAAAGCCGGCTCGCCAAAACTGGATTGGGAGTGGCTGGCCACCGCAGGCAATGGCCACACCCCCCGCAATTTTATGAGTGCACAGTTCGCGTTACTCCAGTTCTCCCTCGATAACTGAGTGCCCATCTCTCTCGCTCAGTAACGTCAGTTCACCGATGATTTGCAGTAATTGGGCACGAAAGCTTGTTAGCTCATCAGCGCAAGATGGCGATCCAAACTGGCGGATTTTTTCTTCCAATCGCCATGCCTGTTCAGCCAGCTGTGGCGCCATCATCATACTGATGGTCCCCGCCTGACGATGTACCCAATTGGCCAATGCATTGTCATCAAGTGGCTCCTGTGCCATCGCTTGTTCAAGCTCCTGGCGAAAAAGCGGAAACATCTGCCGCAACTTGTCACCATGACCAAAAAATGCCGCCATGGCCGCGACATCAATCAAGGTTGGCGCGGGTAAGATTTGCCACTTCTGCAACATCTGACGCAGCGCATCCAGCAGCACCGGCTTGCCCAGCAGATCGTCCATGCCCGCAGCAAAACAGCGTTCAGCCTGTTCCGGCAGCACATTGGCCGTCATGGCGATGATCAGCAGCCGCTCGCCTTTTTCTGCAGCCCGCACCCTGCGGGTGAACTCATAACCATCCATCACTGGCATCTGGCAATCACAAAGCACCAGATCATAGGAGTGCTGCGCGACCATCTCGAGGGCTTGCTGGCCGTGATCTGCCAGATCACAACTCAGCTCAAGCTGCCTGAGCTGACGTATCACCAACGACTGGTTGAGGGGATTATCCTCCACCAGCAATACCCGATAAGGCAGCATGAGCTCGCGCTGCGTGCTCTTGCGCATCGCTTTCGTTGCTGTCTCATCATTTAAACCCAGCTGGCGATAGCAAACTTCCCGTACCGCATGCCAGGTCATGGGGTTGCTGTTGAGCAGATAACGCCCCTCATCACAGCGATAGCCGAGGGGGGTCGCCAGCGGCAGCACCCGGATGCTCCCCTCAGCCGCCAGCTCATGGTCAGTAAAACACAACCGGGCATCACCAGACTGCGACGTTCGCATCACCCCCAGTGCATCGAGATGCAACAGCAGGGTGTGGCACAGCTTCTCGTCACGCAGCTCGATGTGGGCTTGCACGCCATTGAGGCGGAGATCCGGCTCTCGCTGTGCCAGAACAGGCAGCGTGACAGTCAGGGTGATAAAGGTACCGAGCCCAGGAGCACTCTCCAGCCGGATCTCGCCCCCCATCAAGGGGGCCAGGGTTTGGCAGATACTCAGCCCCAGGCCAGTACCACCATAACTGCGGGTGGTGGAGCTCTCCGCCTGCTCAAAAGCATTGAAGATCCGGCCACGCGCCTCGGGGCTCATGCCAATACCGCTGTCGCGCACGCCAAACCGCAGTTGTTGCTGCCCCTCCCCTTGCGCCAGCAGTTGCACCGAGATCTCGATAAAGCCCCGCTCGGTGAACTTGATGGCATTGCTGACAAAGTTGAAGAGGACCTGACGCAGACGCAGCGCATCACCGCTCACCCGGGCCGCCACACCGGCATCAGCCCACAGATAGACGCGCAACCCCTTGCGGTGCACCTCGCTCACCGTCATGGTCAGCACGCTGTCGAGCAGCTCCCGGACAAGCAACGGAGCTTGTTCGAGCTGCATCTTGCCTGCCTCCAGCTTGGCGAAGTCGAGCACGTTGTCGATCAGCGCATGCAACCCCTGGGCACCGCGGTTGATAACCTCCACCATCTGGCGCTGATCCTGAGTCAACTCGGTAAAGGTGAGTTGTTCCGCCATACCGACGATGCCATTCATAGGCGTGCGAATTTCATGGCTCATGGTGGCCAGAAACTCCCCTTTCTGAGTGGCTGCAGACTCCGCCCTGGCCTTGGCACTGGCCAGTGCGGCCTCAACCTGATGACGACGGACTATCTCCTGTCGCAGCCGCCAGTAAGCCACCGACAACACCAGAATAAAAAGCGTGATCGCCACCCCGGCGGGCAACAGGGTACGTACCAGTTTCGCTCTGGGGATCCCCTCGCTATAGTTCAGCGCCAGCCAGCTATTGCGGATCTGGCGCTGCTCCTTGTCGCTCATGCTGGCAAGCACCCGGTTGACCAGGGGCAGCAAGGGGGCGTAAGGCTCACGTACCGCAACGGCAAGCTCATCCTTGAAGGGGGTGGGCGCAGCAATATGAAGCCGGTCATCAAACTGCTCGGTAATAAGACGGGAGACCACCACCAGATTGCCGATATAGGCATCCCCCTCCCCTGCGGCGACACGGGCGAGCCCCTCGCTGGCATGGCGGGTCGTGGTCAGTTCAAGATCGGGCACCAGTGCCCTCAGCTGGGGGATCAGCATGCTGTCGGTCAGCAACAACTTTTTACCGGCCAGATCGGAGAGATCCCCGATCGGCAGGCTACCGCGCGCCGTCACCAGCACCATCGGGAATGATGCGAAAGGCTCGCTGGCATGCCAACCCACCAGACGCTCGATGATACGGGTGGGTAATACCGCCAGATCCACATCGTGATGCAGCAGCAACTGCTGCAGATCGGGCCAGCTCTGCACTGGTACACGGCGGTATGCCAGCCCCAACTTCTCTTGCAGCAAGTCCAGATAATCCGCCATCAAGCCGACCGGATTGCCACCCTCATCGTGATAAGAGAAGGGCACCCAGCCGGGGATCAATCCCAACTTTAACGGCGGTAGCATCGAGAGCCAGTCTCGCTCATCAGGACGCAGCAAGAAATTGCTGTGCCCCATGAAGTTGGGCTCCAGACTCTCCCCCAGCCAGCGTTTCTCCAATTCACTGCGCGCCTCGACCGTCAGCGCCTGAATGGCAGTATCAAGCCGGATAGCAAGGGAGTGCTTCTGGCTGGCGACGCCAAGATGCAGGGTTTCCATCAACAAGGGAGATTGGGCGACCACAGCCAACGCCGGGTGATGCTCGATAAACAGATTGGCCACATGAAGGTTGCCGATATAGGCATCTGCCCGCCCTTGTTCAACCGCCTGCAGTGCGCTGTGGGTATCGACAAAGAGCCGGGGCGTAACATTTGGATAATGCAGCTTGACCAGCTTTTCCGTTAAAAAACCTTTCTCAATGGCAATGCTCGCGGACTGCAACTGGCTCACATCCCGAAACAGAGCGCTGTCTTGTCGCACCACCACCACGGTCGGCGAGGTGTAGTAAGGCAGGCTATAGGTGACACACTGGCGCACCTCAGAGTTAAAGGCATCGAGCAGGATATCCAGCTTGCCACGGCAGGCATCGGCATACATGGCTTCCCAGTCGGGGTAGACCTGCCAGGCAATCCGGTAGTCCAGCTTTTTGGCTAATTGTTCCATCAATTCAACGCTGAAGCCGGCGGCGACTTTGCCGTCCCACTGCTGAAAGGGGCCCCACCCTCCGGCCAATATGCCTACTTCAATCGTGGGTACAGAAGGCGCTTTTGCCGCAAATACGGCAGGCGTCAAGAAAAAAACGGAGACAATAATTATGAATCGTTTGATTAATGACATAAGCGAATAATATATAGACATAACGATTCACGTATATTTATCAAAAGATATATGCACCTGAAAAAATGGGGTGCGCACGGTAGTATAGAAATGCTAGCTTTGATAGTCTGAATATTATTCACCGTTTTATAAGAGGCTCATCCATGTCCTTCAAGATTATTCTTGCCGATGACCATCCCTTGATTCTGACCGGGATCCGCAGCCTGATTGAACAGATAACCCCCCATTGTGAAGTGGTCGCCGAAGCCTATCAGGTATCTGACTTGCTGAAATTATTGCAACAACATCATTGTGATCTGTTGATCACCGATTTCAGCATGCCGGGGGATACCCGTAGCGATGGCATGGTCATGATCCAGCAGTTGCGCCGGGATTATCCCACGCTGCCCATTATTGTGCTGACCCAAATCCAGAACAGTGGCATCTTGCAATCCCTTATTCAGGCAGGGGTCAATGGTCTGATACTTAAAAAATCGGTTATCAACGAACTGGCCGATGCAATTCGCCAGATATTGCTCGGCCATCACTATATTGGCCCAACAGTACGGATGCTGCTGGCCAGTGCCGGTATATCTGGGCAAGGCAATAAAAACTCGCTGACGCCCAAGGAGAGTGAAGTAGTGCGCCTGTTGGCCAGCGGGATGTCAGTCACCCAGGTGGCCGAGTACCTGCACCGCAGTGTCAAGACCATCAGTACCCAGAAGAAAAGTGCCATGCTGCGATTAGGTATTACCAGTGACAGTGGCCTGTTTTTTTATGCCAATAAGCACGGTCTTTGTTGAATATGTTTAGTTATAGACCGGCTCTATCATAGCATCCATGATGATAGTTACATTTCCTTTATATGTACTGCCAGGATAATTCATCATATCCTTGACTTTATCTTTATTGATTTTAAAAGAAAATAACCCATTGGAGATTGGTTCATTTTTTTCAAAAGTTTTCTTAACTATCGGACTCAATAACACGTTGCCTTTTGCACTCTTTTTATAAATAGACATAGAGACCAAACTAGCATTCTTGTCACTCTTTATCTGACACGAATCATCGACAGTACTCAGGTATTGGCACTCCAGCTTAATCCAGTATGGAATACTGCTAGTAATCTGAACAGGCATCACTCCGCTTAAAGATGGCGCTTTATCTCCATGGCGCCACCCTCCATCAGGCAGTAAAATAACTTTACTCCCAGTAGGAGGGAAAGTAACTTTCAGATGATTTCTAACCACTAATGAAAACTCTAAGTCAACAACTGTTGGAGACCGGTACGTTGAGTTGGTAAAGTCAATATCCCTAGTTGAACCAACACTTAAACTTAGTTTTCCTTTATACGTTCCATTACTAATGGCGCCGATATTGACTGGCATAAGTTTATACCCAATATAAAATTTTCTTATTTTCCCAACACGAGGTGCTGGAAATCGAGACCATTCAGGGAAGTCACGACTAAAACATATGCCGCCGGTTTTCTGAGCGCTCGAGTCAATAGCATAAAAAAAAGTATCTGTTCTATCTCCCTCAACTGATACAATATAATCAACAAGCTTGCACTTTGAGTTTACATCTGCAATTGCAGTTTCATTTCTTACAACAAAAAATGGATTATCAATACTATATCCAGTATGTGTCATAGCAAATTTCATGGTTACAGGAAGACCATTTTCATTGAGCAACTGAACTGTTTTTTCACTAGGAAAACTGTGATAAAAAATACGTTCCCACCAACTTCCCTCCTTTGCTAAAGGTCGATCTATGTCTGATTCAATTGAAATGACGCGGGAG
>NZ_JRGK01000083.1 GCF_000764645.1 Aeromonas finlandensis
GTCGGCAAGGAGGCGGGCCGCCACTGCGTGCCCCAGCAGGCGATCAACCAGCTGTTGCTGGAACAAGCGCAGCTGGGCAAACAGGTGGTGCGGCTCAAGGGGGGCGATCCCTTTATCTTTGGCCGGGGCGGTGAGGAGCTGGAGACCCTGGCCGAGGCGGGTATCCCCTTCTCGGTGGTACCGGGCATTACGGCAGCATCAGGCTGCGCCGCCTACAGCGGCATTCCCCTCACCCACCGCGATCACGCCCAGCGGGTGCAGTTCATCACCGGCCACGACAAGGAGGGCAATATCGCCCAGGAGTGGTCGGCGCTGGCAGCCCCCCGCCAGACCCTGGTCTTCTACATGGGACTGGCCCATGCCGGTCGCATTCAGGATGCGCTGCAAACCCACGGCATGCCCGGCCACACCCCGGTGGCGCTGGTGGAACAGGGCACCCGGCTGCAACAGCGGGTAGTGCGCGGCGAGCTGCAGCAGCTGGCACAGCTGGCAACCCAGGTCGATAGCCCGAGTCTTATCATCATCGGCTCGGTGGTCACCCTGGCCGACAAGCTTGACTGGTATGGGGAGGCCAATACCCTGGCCGGGGTGTAATCGCTCATAGCACACCCCTTCAGTAGACCAGTAAAAAAGCGACACAGGCCATGGCCTGCGTCGCTTTTACCGAAAATGGGAAACGGATTTATTCGAAGGTGATAGGGCCGGTCGAGCCTGCGTCACTGTCCTGCCACTCACTTTCGCCGCGCACCCGCGGGTCGCCCTGCAGGGTATAGAGGATCATCCCCTGCCGGATCTGCAGCGCCCCATCGGCACGCTTGGCCTTGACCTTGACGTCGTTGACCCACACCTGCTCCTTGCCATCAATGCGGATAACGGCCACTGTCTGGCCAGTCCCGCTGTTTTTGGCGATCCACTTGCCCTGATAGGGAGAGTTCCCCTTGGCCATCGGCAGCGCAGCCGCCTTGCCTGCCGACCAGGATTGCACGGTGCAGATGCCGTTGGCGCGTTTGTCGTGTTTGATGGCGTAGTCAACGCTGGGTTCGCTGGTGGCGGAGTCGGCTGTAATGCCGATCATGATCTTGCCGCTCTGGGCGGTAAAGGCGGTCGGTGCATCGGTTTTCAGGGTCGCTTTCTTGCCATTGATAAAGACATTGCCCCCTTGCGCCTTGACCTGAATATTCATGGGGCAGCTGGCGGTAAAGTTGGGTAGCGCCGCCGCAGCGCTACCGGCATAGACGGTGATGGCCAAAGTGACAAGCGTCAGCAAAGCAGAGTGTTTCGTCATAGTAATGCGCCTTCAAGAAAAGAGAGTCTCATCCGTGAACAGTGTCGTTCCAGATGGGGCGCACTCTAGCTCAGCCCCCCGGAGCTACCCAGTTAAAAAAAATAAAACCGACAGTCATTACTGTGAAAAATTATAAATGTTTAAAATCAATGATTTGATAGCGCATTTATTTTGCCACTCCCGAGGCTAAAGCCCCTGGCTCCGGCAAATTGCCCATAAAAAAGCCGATAACCCGGTTATCGGCTAGATGCCCACACCGATGGTGACGCGCGGTCAGACCACCACGGCGGTACCGCTGATGCTGACCATCAGCATGCTGCCGTTTTGCCCCACCACCTCGTAGTCGATATCGATGCCGACCACCGCATTGGCGCCAAGGGCGGCGGCACGCTCTTTCAGTTCATCGAAGGCGATTTCGCGGGCACGGGCCAGCTCTTTTTCATAGGCGCCGGAGCGGCCGCCGATGATGTCGCGGATCCCGGCAAAGAGATCCTTGAAAATGTTGGCGCCGAGGATGGCTTCACCAACCACGATGCCGCGATATTCACGAATGGTCTTGCCTTCCAGCGTGGGGGTTGTCGAGAGGATCATCTTGAACTCCTGTGAGTAGCAGAAGGCTCAGACTACCCCAACTGTCCGAGAATCCCAACCGGGTGGTGAGCGCTACGACGCCGCACTTAAAAACGACGGCTGCCAGATAAAAGAACACCGCGCACGGGGCGCGGTGTTGGTGTCAGAGCGGCAACGCCATTACGGATTGTAAGAGACCACAGAGCCACTGAGGCCGGTCATCTGGGAGATCCGCCCCTGCATCCCCTGCAGCTTGGCCTTGGAGACATCCGGCCCGATAAAGACCCGGTTGAGCTGACCCTGCACCGGTGTGCGCGGCGAGGTGTGGGCAGAGTAGCCCGCCGCCCGCAGCTTGCTCACCAGCGCGTTGACGCTGTCGACGTTCTTGAAGGCGCCAAGCTGGAGGATCCAGCTACCCTGAGCCGGCGCGGCGGCAGGGGCGGGTGTGGTCGGCTGGCTCATCTTGCTTTCAATCAGATCGTCAAGGGACTTGATCTGACCCGCCTGCTGCTTGACCGGAGCAGGCGCCTTGGCGACCTCGACCGGTTTGGCTGGCGTCGGCTTGGGTGCTGGATTAGGTGCTGGCTTGGGCGGCTCGACCGGTTTTTTGGCCACCACTTCCGGTTTGGGCTGTGGCTTGGCAGGTGCGGCTTGCTGGACAGGTTGCTGGGTAACCGGTGTTCCAGCTGGCTGAGCAGCGCTGCCCTGATTGCCAAGCGTCATGGGATCAGCCACCTCTTCCACTTGCCACTGCTGGGCCGCAGAGGCCTGTTGCTGACTGGCCAGATGATCGGCAGGCAAGGTGCTGGCGGCCGAGACCTGCAGCGCAGGCTTGGCAGGCTCCAGCTCAGGGCGCAGCGGGATCTTGGCAAAGGCCTCCTCCTTTTGCGCCAGCTTGTGACCATCCAGCAAGTCCGGCAGGAAAATAACAACCAGGGCCACCAGGATGACGGTGCCCACCAGACGATTTTGAAACTTCGAGGCCAAGTTGAATCCTACCTTTACGTAACTCAATATGCGATTTGGCTCCCCGCCCGAGGGCCGGGGTGTGGCCTAGATGGCGGCACCCGCCAGAATGTCGGCGACAGTGTAAAACGAACCAAACACAATGACCATATCGTCCGGACTCGATGCGGCCAACACTGCCTGATAAGCGGTGCTGACATCATCAAACTCCCTGGCTGGCCCCTTGCCCTCCCCCAGCGCAACAGCCAGTTGCGTAGCGGTGGCGGCGCGCGGACCAGTCAGACTGGCCAGATACCACTCGCCAATCAGGCCATCGAGTTCGGCAAGGGATCCCGCCATGTCCTTGTCTTTGAGCATGCCGACCACGGCGCGGCGCACACCCGTGCAGGGCATTTTACGCAGCTGGGCTGCCAAATAAGCCGCCGAATGGGGATTGTGGGCCACATCGACGATAACCAGCGGCGCACTTTGCAGCTGCTGCATCCGGCCAGCCAGCCGGGCATTGGCCAGCCCGTCACGGATGGCAGACTCCGGCAGCGGCAAGCCGAGGGATTCCAGCGCCGCCAGCACGGTCACCGCGTTCATCAACGGCAGCGCCGGTTTTGGCAGATCCCGCCACTGGTGAAGACCGTGGTAATCCCAGCTGCTCTCGTGCTCATCGCCACGAAAATCGATACCGACCTGACGCAGGTTGGCGCCAAGACGCGCCGCTTCGCTCGCGATGGTCGCTGGCGGATTGGGCTCACCACTGATGGCCGGTTTGCCAGCGCGATAGACGCCTGCTTTTTCCACCGCCACTGCTTCGCGGGTATCCCCCAGCCAGTCGCAGTGATCGAGGGCAATGGAGGTGATCATCGCCACATCGGACTCCACCACATTGGTAGCGTCGAGCCGACCGCCCAGCCCCACTTCCAGCAGCAGCACATCCGGCGCGGCGCGGCAGAAGAGCCACAACCCCGCCAGGGTGGCGAACTCGAAAAAGGTGAGCGCAATCTCGCCGCGGGCCGTTTCCACCTCGGCAAAGGCGGCGCAGTGATCGCTGTCGGACAGCTCTTGTCCGTTGACCCGCACCCGTTCGGTAAAGCGCAGCAGATGGGGAGAGGAGTAGACGCCGACCTTGTAGCCTGCGGCCATCAGAATGCTGGCCGCCATGGCACAGCTGGAGCCCTTGCCGTTGGTGCCCGCCACCGTGATCACCTTGAACGGCAGTTGGGTGAGACCCATGCGCCGGGCAACGGCACCGACCCGATCCAGCCCCATGTCGATATTGACCGGGTGGATCTGCTCCAAATAAGAAAGCCAGTCGACAAGCGACCGGCTTTGGGATTGTTGCATGTTTGAACTCATCTTCACTCTTCGATGACGTGAGTATTCAGCATTTTGGCGAGCAGGCTGGCCAGACGGTTACGCATTTCGCGGCGATCGATAATGAGATCGATGGCTCCCTTCTCCAGCAGGAACTCGGAGCGCTGGAAGCCTTCCGGCAGTTTCTCGCGTACGGTCTGCTCGATGACGCGCGGGCCGGCAAAACCGATCAGCGCCTTGGGCTCGCCCACGTTGATGTCGCCCAGCATCGCCAGACTGGCGGAGACGCCACCCATGGTGGGATCGGTCAGCACGGAGATATAGGGCAGGCCCGCCTTGGTGAGTCTGTCCAGCGCCGCACTGGTCTTGGCCATCTGCATCAGGGAGAACAGCGCTTCCTGCATGCGAGCACCGCCAGAAGCGGAGAAGCAGACCAGACCACGGCCTTCCTTGATGCACTCCTCGACAGCGCGCACGAAGCGGGCACCGACCACGGAGGACATGGAGCCACCGATAAAGGAGAACTCGAATGAACAGGCAACAACCGGTACCCCTTTCAGGGTCCCTTTCATCACCACCAGCGCATCTTTTTCTCCCGTCTCTTTCTGGGCGGCAGACAAACGATCCTTGTAGCGCTTGGAATCCTTGAATTTCAGTACATCCTGCGGCTCCAGCTCGGCACCGATCTCGGTACGACCCTGCTCGTCGAGGAAACTCTCGAGACGGGCGCGGGCGCTGATGCGCATATGATGATCACACTTGGGGCACACTTCGAGGTTGCGCTCCAACTCTGCCCGGTAGAGCACCTGTTCACAAGCACTGCACTTGGTCCACACCCCTTCCGGAATGTTGTGACGACGGGGCGCAGTGATCTTGCTCTTGGGAAGAATCTTCTCAAGCCAGCTCATGGAATTCCTTAATGCTTTTGTGCCTGACAAAACGCATCGAGCCTAGATTGTTCAATGACTTACTAGCTCGATGGCAACAAATGACGGGTCATTAAACCACAATTTTTCGGGCGCAGTTACTAAAAACTGGTCGTACCCGGTGCCGAGTCCGGCAGCCACAACGGGCCGAGCGGCAACTGGGGCAGAGCAAACTCGGCCGGGTAATCCACGTCGACCAGATAGAGGCCACCGGCCTTGGCAGTCGGCCCGGCCAGATTGCGATCCCGGGCAGCCAGCACCTCGGCAATCCACTCCACCGGTTTGAGTCCCTGACCCACCAGCAGCAGGGAGCCGGTGATGTTGCGCACCATATGGTGCAAGAAGGCATTGGCGCGAATATCCAGCACGATATAGGGCCCCTGACGGCTGACACACAGATGGGTCACATTGCGCCACGGGGTGTTGGATTGGCAGGCGACCGCGCGGAAAGTGCTGAAGTCATGCTCACCCAGCAGGCTCTGGCCCGCCTGGTGCATCAGCTCGGCATCGATGGTCTCGTGGTAGTGGCTGACGCCACTGCCGAGGATCGCCGGACGGTAGTTGTGGTTGTAGATGACATAACGGTAGCGACGAGCGGTGGCGCTGAAGCGGGCGTGGAAGCTCTCGTCCACCTCTTTAACCCAGCGCACGGCGATATCGGGCGGCAGGTTGGAGTTGAGCCCCAGGGTCCAGGCCCCTTCGCCGCGGTTCGCCTCGGTATCGAAGTGGATCACCTGGCCTGTCGCATGGACACCGGCATCGGTGCGCCCGGCACACTGGATGGAGACAGGGTGGTTGGCAATCCGGCTCAGAGCCTTCTCCAGTTCAGCCTGCACGCTGATCACTTCACGCTGACGCTGCCAGCCGAAATACCGGCTGCCGTCATATTCAATACCTAGGGCAATTCGCATGGATAAACTTGTCTTGTTGTGAAAACGCAGTGAAAGAAACGGGGCGGATTATACGCGCTCAGCCTGAAAAGTCCCACCACCCGCGCAATTGGCCTGGATGGCCAGCCTGGGCGGCCCCATTGCAAATCGCCAAAAAAAGAAGAGGGCAGCCCGCTGGCTGCCCTCGTGTTGCTGATCCCTGTGGGAAATGATTTATCCCAACCGCTTGAGCAACTTCTCGGCTTCGGCGCGCTGGTGATCGGTTCCCTGCTCTGCCGCCTCTTGCAGCAGCTCGCGGGCACTATCCTTGTCGTCAATCTCGAGGTAGGCACGGGCCAGATCCAGCTTGGCCCCCACACCGCCGTCATCGGCATCCACGTCAAACCCGGTGGATTCCGGCAACACCTCGGGGAAACCATCCAGACCCACATCCAGCGAGAAACCCGGATAGGGCTCCTGCTCCGGTGCGGCGGCATCCGCGTCAGCCAGCAGCTTGTCGATCTCGACGTAACCACTCTCCTGCGCCTGCTCACGGGGCTGAACATCAGCCGGATGAGAATCCACCTCGGCGAACGCATCTTCGAAATCGGAGAGCGCCAGCTCGTTGGGATCCCACTCCAGATCCAGCTCGGCCTCCTTGGCTTTGGCCTTGACGGGCTCAAGACCCAGCTCAGCCAGCATCGCATCCGCACTTTCGTCTGCAGCACTGAGATCAATGGCGTTATCAATTTTGCCAGCGTCAGGCTCATCGAGGGCATTTTCGAAATCGCTCAGATCGAAACTGGCCAGATCCTCATCGGCCACCTTCACCTCGTCAATGGCGCTCAAATCAGGGTCGAGATCCGCAGAAAGATCGGCATCAAGCTCGGCAAACAGCGCGGCTTGCAGCTCTTCCTCACTCATGATGCACCCGCCTTGGGCTTGGCATTGAACTCGCTAGCCAAGTCTATGGCAGGTTCCTTTGCCAACACGATCGGTTCGTCATGGGCCAGATCAAGATCTGGCACCAGATCCGGATCGCGGCTGACCGGCGCAGCTGGCATCCGCTCCGGTTCAAAGCCTTGCAGCTCCATCTCGCCCTCGTCGCTGAACACCAGATCGACATCCGGCTTGGCGGCCGGCTCGTCAGGCTCCATCGGCATAAAGCCATCCGGGGTGTTGAGATCCGGCACCGGGCGCACCGGCTCGTTGTCGGTCACATCGACGCTCAGCAGATCATCAAACTCGCTCTGCTCCTGATCCATCATCATGGCGGTGGATTCGGAGAGGCTCTTCTCCTGCTCCTCCAGCTCGCGCCGAGCACGGGCCCGCAGCCACAAGGTCACCAATGCCAATACCAGCAGCACCGGCAGCAGGATGATCATGGCAAGGTTGAGCGGTGAGGCGAGCAGATCCATCAGCCAATTTTGCTTGGGCTCGGGCGCAGCCACCACCGGCGGTACCGGCTTGGCTTTCAGCTCGGCAATCTCTTTTTGCAGCGCCGTCTGATCCTGCAGCTGGGCCTTGAGAGTCTCCACCTCTTCGGTCAGCGATTGCAGCCGCAGCTTGAGTCGGTGGTTCATCTCGGTGACCTGAGCCAGCTGGGCGTTGGCATCTTCCAGCGCCAGCGTCATTTCGGTCGCAGGTTTGCCTACCGGCTTGTCCAGATCGGACGGCAAAGGGGCAGGCGTGGTGCTCTGTGCCGCACTCGGAGCAGGAGCCGGTGCCTCTTTTGGCGCAGGCTCGCTCACCTTGGCCACTTCTTTGGTTTCTGCCACGGGTTGCGGTGCCACAACCGGGGCGGGAATGGGTGCAGCTTTCGCCACGGGCAGTGGCGCAGGCGCAGCCTTCGCCGGCTCGGGCTTGGCAGCCTCAGGCTTCGCGGGCTTGGCCACCACCGGTTTGGCGGTGTGGGCCTGCTTGTTGGCCAGATATTTGGGGCTCAGCCCCTTCCAGCTGGCGTTATCGCTACGGAACTTGGCACGCGCCTGAGCATCGGTGATGACGCTCGCCTCGCTCTCGCTCGGCAGCAGAATACGGGACCCCACCAGAATGTGGTTGATATTGCCATCGGCAAAACTGCGGGGGTTTTTCTCGTAGATCGCCACCATGGTCTGGTAGACGCTAACCCGGCTGGAGGGGCGATATTTGCTCGCCAGACTCCAGAGGGTATCGGTTGGACGAACAGGGCCATAGCTACCGGCATTGGCAGTGACCTGACGCACTACCGGCTGGGCGGTTGCACGCACCGGTTGCGCAACGGGTCTGGCGACCGGCTGTGCCAACGGCTGAGAATTGACGGCGGGAGGTGCGGGTTCGTCAGGTCCTTTTAGCTCGACAAAAAAGGGCTCCCGCGCCGAGTCTTCAGCCTGGACGGTGCCCAGCAGACCCAATGCGAGTAGCGTTGCCAATGTTATGCGGGAATGTCCCATATTCGTTCCTTCGTATGACGGCCCTATCACATTGAAAAATCTGGATAGTTACCCCAAAACAGTCGGTTCAATATAAATCAGGCTCGCGTTGCAAGCCAGCAGTCCGACACATTTAGCACCCAACTTGACTCTGAGTGTAGGAAAAAACTTAATCAGTTGATATCGCAACAGAATCTTGAAGTGGCGGAGTGCGGCATGGGTCACACCCCGGTTTGATCACAGGCCGGATGCGCAGCACTCCCTGCTGCGCATCTGTGGCATTTGACCCGTCTTACAGATAGTCGCGAACCAGCAGCTCGGCAATCTGTACACTGTTGGTTGCCGCGCCCTTACGAACGTTATCGGCCACGATCCACATATTGATACCGCTCGGGTGAGAAATATCCTGACGCACCCGGCCGACCAGCACCTCATCCTTACCGGTTGCATCGCGAACCGGAGTCGGATAGTCCTCTTCGTCATCAAACAGGGTCACACCTGGCGCATTGCGCAGCAGATCCTTGACCTGTTCAGCATCGAGCGGCTGGTGCAGTTCGACGTGTACCGCCTCGGCGTGGCCGTAGAAGACCGGCACCCGCACGCAGGTGGGGTTCACGGCAATGGTGGCATCCCCGAGGATCTTCTGGGTTTCCCACACCATCTTCATCTCTTCACGGGTGTAACCGTTGTCGGTGAAGCTGTCGATCTGCGGGATCAGGTTAAAGGCGATCTGTTGCGGATAGATAGTGGGTTCCACCGGACGGCCGTTGAGCAGATGAGCGGTCTGCCCCGCCAGCTCGCTGACCCCCTCTTTGCCGGAGCCGGACACGGATTGATAGGTAGCCACGTTGATGCGGGCGATCCCCACTTCGTCGTGCAGCGGCTTCAGGGCCACCAGCATCTGGATGGTGGAGCAGTTGGGGTTGGCGATGATGTTGCGGTTGCGAAAATCGGCCAGCGCATCCGGGTTCACTTCCGGGATCACCAGCGGGATATCTTCGTCGTAACGGAAGCAGGAGGTGTTGTCAATGACGATGCAACCATGTTCGGCAGCAATCGGCGCCCACTTGGCAGAGACCTCGGCACCGGCGGAGAACAGTGCGATCTGCACCTGGCTCCAGTCAAACTCCTCGACATCGAGGATCTCGAGGTTCTTGCCGCCAAAGCGGACGGTATCCCCGGCGCTGCGGCTGGAAGCCAGCGGATAGAGGGTCGCCACCGGGAATTCGCGCTCTTCCAGGATCTCGATCATCGCCTGACCCACGGCGCCGCTGGCACCCAATACCGCTACGTTAAACTGCTGGCTCATTCTGTTCTCCTCTGATAATGCTGCAATGGCACCGGCTGGCGCCATGGTCGGCAGGCTCCCGCGCTGCGAGATGACGCTGCCTGATATGGCTGATCCGGCGCGGTAGAGCCCGCGCCGGATCAGTAAAAATGGGGTCTGTGTGGCCTGAGTGGCTCAGGCCTTCCGGTTATCTTCCAACTATTTGTCCCCGATCCAGGGGCGTGACAGCGCAAATCCCAACGCGCCCAGCCCCTGGCTGGCAAAGGCTCCCTCAATCTGCAGGGAGGATAGTTCACGGCGCTCGGGATAATGTTTGCGCTGCTCATCAAAGCTGCCGGGCAGGCCGAGTCGGGCCCGAAAACGGGCATCATCGCGACGTACGTCATAGACCAGATGCACCAGTTGCTTGATCAGCGCCTGATCCGGCGCGCGGCCCGGCACCACCGCCTGCACATCGGGGGCAGGCAAGAGCTGACTCAAATCCTGACGAGGCTGGCGCCCCAGTTGCTGGCAGAGCGCCTGATAGAGCATCCAGGTGCCGCGCGCCTTCCCCTCCAGGCTATAACCGGCGATATGGGGGGTGGCAATCTCGGCATGGGGCACCAGCTCTGCCAGCGGCTCGGGCTCGTTCTCCCACACATCCATCACCAGTCGCAACGGCTCATCGCTCAACTGGCGCGCCAGCAGGGCCCGGTTATCCCACACTTCGCCGCGTGAGGCGTTGATCAGGATCTGCCCGGCAGGACGGGCTGCAATCTGTTCGGCATCCAGCAGATGGTAGGTGGCATCCACCCCTTCACGGGTAATGGGCACGTGGAAGCTGACGATATCGGCGCCAAGGGCGGTCTGGTAATCGACAAAGCACGCATCAGGATTATCCCGCGCCCTGGGCGGATCGCAGCGCAACACCCGCATGCCGAGCGCTTGGGCCTTACCAGCCACGCACTCACCGGTATTGCCCGCCCCAATCACCGCCAGTGTCATGGCCGAGAGGTCGAGTTCATAGCGCTCCGCCAGCACCAGCAAAGCAGAGAGCACATAATCCCCCACTGAATACTTGTTGCAACCGGGGGCGCTGAAGAAGGGAATATTGCGGCTCGCCAGCAGGGCCTTATCTACATGGTCGGTGCCGATGGTGGCGGTGCCGACAAACCCGAGTTTAGGGCTGGTCGCCAGCAAATCGCCGTTGACGCGGGTGACCGAACGCACCAGCAGCACATCGGCATCCAGCAGATCGCGTGCCTGCATCTGCCGTCCGGGCAAGGCGACCACCTCGCCAAATTCGGCAAACAGCTCCACGGCATGGGGCATATTCTCATCAACGACTATCTTCATCGGGCTCTCTTTGGTCACAACCGCCACGGGGGCGCCATTCTAGCGCAAAGCCGCCCGAGATTTCAGCCTGTGATGCAATCAGGCGCGAAAGGACATCACATTGCGCGATAGCCGCCCCATCCACCCGTTCAAACAAAGGATTTCGCCACAAATATGTAAGCAGAGGTAACAAACGCACTGCTCGACTTTGTCCGGGCATGCTGCGATGGCACAATGCCCCTCTTTTTTCGCGATCGCCCATACCAACCATGCCGCCACACGCCTCGTCGCTCTCAGCGTCAACCTCAGCGTCCGTCTCCTCACTCACCCGCAGTCAGGTACTCGGATTCAGTGCCCTGTTGATCCTGCCCCTGTTGCTGCTCGCCACGCTACCCTGGCAGCCTTTTCTGACTGGCTCCCTGCACTCTGGCTGGCTATGGTGGTCATACGCCCTCACCCGCATGGTCGATATTCCCGGGATTGGAGTCAGCGCCGCACTGCTGCTGTTGCTGACTCGTCACAAGCTCGCGCTGGATCGTCCCGCCTTGTTGGCCCTGGCTGGCGCTCTGGGAGTGGTACTTGCCAGCGACTGGGTGATGAAAAGCCTTATCAAACACCTGACTGAAGAGCCCAGACCCTACCTGCTCTGGCTGGAGAGTCAGTCGCTGATCCCGGCCATCAAGAGCTTCTATGCCAGCACCGTCGATGTGCGCAGCGAGCAGGTTCACGCCGCCAGCCAATTGCTGGCCCTGCCCGAGTGGCTCGGCCACCACTGGCAAAAGGAGGTGAATTACGCCTTCCCCTCTGGCCACAGCATTGCCGCCATCAGCCTGGCCCAGTTTTTTGGCCTCATCTGGCTGGCCCGAGCTCCCACAGGCGTCTGGCTGCTGCCGCTGTGTGCCTGGGGGGTTGGCCTGTCGCGCATGGTGATGGGGATGCACTGGCCAGTGGATGTGCTGGCCAGCGCCCTGCTGGGTACGATCACGTCGCTGATTGCCGCCCGCTGGTGGCTGCACCGATATTGAATCCTGTGGGATGTTGCAGCGGCCTCCTGCGTGGGATGGGAGGACAAGCCTCTGCTTTTTTGCCATAATGCCGCCTCATTTTATCCCGACCGAGATCCCATGACCGACGCAGTTCATACCCTCAAGGGCCGTTTCCGTGGTTTTTACCCCGTCGTCATCGATGTTGAAACAGCCGGGTTCAACGCCAAGACCGATGCCCTGCTCGAAATCGCGGCTTACACCCTGAAAATGGATGAGCAGGGCTGGCTCGTTCCCGATCAGGTATTCCACTTTCATGTCGAGCCTTTCGAAGGGGCCAACCTGGAAAAGGCTGCGCTGGAGTTCACCGGCATCGATCCCTACAACCCGTTGCGTGGCGCAGTCTCGGAAAAAGAGGCACTGACCGAGATCTTCAAGGGGATCCGCAAAGGGATGAAGGAGCAGGATTGCGGCCGCGCCATCATAGTGGCCCACAACGCCACCTTTGATCACGGCTTTGTGATGGCCGCCGCCGAGCGCGCTGGCCTCAAGCGCAATCCGTTCCACCCGTTTGCTACCTTTGACACCGCCGCCCTCTCGGGGCTGGCGCTGGGTCAGACCGTGCTGGCCAAGGCGTGCCAGAGCGCCCGTATCCCGTTTGACAATAAAGAGGCCCACTCTGCCCTCTATGACACCGAGCGCACCACTGAGCTGTTCTGTCATATCGTCAACCGCTGGAAGAGCATGGGGGGCTGGCCTCCTGCCCATCCGGATGACGACACGCCGGATACCCCTGCCGACGACGAGGGGCAGGAATAAACGGATGAAGGCTGCCACAGGCAGCCTTCTCTCTTTTCGAGGGGAAGGAGCCCGCTCGCATCAACCAGGAACATCTCTGGGCAGTGATGAGATCGGTTCACTGAGACAAACAGGTCACAAACCCTACCTTTGATCAACTTTGTGCCACCTGCTGCTGTGATATGGCGGGTTTGGCTGATTTTTTTCTCGACATTTGTCACATTTTTCGCAAACTAACTCCCCTTCACATGACAGACAGCAATAACAAACTATAAGGAAATCAAATGAATCCAGTTGTTATCGCAGTCGGGCTGATGCTGGTGCTCAGTCTGCTGCGGATCAATGTGGTGGTCTCACTGGCGTTGGGAGCCATTGCTGGCGGCCTGGTCGGGGGATTGTCGTTGACGGATACCCTCAGCACCTTCAGTGGTGGTCTGGGTGGTGGCGCAGAAATTGCTCTCTCCTATGCCATGCTGGGCGCGTTTGCCGTTGCCATCTCCCGCTCCGGGATCACCGACCTGCTGGCCCGCAAGGTGATCAGCCAGTTGGGCAAGGATGCCAGCAGCAGTCGTATTCTGTGGGTCAAGGCTCTGTTGCTCTCTTCCGTACTGGCCGTGGCGATCTCGTCTCAAAACCTTATCCCGGTCCATATTGCCTTTATTCCCATCCTGATCCCGCCGCTGCTGCATGTCATGGCGCAGATGAAGATCGACCGTCGTCAGGTGGCCTGTGTCATCACCTTTGGCCTGACCGCCACCTATATGGTGCTGCCAGTCGGATTTGGTGGCATCTTCCTGAACAATATTCTGGCCAAAAACCTGATCGATAACGGCGTGCCCATCACCTCCGGCCAGATCCCGCTGGCAATGGCCATTCCGGTCTGTGGCATGGTGCTGGGTCTGCTGATCGCGGTGTTCATCAGCTATCGCAAACCCCGCCAATACGATCTCGCCAAGATCCTGGAAGCCGAACCAGAGACCGTTGAACTCAATCTCACCCATATCTGGGTCGCCTTGCTGGCCATTGGCGTCGCGCTTGGGTTGCAACTGATGACCAACAGCATCGTGCTGGGTGCATTGGCTGGTTTTGTCATCTTCACCTGCGGTGGCGTCATCAAGTTCCGTGAAAGCCAGGATGCCTTCACCCAGGGGGTGCGGATGATGTCGCTGATCGGCTTCATCATGATCTCCGCCGCCGGCTTTGCCGCCGTGATGAAGGCGACTCACGGGGTCGAGAGTCTGGTGCAGGTAGTCTCCAGCTCTATTGGCCAGCATAAGGGCATCGCTGCCTTCCTGATGCTGCTGGTAGGCCTGCTGATCACTATGGGGATAGGTTCTTCCTTCTCCACTGTACCCATCATCGCCACCATCTATGTGCCGCTCTGTCTGCAGCTTGGTTTCTCTCCCATGGCGATCATCGCACTGGTCGGTACCGCGGGCGCGCTGGGGGATGCCGGTTCCCCAGCCTCCGACTCGACCTTGGGCCCGACATCCGGCCTCAACGCCGATGGTCAGCACGACCATATCTGGGATAGCGTGGTGCCCACCTTCATTCACTACAACATCCCGCTGGTGATCTTCGGCTGGATTGCTGCCATGGTGCTCTGATTGACCTGCTGACAAATACCGATGCACAGCAAGAAGGCGACCCGATGGTCGCCTTCTTCATTTATGTTGCTGGCGGAGCTGAACAATGTGAATGCAGGCATGACAGAGCATCGCGCTCTAACCCAGCGCAACCTCCTGCATGACGGTACGATTGATAAAATAGCGATGGCAGAACTGCAGAAAGTCTTGCAGCCTTAGCGGTCTTGAATAGAAGTAGCCCTGTATCTCGTCGACCCCTATGCTCAACACCGCCTTGAGCTCATCATGATTCTCTACCCCTTCCGCCACAACGCGTACCCCGAGCTGATGAGAGAGCGCGGTGATCGCCTCTACAAACAGGGCTTGGCGGGTATCGTTGTCAATGGCAGTGATAAATGAGCGGTCGATCTTGAGCTTGTCGAAGTAAAGTTCGCGCAAGTAGGAGAACGATGACCAGCCGGTACCGAAATCGTCGAGGGCCACCCGCACCCCGATCTGGCGCAGGGAGTGGATAATCTGCTTGCTCAATTCGATATCATCCAGTGCGATGGTCTCGGTCAGCTCGACGATCAGCTGTTGCAGGCTCAGCGGCCCCTCCCTCATATTCTCTTCCAGATGGGCTGCCAACCCCATATTGAACATGGAGCTGGAGAGGTTAACCGAGATTTCCAACGGCTCGATCAGATCGCCCGGGAATATCGCCAAATCATGCTGCAAGCGTCGGAAAATCCATAACCCCAGCGCCTCCCCCAGCCCGTTCTCTTCTGCCAGCGAGATGATATCGAGTGGCGGAATAAAACCGTACTCAGGGTGATTCCAGCGGATCAACACCTCGGCTCCCAGCCGCACACTCCCCTGGCCACGGACAATTGGTTGATAGTAAAGGGCCAACTGCTGGCAATCAGTGCAGTTAATCAGCTCGCGAAGCTCCGCCGACAGACGGCGATTACGTAAATAGTACTGATACATACTTCTGGAGAAGAGCACATAGCGATTAAGCCGCTTGCGCTTGGCACTGTCGAGAGCAATATCGGCAAACAGCAGCATCTCCTCCGGTGAATTGACCGGACGAACATACTGGCTGATCCCCATAAATACCCGTACCCGGTGCGCCGGATCCGCCGCAAATGCCAACTCGGCCAACTCTGTGCGCAACTGCTCGAGAAAGGGGAAACGCAAATAGGAGGGCATCACCCCGGAAATGACAATAGCGAACTCATCGCTGCCAGTTCGAGCAGCAAAAATACCTTCTGCCGACACACAACGGATCCGTTCGGCAAGCTGCATGAGCAAGGCATCACCTACCTCATAACCCAAGCTGTCATTGACCTCCCTAAAGTGGCCAAGGTCGATCAGACAGACAGTAATACTGCTCCCCCCGCCCCGATTGGCCGAGCGATGCTTGAGGTGCTTGATCAATGCAGCCCTGTTAGGAAGACGGGTCAGCGCATCATTCCATGCCAAAAAGTGCTGGTGGCGAACTTCGCGAAACAACATCAACAACATCACCATGGTCGCCAGCATGAGGAAGGCGAGAATGACAAAGTTCTGGATGCGGGAGTCATTGAGCAGCTCGCGCTGGGTAATGGCGGAAGGGCCGGTGAAATTTTTCACCATCACATCGCGGATGGCAGCCAGATCCCGGTTCAAATCTTCAGAAAAACGAGCCAGCTCTCTCGAATTCCGCTCTCCGCTCACCACATCCTGCTCATACTGCTCGAACAAGGTCATGATCTTGCCTGCAGCCTGATCAGCCCCGAACCGGTTTCTGACCAGGCTTGCCTCATCTCCGTGCAAAAAAACATCGAGTCGGTTCCAGGCAATATCAAAGCGCTTGTTCATCTCTTCCTGATTGACCGTACCGGCACGATACAACGACAATGACTCATCAAAGCCATGGATCTCCAGCTCCAGCTGCGCCAGCGCCCAGGCAGAGAGCTGGGTATAACGAGTCACCGCATTGAATGCGCGGTCATAGTTCCAGACCGACCAGATGGCGACCCCCAAAAAGGTGGTCACCAACAGAAGCAGGCTAAGAAACTTGCCGCGCAGCATGCTATTTGCTCTCGAGACCTATCAATTGCCACACCATGCGGCTGTGATAGACCTCCTTGTTAAGTTCTGGGTAATCAGAGAGTGGATAGATGACCCAAAGCGGCCCCTTGTTGCGCAGAGTCAACGCCTTGCCATCCTGCTTCTCCGCCACCAATACAGGGTACTTATCTCCATCCTCCAGCGGCACCGCTGCCCAGTAATCATTGATGGCGATCGCTTTGACCTCTGCACTCTTGAGGCCATAAGTTTTGACCAGATCTCGTAGCAGAACCCCGCGATAAGTATGCGCGCCCTCGGTCCAGGGCGTTTTGGTCGTCACCTCACTCTGTGGCAGTGCCTCGAACTCTGCTCGAGTCAGCACCACCTCTCCCTTGCCATTGCAGCAACCATCGCCCTTGATAGTCAGGAATGCGTCATCCGCCAGCACTATTCCCGATACGAGACATCCAGACAAGAGCAGCACACTGCCAAACCATCCAACCATGATGAACCTCCATGTCATATTGATTATTTTATCAACTTCACTCCGCTACATCACATGCAAACAAAACAATAGAGCAATAATTCAGACTAGCGTCGCAGCCATTGATGCCCAACCAAGCGGCACTTTGCATCAGGCCGTACCCGTTCGTCTCCAAAATCATGGCATCAATTCTCCATTTCTCGCAACCACATCGGCGAATTTGGTTTCTCGTTTGACCCTCTATTTCCCTTGTTGTACAGATAGATGACTACTGACCACGGGTAATTTTCAACCAGACCAAATTGCTTGCACAAAAAAAGGCCGCTCGATGAGCGGCCTTCTTCATAACGGGATCAGCAATCAGCTTTCGCGACGCTTGCCACCGAACTTGCGATCTTTGTTGAAGCCACCTTCACGGCGCTCACCACTCTTGTTGAACGGACGATCACCCTGGGGACGGCGATCCTTGTTGAAAGGACGCTCCTTGTTGAAGGGACGATCACCACGAGGCGGGCGGCTGGCAGTGTTGCTGCCGGCAGGCACTTCGGTGTAGCGGGTGATTTGCAGCGGACGCTGGCAAACACGGGCTTTCTTGATCACTTCCAGTACGTCGGCAGTCATACCTTTCGGCAGATCGACGGTAGAGAAGTCATCAGCGATATCGATGTTACCGATGAAACGGCTCTCGATGTTCGCTTCGTTGGCGATAGCGCCAACGATCTGACCCGGTTTGACACCGTGATGGGCACCCACGTCTACACGATAGCGCTCCATCTCAACATCCGGGTTGTCTTTCAGCGGACGCGGCTCGAGGGACGGCATGCGACGGGCAGGACGATCACCACGGTCACCGAAATCACGGCCACCAAACTCACGACCGCCATCACGACGTTCGAAGTCACGACCACCACGGTCGTTATTGCTGAACAGCGGATCCGGGATAGAGTCATCCAGCAGCAGCGGTTGGTCGCCCTGTACCAGCTTGGCCAGTGCAGCAGCCAGCTCAAGCGGATCGGCAGAATCTTCTTCGATCAGCTCGTTCACCAGGTTGTGATAGATCTCAAGCTCTTCGCCCATCATGGTTTCCCGGATGCGCTCTTTGAACTTGGTCATACGATGCTGGTTAATGTCTTCGGTGCTCGGCATCTTCATCGGCTCGATAGCCTGACGAGTTGCGTGCTCGATGGCGCGCAGCATACGGCGCTCACGGGGAGCAACGAACAGAATCGCTTCACCTTTACGACCAGCACGACCGGTACGGCCGATACGGTGAACGTAGGACTCGGTGTCGTACGGAATGTCGTAGTTCACAACGTGAGTGATACGCTCAACGTCCAGACCACGAGCGACAACGTCAGTGGCGATCAGGATATCCAGCTGGCCTTGACGCAGTTTGTCAACGGTGCGCTCACGCAGCTTCTGCGGGATGTCACCGTG
Source organism: Aeromonas finlandensis (assembly GCF_000764645.1). Lineage (GTDB taxonomy): Bacteria > Pseudomonadota > Gammaproteobacteria > Enterobacterales > Aeromonadaceae > Aeromonas > Aeromonas finlandensis. The sequence goes on from NZ_JRGK01000083.1 coordinate 18,257, forward strand.
CAGCGCTTCACAGGCATGGCCACGAGCAGCCAGCTTGCCAGCCAGCTCTTCGGCGGCGTTCTTGGTACGCACGAAGACCAGTACGGCTTCATACGGTTCAACTTCCAGCAGACGGGTCATGGCGTCCAGCTTGTGCAGACCGGTTACCTGCCAGTAGCGCTGACGGATGGTCGGTGCGGTAGACGTCTTGGAAACGATTTTGATCTCTTTCGGCTGCTTCAGGTGCTTCTGGGCAACACGACGGATCTGCTCCGGCATGGTGGCAGAGAACAGGGCTACCTGACGGCTGCTCGGGCACTGCTCCATGATCCAGTCAACATCGTCGATGAAGCCCATACGCAGCATTTCATCAGCTTCGTCCAGAACCAGAGCTTTCAGGCCGGAGAGGTCCAGGTTCTTGCGACGGATCAGATCCATCACGCGGCCCGGGGTACCAACGACAACCTGGGCACCACGACGCAGGGCGCGGGTCTGGGTTTCGTAAGAGGAGCCACCGTAGATCGGCAGTACGTGGAAGTCCGGCATGTGGTGAGCGTAGCGTTGGCACGCTTCGGCAACCTGCAGCGCCAGTTCACGGGTCGGTGCCAGCACCAAAACCTGGGTATTGCGGTTACCAGCTTCCAGACGAGACAACAGAGGCAAGGCAAAAGCAGCGGTCTTCCCTGTACCGGTTTGCGCCTGCCCCAGCAGATCGTGTCCCGCCATCAGGTGGGGAATTGCTGCGGCCTGGATCGGTGACGGGCGCTCATAGCCCACGTCCTGCAGCGCTTTCAATACAGGCGCGGCCAGTCCAAGCTCACTAAAAAGGGGCAGTTGTTCGGTATCAGACATAGATTCTTCCAGATTAAGGCAGGCGGCTAAGCACCGCGGAATAGCAAAAAGGCGGCGATTATAGCGCCACTTTGTTCTGCTGTCTTGAAAAATGTGATAAGCCTCTCAAGACGTTGGCAATTATAGAGGGATCTTGCGACTATGGCTTGCTTATTTTGCACTCATAGTGCGTTATTGCAGATCACTCCTCGCTGGAGTCCTTGCCCCGCTTGTGTTTGAGCACCGCCATGGTCAGTCGGCTGGTACACAATAAACGCGCACGTTCATCCCGAATTTCAATCTGCCACACCTGGGTCGTCGCCCCCAGATGCAACGGCGCGCAACGCCCGGTCACTACACCTTCCCGCTTGGCCCGCAGATGGTTGGCGTTCACCTCCAGCCCCACACAGTAACTGTCAGGCCCCACCGCCATGTTAGCCGCGAGCGATCCCAGCGTCTCCGCCAGCACCACCGAGGCGCCGCCATGCAGCATGCCAAGGGGCTGGTGAGTACGGTGATCCACCGGCATGGCCGCTTCCAGCCAGTCGGGGCCAAAGGCGGTGTAGACGATGTCGAGATGGGCCATCAGGGTGTTGCGAGAGGTGGCGTTGAGCCCCTCCAGACTCATGGGTTTACGCCAGATGGGTGCAATATCATGACTCATTGCGAGCAGACTCCTTATGTAAACGATGAATGCGTACCGATGCGGGAGACAAGCCCACCGTCGGCAAAAAATTGTTCGGTTACCTGGTTACTCGGTATGTCCTTAAGCTGGATGTCACCAGGGATAGGTGACTCCGGGCCACTCGGCCCACGGCTCTTCTCGCCCCGGCAGACGGGGTGCTGGCCACTGCCACACATTGGCGAGCCAGTCGCGCAGCTGCGTCTCCAGCTCCTCATCCGTGATAGGCGCCTCGGCCACCTTCCAGAAAAAGAGTTCGACCTCAACCTCCGGCAGCACCGATGGATAGAGGTAGACGCCCCCCCAAAACTCGGGCTCCCGATCCGGACTCCAAAGGCCATAGGCAAAGGAGCGCTTGGCCAGAAACTCCGACTGCTGCCACTCCAGATCCCCTTCGTGCTGACTCAGGCTGAAGTTGGCAGAGGGCCAGATATCGTTCGGGCGAAACAGCTGATGGAGCTGCTCGTGCTCGCGCAACATGGCGACAAACTCCACCACCGCCTGAGCGGGAGTGGCGGGCAACAACAAGAAACGCGGGTGCCGATAGGCCTTCGGCACCCGAAACCGCTTGGGAAAACGCAGCATCAAAGCAGCTCCAGCAGGGCTTGCAATGGATGTTTGAGCTTTTCCCCCTCCATCCGCTTGACCTGACTGCGGCACGAATAGCCGGTCGCCAGACAGCGTCCCTTGGGCAGGCGCGCGAGTGGCTCAGCCCAGCTCAGCCCATAGATCCCCTTGGAGTTCTCCACCTGTTTGACGTCGTGACCATAGGTGCCCGCCATGCCGCAGCAACCCACAGAGACTGGCTGCAAGCTGGCCCCGAAGCGGCCAAACAGGGTGCTCCAGTCGCCGTGGGTCGAGGGCTTGGCGGTCTTCTCGGTGCAGTGAGCAAACAGATACCAAGGCTCGGGATCGCGCCCCTCCCCGCTCTTTGCCTTGCTGGCGCTAGTGGGCAGCTGATCTGCCGGCAGCGAGAGCAGCCACTCCTGTGGCAGCAACACCTGAAAATCACCGCGAGCCGACCCCAGAGCCTTGGCATATTCGTCGCGATAGCAGAGCACCATGGCCGGATCCACCCCCACCATGGGGATGCCGAGCGCCGCCACCTTGTTGAGGAACTGGGCGCTGTTGGCGGCGGTGCGGGCAAAGGCGCGCAGGAACCCCTTGATATGCTGGGGTTTACCGTTGGGTTTGAAGGGCAGCAGGTAGGGCTGGAACCCAAGCTTGCTGGCGAGTTTCACCAAGTCCCGCACCACGGGGGCATCGTAATAGCTGGTGAAGGGATCCTGCACAATGAGCACCACCTGCTGGCGTTGCTCGGCGCTCATCCGCTCCAGTCCCGGCAGATCAAAATAGCGGGCGCTGTTGTCATGCAGGCTCTCGGCCAGGGTCGGCACCGAGAGCTGCGGCACATCCACCATGCCGATACTCTTTTCAGCCGCCTTCTGGGCCCACTCTTTTTCGAGGAAGAAGTTGACCAACTTCGGCGCCTTGGCGAGCAGCGGCGTATAGCTCTCCACCGTGCCGACGAAGTAATCCTTGGGCGCGCGCAGGTAGCGGCCGTGGTAAAGCTGCATAAAACGGGCGCGAAAATCGGGCACATCCACCTTGATTGGGCACTGGTTGGTGCACGCCTTGCAGGCCAGACAGCCCGCCATCGCCTCCATCACCTCGTGGGAAAAATCATACTCACCGCGCTGTTTGGCCCAGCTGTTGCG
>NZ_JRGK01000084.1 GCF_000764645.1 Aeromonas finlandensis
GGTTCTCCGCCACCGTCAGATGGTCAAACAGCAGATCATCCTGAAACAGCATACCGATGCGCCGCGCCTGCGCAGGCAAGGGGTTGAGTGGCCGCTCGCCGAGCCTGATTTCCCCCTCCAGCCGGATGGGGCCGCTATCTGTCTGCGCGCCCGGCAGTACCCCCGCCAGCGCCGCCAAGAGCGAGCTTTTACCGCAGCCGCTCGGCCCCATCAGGGTCAACACCTCGCCGGGGGCCACCTGCAGGGCGGGCAGCGAGAGCAGCAGGCTTTCCTCCAGATAGAGCCGAAGAGGTGTGGTGCTCAGCATATGGCTGTTTCCATCATGAGAGTTCATCGTGAGCCGCTCCCCTTGAGCGCCGGATTGATCCGCGCCGGCAGCCAGAGTGCCAGCAGATAGATAACGAGTGGCAGCAGCAGTTGCAGCAGGCCGTAGAGGCCCGCCAGCCGCCGGTTGAGGCCGCTGCCGATGGCCACCGCTTCGGTGGTGATGGTGACCACCCTGCCAGCGCCAAACAGCAGGGTCGGCAGGTATTGGGCCAGGCTCACCGCCGCCCCTACCGCAAAGGCAAACAGCAGCGGGCGCGCCAGCAGCGGTGCTTTGACCTGCCACCAGGCTCTCCATGGCGTAGCCCCCAGCAGCAGGGCGCTCTGAGTGATCCGCGGATCAAACTGGTGATAGGGGCCGTGCAGGCACAAATAGACATAGGGAAAGACAAACAGCAATTGGCTCCAGAGCACCCAGCCCCAGCCAATACCACTGCTTATCGAGTCATGCGCAAGCCAATCCAGCCCGAGCCGGATACCAAACAGCAGGCTCGCCTGTGGCAGCAACAGCGGCAGGCAGATAAGCCAGAGTGGCCAGGGGCGACGCCCCGCTTGTGCCTCCAGACTCAGCACCGTCATCACCAGTGCCAGCAAGCCGCTCGCCAGTGCCAGCAGTGCGCTGGTTGCCAGCAGCGGCAGCAGGGTTGGCAGCAGATCCAGCCAGTAGTGACCGCTCCACTGGCGAGGCCAGAGGGCGGGAAAGGGCCAGCGGCGCGCCAGCGACCAGAGCAGCAGGGCCGCCAGCACCGCCAGATTGAGGGTGATCAGGGTCAATGCAACGCCTGCTGCGAGCCGGTTGGCAAAAGGATGTGGTGCCGCCCGTTTGCCATCGAGCCAGCAGCCTTTGCCCACCTCTTGATGACACCACTCCAGTAATCTGAGCAGGGTGATGAGCAGCGTGGTGATAACGAGCAGCAGCAGGGCGCCGCTGGCGGTGGCACCGCGCCAGAGCAGAGCCGGGTCCTGGTACCAGAGCCACAACCGCACCGCCAGCGGGGCGGGAGCATCGGGCCCGAGCAACTGGGCGAGATCCACCACCGCCACTCCGTAGGCCGCCACCGCATAGATGGGCAGGCGCAGGGCAGGCCAGAGCGCCGGCAGCTGCAGGCGCCACCAGATCTGGGGGGCGCTGAAGCCGAGGCTCGCCCCCAGCCACTGTTGGCGCGCCAGTTGGATGGGCTGTTGTGCGGCCAGCGCCATCAGCAGCAGAAAGGGGGTCTCTTTGAAAACGAGCAGTGCAATCAGCCCCAATCCCAGAGGGTCGCGGATGGTTTGCCAGTCGGGGGGGAGTTCAAATCCGGTAAGCGTTGGCGAGATGAGCCGCAGTAGCCAGCCGGAGGGGGCGAGCAAAAAGGCAAAGCCGATGGCAAAGGCGACGTGGGGCATGGCCAGCATCGGCGAGAGCAGGCGGCGGAGCAGCCCAAAAGCCCGGCTGTTGCTGTGTGCCAGCAGCAGGGCGGTCAACAGCAGACTACCGAGGGTCGAGGCGGCGCCAATCCACAGGCTCAGTGCAGCGGAGTGCCAAAGGCCTGGCTGGGCCAGCAGCAAGGCGAGATGAGAGGCGGTCATTCCCTCTGCCAGCAGTTGCCACAGCCCCGCCAGCAGGGGGATGACGAAGAGCGCCAGATAAACGACGTCCATCCCGCGGTGGCGGATTAGCAACCGGCGCCACGGTCGGGAGCGGGAAAGCGGGTGACCAGCGGCACTCATCAGTGGCCGTAACGCTCGGCCCAGGCCGCTTCCAGCTTGAGCTGCCAGCTGGGGTGAGGCTCGGCCACCGCTTTGAAGCGCAGTGCCGGTTGCCCTTTGGCTGAATCAGGCAGGGCATCGGCCCGCAGCACGCTGGGATCACCCCAGAAGGCCGGATTGGCCTTGCGCGCCTGTGCCGCCGGGCTTAGCAGGAAGTTGGCCACCACCTTGGCCCCGGCGCGGGCACTGGCGTTGAAGGGAATAGCGAGAAAATGGCTGTTGGTGAGCGCGCCTTTTTCCATGGCAACCGCCTCCACGCTGGGGGGCAGGGCGCCAATCTGGGCGGCACTTTGCGCCTCCTGCGGGTTGAAGCTGATGGCCATGGCCAGCTCGCCATCATCGAGCAGTTGGCGGGTTTCGGCGGCGCTGGTGGGGAACAGCTTGCCTTTGCGCCAGAGTGCCGGATGCAGTTCATCGAGCCAGGCCCAGAGTGGGGCTGTGCTCCTGATGAACTCGGCATCGGTCGCTTCCCGATAGAGAGGGGCGGGATCCGGGGTCAACTCCAGCAAGATCTGTTTGAGAAAGCTGGAGCCATGAAACTGGGGCGGCTTGGGATAGGTGAAGCGGCCGGGATGGGCCTTGGCCCATGCAAGCAGGGCCGCTGCCGAGGTGGGCGCTCTGGTGACCTCTTCGGTATCGACCATCAGGTTGAGCTGACCGATACCCCAGGGGGCTTCCAGCCCTTCCACCGGCAGAGTGAAGTCCTCACTCACCGGCAGGGTACTGTCTACCAGCGCCATGTTGGGCAGCTCCTGAGTAAAGGGTGCGCCAAGCAGTCCCTGCTCCTTGAGCGCCTTGAAGTTCTCGCCATTGACCCAGAGCAGATCGATAGGGCCGCCAGCTTGCTTGCCCGCCTGTTTGTTGGCCAGCAGCTGGCTGACGCTCTGGGCGATGTCATCCACCTTCACCTGCACCAGCTTGACCTGATAGTCGCGCGCCAGCTCCTGCCCGGCCCACACCAGATAGGCGTTGATCTCCGGGCTGCCGCCCCAGGCGTTGAAGTAGACGGTCTGCCCTTTCGCCTCCTCAAGGGTCTGCTGCCAGTTGTTATCCGGGCTGGCAAAAAGTGGGCCGCTGGCCAGCAGTGACAGGGTGCACAGCAGGGCGTTGAGCCGCTGTTTGAGCTGTGAGAATGGCTTGAGCATAAAAGTTACCCTGATTGTCAGGCGCCACGGCGCCAGCGGTGATAACGGGCCAGCAACGCCAGTACCCGGGTGGGCTGGTGGGCCCGTTTCCATTCACCCGCCACGTATTTGTTCCCCTCCATCAGGGTGGGATAGGCGTGAATGGTTGCGAGGATCTTGCCAAGGCCGAGGCGGTGACGCATGGCGAGCACGAACTCGGCAATCCGCTCACCGGCGTGAGTGCCCACTATGGTGGCGCCAAGGATAGTATCTTTGCCCGGCACGGTCAGCACCTCGATAAAACCGTGGCGCTCCCCATCGGCGATGGCGCGATCCAGCTCGGCCAGCTCGAAGCGGGTCGCCTCGAAGGGAGTCCCCTGCGCCTCGGCTTCCTTGCGATTGAGGCCGACCCGGGCAATCTCCGGCGTGGTGTAGGTGGCCGCCGGAATGACCCGATAGTCGGCCCGAAAGCGCTTGAACTGGCCAAACAGGGCATTGACCGCCGCATACCAGGCCTGATGGGCGGCGAAGTGGGTGAACTGGTAAGGGCCCGCTACGTCTCCCACCGCCAATATGCTGGGGAAGTTGGTGGCAAGGAAGCCATCGACTGCGATGGTGCCGCGGGGGGCAAGCTCCACCCCCAACTCTTCGAGCCCGAAGCCGCTGACATTGGCGACCCGACCCAGCGCCAGCAGCAGCTGATCCCCTTCCACCACCAGCGTCTCATCGTCCCGGCGCAACTGCAGCCGGATGGGCAGATCCCCCTCGGCTGCGGGCAGATAGTCGGCTCGCTCGGCGCGCCAGCCGGTGAGTAGCTGCACACCATCGCGGCTCATCTGCTCGGCCAGTGCGTCGGCCACCGCTCGATCTTCGCGGGGCAGCAGCTGCTCCGAGAGTTCCACCAACGTAACGGGAATGCCGAGCAGGGCGAAGCTCTGGGCCAGCTCGCAGCCGATGGGGCCGCCGCCCAGCACCAGCAGGCGGCGCGGCGGGGTGCGCAACTGCCAGAGGCTATCAGAGGTGAGGTAAGGCACCTGATCCAGCCCCGGCAGCTTGGGCACCAGCGGCCGAGCGCCGGAGGCGATGACGATATGGCGGCTGGCAAGGCGCTGGCCGTTCACTTCCACCTCCCAGGGGGAGACCAGCCGCGCCTCTCCTTCGATGCACTCCACCCCAAGTCCCTGATAGCGCTCGATGGAATCGTGGGGCTCGACCTCCTTGATAACCTCAGCCACCCGCTCCATCACGGCGGCAAAATCGGCGCGGGAGTGGCTTGGGCTAAAGCCCAGCTCGTCGGCCTTGCGCTGCTCGGCAGCAAAACGGGCGCTGCGGATCAGCGCTTTGGAGGGGACGCAGCCGCTGTTGAGGCAATCGCCCCCCATCTTGTGTTTCTCGATGAGCGCCACCTTGGCCTTCACCGCCGCGGCAATATAGCTGGTGACCAGCCCACCGGCACCGGCACCGATCACCAGCAGGTTGTAGTCATAGCGAGCGGGTTTGCGGTAGGGGGCGAGCTGACGGCGCAGCGCGAGGTGGGCGGTCACTTTCTTGACAAGCCAGGGCATCAGTCCCAGCAGGGTCAGCGCCACCATCAGGCCGGGGGAGAGAATATTGCCGGTGCTGGTTAATTGGCCAAGCTCGCTGCCCGCCAGCACATAGACGAAGGTGCCTGGCAGCATGCCAAGCTGGCTGACCCAGTAGTAGGTGCTGACTCTGATAGGCGTGAGCCCCATCAGCAGGTTGACCAGAAAGAAGGGGAAGACAGGGATGAGGCGCAGGCTCAGCAGATAGAAGGCCCCCTCCTTCGCCATGCCGGAGTGAAAGGTGGCCAGCTTGTCGCCAAAGCGGGCGGTGACCCAGTCACGCAGCAGAAAACGGGCGCTGAGAAAGGCCAGGGTCGCGCCAATGGTGCTGGCAAAGGAGACCAGCAGCAATCCCCAGACCACGCCGAAGACCGCACTGCCACCCAGGGTGAGCAGGCTGGCGCCGGGCAGGGAGAGGGCGGTGCTCAGCACATAGATAAGCACGAACAGCAGGCTGGCCGAGACAAAGTGGCTATCGACCCATTGCGCCAGTGCGGCCTGCTGGGCCTGCAAGGCGCCCAGAGTGAGGTAACGGCCAAGATCGAGGGCAAAGAAGGCGCCGATAAGGCCCCCCATTACCAGCAGAAGCAGCAGGCGGGTCCGGTTCATCAGGCGTCCTTGCTGTCTGGCTGGGCGGGACGTTCCGGTTGCACCGGCAGCTGACAGAAGCCCTGCGGAGCGATATCGAGGGCGGCATTGAACTTGGCCGACATGTTCTGGAAGGCGATAAGGCCGGTGAGCTCCACCATGGCATCGTCGTCGAACCAGGGCTTGAGGCGGGCAGCCTGTTCATCACTCACCCCATCGAGGCCTGTCATCGCTTCGGTGTAATCGAGCACCGCTTTTTCCCGCTCGTCGAACAAGGGGCTTTCGCGCCAGTTGGCCAGCGCCTCCACCTTCTCGCTGGAGCCAGCTCGCTTGATCAGGGTCATGGCGTTGATGTCGACGCAGAAGCGGCACCAGTTGAGCTGGGAGACCCGCACCGTCACCAGAGAGCGCAGCACGGGGTCGATGGGAGAGCGTTTGCGGTTGATGACGCCGTAGAGGGTGGCGACGGCGGCAAAGAGGCGCGGCGAGCGGCCCCAGCACTTGCCCGGAATAAGCACCTGACCATAGTTGCGCTTTTGCAGCCAGAAAAAGGGGCGGATAAACCAGGCATATTCCCGGTCGGGTTTGACCTCAACGCGCATCAGTTACCTTCTTGTCGTTTCATACTTACAGTTTCAAATTGGGTTTGTAGGCCTGACCGAGCCGCTCGTTGAGACGGATCAGGAAATCCTCGATCCGTGCCCGGTTGGTGCCCAAGTCGCTCTGCCCCTGGCGGGAGGCGGAGCGCATGTCGATGCGGGTCTCTTTGGGGCCGGCAAAGACCCGCAGCGCCACATCATCCTGAAAGCCGAACCAGCCGGTGGTGACCACTGCATCAAGACCATCTGGGCTTGGTCGCACCTGCCAGCCCAGCTCCTGCATCAGTTCGCTGGCTTCAATCACCACTTCGGTAGGGGAGGCCTTGGTAAAGAGAGGACCGGGTTTTGCCTCAAATGCTTTCAGCGGGGCGCTATTTATTGGCAGATCCTGCGCTGTTCTCAGCTCTGCCGCCCAGCGCAGCAGGGGGGGATTATAGGGATCAGTGCTCACATCGTTGATCAGCGGCATGCGCAGTGCCTGCACCACAAAGGTCAGCGGTAGCAGCAGTGGCAAGGCGCCCAGACTGCTGGCGTAGCGGTTGCGGCTCCAGGGCAGGCGCACCAGCAAGATAAGGGAGACAAGGGCTCCGATGAGACAGATCGCAAAACCTATCCACCAGGGCCAGAGATGAAAGCGGCTGCCGAGGGCGCCAGCGAGCGGGAGTAACCAGGCCAGCAGAGGCCACAAGCAAGAGCGGGGCATAGCACAGGATCCATCGTCGAGAGTGGGCAATGCCGAGAAGGATAAACTTAATGGCCTGATAACGTTAGTAAATTGATGCGAGCTTGGTGTGATTTCAGCCAGGTTTGCGAGGGGGTTGCAGAGCGAGGTGAAGCCCGCCAGATGGGAGCTTCACCGAGACAATGGTCAGTTGCGATGACGTGGCTCGCGTTGATGGCGATATTTAATTGCGATAGAGCACTTTGATCAGGTGAAAGCCGAACTTGGTGCGCACCGGCCCCAGTACCTTGAGCAGTTCGCCCTTGAAGACGGCATCGTCAAAGGGCTTGACCATATCCCCTTTATTGAACTCGCCCAGATCGCCGCTGCGTTTTGAAGAGGCGCAGGTGGAGAAGCGCTTGGCCATCTGGCCAAAGTCGGCTCCCTTCTCGATCTTCTCCTTGATCTCCAGACACTGCTTTTCGGTCTTGACCAGAATGTGCTGGGCACAGGCTTTTTTCATCGGGGCGCTCCTGGGAGTGATGGCTGCGATTGTTAACGCCAAGATGGCGGCACATCGCGTTGACAAATGGGGGCGCAAGAGTACCCCAATTTGCCACCGGCGTCAGCTCTCACAACCCGCCGTTTACCGGCGCTCGTCGGCCCTATTATTGGCGAGCACGGGTGGCCAGCACGGCGCGGGGGCGAGCTTGCCAGATGATCTCCAGCCCGAGCAGGGCATAGAGGCTCCAGATGGCCAGCGGATTGAGCCACTCACCCCCCAGTTGCAGGGTCATCAGGGCGCAACCTGCCAGCAGCAAGGTGATCCCCGGTAGCCGCCAGTGGGCGGGCAGGGGGGCCAGCATCGCCATCGCCAGCAAGATCCCGAGGCCAAAGGGCAGGTTGAGGGCGGTAAAGGCCAGCGCCTGTTGGCCACTCATGCCGGTCAGCAGGGCCAGCAGGGCGCTGCAACAGGCGAGGAAGGTGATGAACTCGAGACGATCGGCAATATAGTCAGCCATCTGTTCGCTACGTGCATGCATGATGTGTCTCCTTCAGTTGATGGTTCAAGTGTGAGTGAGAGGTGCCAGTAAAGGCAGCGGGATAATTCGATTGCGCTGAACGAGCAACTCTTAATCACCCCGTGCGGCGGGCTTTGGCGCATGCCGGGCCAGTTAAACGTTGAAGGTGGTGTTATGCCGACAAACCCTGTCGTGGTGGATTGCTGGCAGTGGGGGGAGGGGGAGAGGTGACAAATGGTGTCTGACGATGAAGTGAACCTTGTGCAGGGCGGGTCAGCTCGCCCTCCTCGGGAAAGTGGGGCGTCGCAATTGTCACCAAAATGTGTGATTTGTGGTCAACCTCTTAAAAGATATGGTGAATTTGCCAATGGCACCGCGCTGTCGCTGGCCGATGCCTATGTTAGGATAAGGTTCGCCATTTTTCTGGCGCGCATTTTTGTGTCACGGCCATGCACGGCATGGCGTGCTGCGCCGCTTTCGGGTTCGGTTCGAAAGGGCGTTGGTTTTCTTCACCACAGCTTCAGGAATATTGACCTTTGACAGGATGCATTTCATCCCTGCTGGCAGGGCGTTCACTGTCCGGCCCAGCGTTTCGCCGCGGCATGTTGGTACTGGTGGTGGGCCTGTTGCTGTCGCTGGTGGCCTCGCCCGTGTTTGCCGCCAAGCTCACCTATCAGATCAAGGGGTTGAAAGGGGACAACAAGGATAACGTCGAAGCCTACCTCAATGCCCTGCCGGTCTATCAGGAGCGGCAATACCGCCCGGCCCGCGCCAAGATCACCGAGAGCGTGCAGAAGGCGCTGCAGGTGTATGGCTACTACCAGCCGAAAATCACCCTGAGCCGCGACAAAAAGACCCCGTCCAAAGTGGTGATTGAGGTGGATAAAGGTGAGCCGGTCATCGTCTCCCGCCTCGATATTCTGCTGGAGGGAGATGCGGGCAGCGACGAGCTCTACAGCGAGCTGCTGGACAAGTTGCCCCTGAAAGAGGGTGAGCCCCTCAATCACGCCAAATATGAATCCATCAAGGCCGACCTTGGCAGCCTCGGGCTGGCCCGGGGTTACTTTGATGCCAAGCTGAGCAAGAGTCAGGTCAAGGTGTTCCCGGACAAGGGGACGGCGGAGATCTTCATTCTGTTCGAATCGGGCCATCGCTACCGTTTCGGCGAGATCCGATACGATGCCACTCCCGAAGCGCTTCACCTTATTCGCCCGCTCATCAACGTCAAGAGCGGCGAGCCCTATCTCGCCATCCGTCTGGCCGAGATGTCGCAGGATGTCTCCTCCACCAAGCTGTTCCGTCAGGTTGATATCAAGCCGGTGTTGAGCGAGGCGAGCAACTATCGGGTGCCCATCGCGGTGACGCTGGATAACCGGGTCGATCACGAAATCGAGACCGGTATCGGTTACGCCACCGACGTAGGCCCGCGGATGAGTGCCACCTGGGAGAAGCCCTGGGTCAACCGTTATGGCCACCGCCTCTTTGCCACTGCCAAGGTCTCCCAACCGGAGGCGGAGCTCAGTTTCGACTATCAGATCCCGGTGGGCAACCCGCTGCGGGACTACTACTCCATCCAGACCGGTTACCAGTACAAGGACAACAACGATACCCGCTCCGATCTCACCACCATTGGTGTGCACCGCTGGACCCGGCGACCGGAGAGCTGGGACCGGGACGTCTTTATCCGGCTGGAGAACGAGATCTATACCCAGGGTGCCGACGAGGGGAACAGCTTGCTGCTGATCCCGGGCGTCTCCTGGTCCCGGCTGCGGGTGCGCGGCGGACTGGTGCCCGACTGGGGAGATCGTCAGCAGGTGACGCTGGAGTTCTCCGACCCGAGATGGGGCTCTGACATCAGCTTTATGCGGGTGTGGGGGCGCAGCAAGTGGCTGCGTACCCTCGGGGATAACCACAGATTCCTGATGCGGGCCGAGCAGGGGGCCATCATAGGTGACAGCTTCTCGCTGGTGCCGCCGTCCTTGCGGTTCTTTACCGGTGGCGATCAGACGGTGCGCGGCTTTGGTTACGAGACCATCTCCCCCACCGGGCCAGATGGCAAGCTGACTGGTGGCCGTTACACCAGCGTGGCCAGTCTGGAGTACAACTACCGCTTCAGCGAGAAGTGGCTGGGGGCCATGTTTGTGGATGGTGGCACCTCCACCACCGATTACAGCGAGCCCTGGAAGATCGGGACCGGCGTCGGTGTGCGCTGGGTCACCCCCATCGGTCAGGTCAGACTGGATCTGGCGGTCGGGGTATCGGAGGAGGACAAGCCCTTGCGGCTGCATTTCGCATTGGGGCCTGAATTATGATGTTGTCTAAACGCTTTTTTCTTTGGCCGCTGCGGCTGTATCTTGCGCGGGGGTCTGCATTGTGATCTGGCTAAAACGCATTTTTCTCTGGCTGATGGGGCTGGTGTTCCTGCTGCTTATCGGCGTCAGCCTGCTGGGCTTTACCCATCAGGGCAACAAGTGGCTGTGGCAACAGGCCAAGGGGGCACTGCCCTCCCTCAAGGGGGAGCTGGTGGCCGGTCAGCTTGGCTATGGCTGGACCCTGGAAGGTGCGGGCTGGCAGGATGAGCTGGTGGATGTGACGGTGGATCGCGCCGTGCTCGACTGGGATCTGGGCAAATTGCTGCAGGGCAAGCTCTGGATAAAATCCCTGGTGGTGACCCATCCGGTAGTCAAGGTAGCCGACTCTGAACCCACCCCGGAAGAGCCTTCCGAACCCTTTGTCTGGCGCCCGTTGCCGCTCAAGATCCAGGTCGACAGCCTCAAGGTTGCGGATCTCGATCTGGCGGTGCCCGGCGTGGCCGTGACCCTGGGGTCCCTCGATATCGGCGCCACCCTCAACCGCAAGGGGTTGATTGTGCGCGGCCCGGTGCTCGATAACCTCAAGGTGACGCTGGATGACGCGGCACCCGCCAACGCAGCCAAATCCGCCAAGCAGCCAGCCACAGCGAACGGCAAGACCGTTAACAAGCAGACCATTAACGCAAAGACAGCGAACGAGAAGCAAGCCGGGACTGCGGTTGCTCGCACCGACAAGGTCAGTACCGAGACCACCAAACAGGGCAAAGGGGCGCCAGCGGCGAACACGGCAAAGGCAGCCCCCATTCTCCTGCCCGCCATTCACCTTCCTTTCCCCATCCAGCTGGAAGGGGTCAGTGCGACCCGGGTGCAATATAAGCAGGGCGAGCTGATTGAAGGGCTCGACAAGCTGCTGCTCTCTGCCACTGCTGCTGACGATCGCATCGAGGTGCGTGAGCTCTCGCTGCGCCACGCCATGGCCGGCCTGGCGCTCAAGGGCCATATCCAGCTCAGTGACGACTACCCGCTGGCGGTGACGCTGGATGCCAAGGCCCGCAAGGGGCTGCTGGATGGCGAGCTGCAAGGGGAGCAGGCCACGCTGGCGCTGAGCGGTTCGGTCGGCAAGCTGGGGTTGACGTTGTTGGCCAAGGGGCCGGTCGCCGCCAATCTCAAGGGTTCTCTGGCCGCCCTCGACCCGGATCTCCCTTTTGATCTGGCCCTCGACTGGAAGAGCCTGGGCTGGCCGTTGCACAAGCCTGCCAAGGAAGAGGCAAGCTATCGGCTGGACAAGGGGAGCCTGACCGCCAAGGGCAAGCTCTCCGGCTACCAGTTTGCCCTCAATACCTCCGGCAAGGGGACCGATGTGCCCCCCTTCAAGCTTGCGCTGGACGGCAAGGGGGATCTGGAGCGGCTCAGCAAGATCGCCTTGCAGCTCAATGCCCTCAAGGGGGAGCTGAAGCTCGATGGCAAGCTCGCCTGGAACAAGGGGATTGAGTGGCAGGGGAGCACCCTGTTCAAGGGGATCAATCCGGCTGAGCTGGTGCCTGAGCTGAAAGGGACGCTGGCCGGTGAGCTGGAGAGCCGTTTCGTGATGAACGAGGCGGGTCACTGGGAGCTGAAACTGCCCAAGCTCAAGGTGGATGGCAAACTCAATCAGTACCCGCTGGCCCTCAAGGGGGAACTCAGCGGCAACGACAAGATGGAGTGGCAGATCCCGGCGCTCTCGCTGCAAAGTGGCCCCAACCAGTTGCAGGCCAAGGGCAGTATCAGCAGCGCCCAGTGGAGGCTTGATGCCAACCTGCAGGCTCCCCAGCTGGGGGGCATCTATCCCGGCCTGAAGGGGGATATCAAGGGGCAGGTGAAGGTCAGTGGCAATCAGCAGACGCCAAAAATCGATGCGGATCTGGCCTCCGAGCGGCTCTACTATGCCGGCACCGACCTGAAGGGGATCAGCCTCAAGGGCAATGCGGCGATCGGTGCCAAACCGGCCGGAGAGCTCTCGCTGTTGGTGGCGCAGCTGAAACAGGGAGAGACCAAGCTCAGCCAGCTGGCCCTGAACCTCAGCGGCGATATCAGCCAGCATCTGTTGACCCTGACCATGAAGGGTGACCCTGTTGCGGCGAACCTCAAGCTGGGTGGCGGTGTGCGCGGGGATCACTGGCGCGGGGCGCTCTCCGAGTTGCAGCTGAAAACCCCGCTGCGGCGTTGGGACTTGAGCTCCCCCTGGGCGCTGGATCTCGATCTGCCGCGTCAGCGGCTGGCGATGGGGGATCTCTGCCTCGGCTCCCAAGGTGCCAGCCTCTGCGTCAAGGGGAGTCAGGTCTCCGCTGCGCAGGGCACTCTGGAGTTTGCCCTGAGCGAGTTTGATCTCAAGCGGCTGCGCCCCTGGTTGCCGGACAACTTCCGCTGGCAGGCGATGCTCTCGGCCGATGGCCGCGCCAGCTGGCGTGGCAATCAGCCGACCCTGCATGCGGTGGTGCGCACCACGCCGGGTACCTTTGTGGCCGATGGCCTCAAGACCGACTATCAGCAGCTGGCACTGGCCCTGGATTTCGAGCGGCAACAGGCGGCGATCCGCCTCGATTTTGCCTCCAAGCAGATCGGCAATATTGATACCGAGCTGCTGATCAAGGAGCCCGCCGGTCGCGGTCTGCTCGGCGGTCAGCTCAAGTTTGACGATCTCAAACTCAATACCTTCGCACCGCTCATTCCGGAGGTGCGCTCCCTGCAAGGGATCATCTCCGCCGATGCACGTTTCGATGGCACCCTGGCGGCGCCCCTGCTGTTTGGTCAGCTCAATCTGCGTGACGGTGAAGTGCAGACTCACTCCGACATGGTGACTCTGACCAAGCTGGTGACCCGCCTCAAGATCGAGGGCAACCGCGCCGAGCTCGATGGCTCCATGCTGGTGGGCAAGGGGCCGCTGGCGTTGGGTGGCTGGCTCAGCTGGGCCAAGATGCCGGTCAGCGGCAGCCTCACCATTCAGGGCAAGGATCTGGAGGCGCAATATCCGGGCATGGGCCGGGTCAGGGTCTCTCCCGATATCGCCGTGTCGCTGGGAGAGGAGACTCGCATTACCGGTCAGGTGGATATTCCCTGGGCGCGGATTCTGGTCAAGAGCCTGCCGGATTCGGCGGTGGCGGTCTCCGACGATGTGACCGTGGTCTATGACGATCTGCCCCCAGTACCCAAGCAGGCCAGCCTGCCGCTGGCGATGAAGGTGGCGATCCGCCTTGGCAACGATGTGAAGCTCGATGCCATGGGGCTGAAGACCGATGTCTCCGGTGGTCTCAATATCCGTCAGGATCCCGAGAAGCCGATGGCAGGCAATGGCCAGCTGGTGCTGACCAACGGTCGCTTCAAGGCCTATGGTCAGAACCTCATCATCAAGGAGGGGCGGATCCTCTTCTCCGGTCCGCTGGATCGGCCATTCCTCAACATCGAGGCCAACCGGGATCCCGATACCATCGAGGGTCAGGTGACAGTCGGGGTGCGGGTGACCGGCCCTGCCAGCAAGCCGGAGATCAATGTTTACTCCGAACCGCAGATGGCGCAGTCGGAACAGCTCTCCTATCTGCTGCGCGGCAAAGGGTTGCAGACCGGCGGTGAGGATGGCGGTTTCAACGGCCTGCTGGTGGCCGGTGCGGTGAGTCAGGCCAACGGCGTGGTGTCGAGCATTGGCGAGTCGCTGGGGATGAGCGATGTCTCCCTCGATACGGCGGGCAGTGGTGACAACACTCAAGTGACCCTGTCGGCCTATCTGCTGCCGGGCTTGCAGTTCCAGTACGGGGTCGGGGTCTTCAGCCCCATCGCCGAATTCAAACTGCGCTACGAGGTATTGCCACGGCTCTATCTGCAGGCGATGAGCGGGGTGGCTCAGGCGGTCGATATCTTCTATCGCTTCACCCTGTAACGCGTCACTCTGTAACAAGGCTGACATGAGCGTAAACGGGAGGCGCAGGCCTCCCGTTTTTTATTGCGCGATCGGCCGCGGGCAAACGGTGATAAAGGTTGGCAGTGCAGAGGGATAACGGATTGCGGCGGGCCAGAAATGCGAAAACCCGGCACGAGGCCGGGTGTTCTGAATGATGGTGGAGG
>NZ_JRGK01000085.1 GCF_000764645.1 Aeromonas finlandensis
ACGGTATAGTAGGCAACGCCTGTACCTAGCATGCCAGAAACCAAAACACTACCAATTGGTAAAATATAATCTTTTACATAAGTGGAGTGTAATCCCTCAATCGCTGCCACTATTAACTGAACATCACTACTCAACATGCCCTCTCATATCCAACTTTAAAATAAATGGTTGTTAGATAAACTGATGTGTTAGTAAATATGTTTAACCTTCTGGGGAAATTAATTATAGCCTCATCGAGGTTACGAAATGTTTATTTAAAGAAATAATGTTGCGACCATTATTCAAGTGGGTGGCAGAGTTTGATTTATATCCTTATTTTTCTACAATGCCCATTGGGAAAACAGGTTAATAAGAAAATTAGCTCTCTTTTAAGCAAGATGTAATGCTCTTCTATACCTTGGTGACGGACCAAATCATAGTTGTTCAGCACTCTTGCTAAAACCGAATCTCCACCGACCCAGCACTGCGCGTTGCCTCGCCGTGATACACCGCTTCGATATTATTGCCATCAGGATCGAGGACAAAAGCGGCGTAGTAGCCGGGGTGATAATTGCGCTCGCCGGGAGCGCCGTTATCTTTGCCGCCATGGGTCAGCGCGGCCTGATAAAAGCGATCCACCATGGTGCGGTCTTGCGCCTGAAAGGCGAGATGATGGCGACCGGTCAGCACCCCCAGCGCGGCGGGACTGTCGACAGCGGTGACAAACAGTTCGTCTGCCCAGAAGTAGCCGTCACCTGTGCCGCCCAATGGAATATCGAGGCTGGCGAGAATGGCGGTGTAAAAGCGCTGGCTGGCGGTCAGATCCCTCACCACCAGCTGGATATGGTCGATCAGCCGACCGCGATGCAGAGTTTGTGTTTCCATACACCACCTTGATTTGAATGTTGTGGATGGGCCACCGGCTTGCCGGTCGCTTTGCTTTGACAAAAAGGGGCTGGGCAAAATTTGGCATGGCTACCGCCCCTGAATTTCAGCCTCCAGTCTGCTGCCTTTAACCAACGGGATGGGGTTGGCATGGCTCATGGGAGACTCCGACGAGGTGTGTGTTGCCAATCGGGTATATTAGCGGCGGGCAGGCGGAGGGAAAGGGCCAGATGGCCGATTACTGAGCAAGATCAATAAATTAATTAATGAGGCTGTTTGTTCGCCGGTTGGCGGGATGCGGGCGGCTTGAGTGGGAAGATGAAGGGTTGGTAGGGGGTGGTGTAGAAGGCGCGGTTTACTGTTGCTCGCCGCTTGTTGCTTTCGATTTTTGCTTTGTCAAAGCAGCGGAGCGGCAGTGCCGCTCCGTATCAGGTTCAACCCTTGCTCGGGGTCTCCGTGCAGGTGAGGGTTGGCTGGCCGTAACGCTCCAGCGTGGCTTCCTTCCCCTTGGTAAAGAGGGCGAGGTTTTGCCCTTCATAACGGGCGCCGCTGGCGCTGGGAGCTTCATAGGCGAGCACTTGCTGCTGTTTGTCGCCCTCGCTCAGGTTGATCACCGCGACCGGTATCTTGGCATCGTTGTAGAAGTAGGTGGAGAGGGTGACCGCCTTGCCGCACTGGTAATCGACCGGCGCCGGCACTATCAGCTGGCCGCCGGTGACCTGCAGCTCGGCGATCCGCAGCTGGTAGTTATCCTCCACGCACTGGCGCAGATCCTTGGCTTTCCAGCAGTCGTTGCGCCCCTTGATCCAGCCACGCTGCATGGCTCGCTCGCTCTTGAGATCTTCCGGAGAGAGCTGCGCAATCGCCTTGGGATAGAGGGCAGCCAGTTCGTTATCAAGGGCAGCCAGTCCGGCATCCTTGCAGATCAGGGTTTCGACCGCCCCGGCTACCTTGGCACAGTCAAAGGAGGGGGTCGCGGCACTGGCCAGCAGGGGGGTAAACAGCAGGGCGGCAAGCAAGGTCTTGTTCATCGGAAAGACTCCAGCAAAAAGAGAGGGATATCAGCACACTCTACAACACAACACAAAACAGGGGCGCAGGGCCGCCGAGCGATTTTTTGCGACATTGCGAGCGTTGCCATGGGGAAAAACCCGACACTCCTGGCCGGAATGTCGGGTTTTTTGTTGCTGCGATAAAGGGGGAGGCGGGTTGCCCGGTTGATCAGGCCAGCGCCAGTTGCTGACTGCGGGCGCGCCACAGCCGCTCGTGGAAGAAGAACACCACTGTGTTGATGGCCGGTTCGATCATCGCCATCACACCGCCGGTGAGCAGCTCGCCGCTCAGCAGGAAGGCAACCCCGAAAGCGACGCTGAAGTGGACCAGTGCGAAGCTGCTGGTCTTGGCCTGCAGGCTGTGGGCCGGCTTGAGCTTGTGCCAGCCAAGGTCATGAAAGTAGAAGGCGACCGTGTTGACGGCGGGCTCGATCAGGGCGATCAGGCTGGCGGTCAGCAGCTCACCGGTCAGCAGGTAGGCCACGGTAAAGGCGACACCGAAGTGCAGGATGGCAAAGCTGATGGTCTTTTTCATGATGGCGGCTCCCTCTGTTGATGAGATGAGTATCCGCTAGAATTAGACTAAATGAAAACTATTCTCATCTACTGCCGGAATAGAGAAAACCTATCAAGCTCGTGCCTCACCGAACCACCATGTTCATCCCTATGCCTGAGAGAGCCCGTTGCCGCCACTGGTACTGGCGTCGAACTGTGGTGCAGTGCAAAAAGCACGGTGCGCAAAAAACAGAGAAGCCCCAAAACGGGGCTTCTCTGTTTATTCAGGCTTCAGGTTTCAGACAGCTCAGGCTTCCGCTTTGTTGAGCCACTCTACCTTGTACTGGGCACCGGCACCCTGGGCCAGCTTGGCACAGAGGGGTTTGAGGAAGGCTTCGATCTGCTCGTCCAGCATCCAGGGGGGGCTGATGATCAGCATGCCTGAGCCGTTCATGCCCCAATCGGCAGTCTGACCGGCCACTTCCAGCTCGGCCACCAGGACGTTGCCGAAGTTTTCGCGCTTGATGGCGCGCAGCATGTCGCGGGATTTGTCCGCCTCCTGCCCTAGGATGGGATACCAGAGGGCGTAGATGCCGGTCGCCCAGCGCTTTTGCGCCTTTTTCAGGGTGTCGACCACGGCGAAGTAATCTTCTTTGAGCTCGTAGGGCGGATCGATCAGCACCAGCCCGCGGCGCGGGGTCGGTGGCAGCAGGGCGATCAGCCCCTCGAAGCCGTCGCGGTGGTGCACGGCCACGCGAGGGTCGTAACCCATATTGGCGCGCAGGTCTTCGACCTCGTTGTTGTGCAGCTCCATCAGCGCCAGCTTGTCCTGCTCGCGGGTGAGGCGGCGGGAGAGCTCCGGCGAGCCGGGGTAGTAGTGCAGCTCGCCGTTCTGATTCATCTCTTCGATGACGCCCAGATAGGGGGCCATGGCAGACCACTGGGCGCGCTCGTCCCACAGGCGGCCGATGCCGTCGGCATACTCGGCCTTCTTCTGGGACCAGTCGCCGCGCAGGTCGTAGAGACCGCCACCGGCATGGGTATCCAGCACGATGAAGGGTTTCTCCTTCTTCTTGAGGGACTCGATGATCAGGGCCTGAACGGCGTGTTTCAGCACGTCGGCATGGTTGCCGGCGTGAAAGGCGTGGCGGTAGCTCAGCATATTAGATCTCTGAGGGGGCCCTGCTGGGCACCCAGTAACGATAGATAGTTCAACAAATTGCGGCTGTTGCCGCGGATCAGGGGGAGGCTGCGCAGGGTCTGCAGCAGGACACCCTGTTGCAGCCGCTCCAGCTCCAGCTCGTGGGCCAGCATCGACTGATACTCCTGCTCGTCGAGTCGTGCCTTGGCGCTCTGGCGCAGGGCACGCCACGGGGTCAGCACCGCTTCGGTCTGCACCAGCGCCGGTTGCAGGTCGGTCAGATCGACCACGATGCCGAGCTGATCGAGCCGGTGCAGCAGCAGCGCCAGATTGACGTTGCCCCCCAGCGTCTGCACGGTGAGCCAATCCTGGCTGCGCTCACCATAGACCTTGCCGCTCCAGTGCCAGAAGCCGATCGGCGTCGGCAACACGTGTATTGCGACCCGCTCGCTGGCCATCAGCTGTTCGTCACGCAAAGAAGGCCTGCTCCATGGTTTCCAGCTCTTCACAGAGGCTCATCCACTCCTGCTCTACCTCTTCCAGCTGCTCCTTGAGGGGGCCCTGGGATTTGAGCAGTTCGGAGAGCTTGGTTTTAGCGCCCTCTTCGTAGATGGCGGGATCGGCCAGCTGGCTCTCGATGTCGCCAAGCTTGCCTTGCAGCTTCTCCATGCTCGCTTCGAGCTTCTCCAGCTTCTGACGCAGCGGACGGGTCGCTTGCCGGAACTCTGCCTCGCGCCGCTTCTGATCCTTGCGCGCCACGGCCGAGTTGGCAGAGACGGGGCCATCCGCCGGTTTGGCGTTGGCCTCTTTTTCCTGCTCGCCGAGCCACTTGTGGTAGTCGTCCAGATCGCCGTCGAACGGCTCGACCCGGCCACCGTGCACCAGATAGAAGTCATCGGTGGTGGTGCGCAGCAGGTGACGGTCGTGCGACACCACTACCATGGCCCCTTCGAAGCCTTGCAGCGCCATGGTGAGGGCGTGGCGCATCTCCAGATCCAGGTGGTTGGTCGGTTCATCCAGCAGCAAGAGGTTGGGCTTTTGCCAGGTGATCAGCGCCAGCACCAGCCGCGCTTTTTCGCCGCCGGAGAAGGGGGCCACCTTGTCGAGCGCCTTGTCACCGTGGAAGCCGAAGCTGCCCAGATAGTTGCGCAGCTCCTGCTCCGATTTGTCCGGCGCGAGGCGGGCCAGATGATCGAGCGGAGTATCGTCGAGGCGCAGGGTCTCCAGCTGATGCTGGGCGAAGTAGCCGATGCTGACCCCGGCGCTCACCTCCAGCTTGCCCGACAGCGGCGGGTTGGAGCCCGACAGCATCTTGATAAAGGTGGATTTACCGGCGCCGTTGCGACCGAGCAGACCGATGCGGGAACCCGGTACCAGATTGAGTTTGATCTTCTCCAGGATCACCTTGTCGCCGTAACCGGCAGAGAGGTTCTCCATGGCGATGAGCGGGGTCGGCAGGGCCGATGGCTCGCGAAACTCGAAGCTGAATTCGGAGTCGGCGTGGGCGGGGAGGATCTTCTCCATCCGCTCCATCGCCTTGAGGCGGCTCTGGGCCTGACGGGCCTTGGAGGCCTTGTAGCGGAAGCGGTCGACATACGCCTGCATGTGGGACATCTCCCGCTGCTGCTTCTCGTACATGGATTGCTGCTGGGCCAGCTGCTCGGCGCGCTGCAGTTCGAAGTCGGAGTAGCCGCCGGTGTATTCGTTGAGCTTGCCGTTCTCGATATGGATGATGCGGCTGATGACCGAATCGAGGAAATCGCGGTCGTGGGAAATAAGCACGAGTGTGCCCTGATAGCCCTTGAGCCACTTCTCCAGCCAGATGACGGCGTCGAGATCCAGGTGGTTGGTCGGTTCATCGAGCAGCAGCAGATCGGAGCGGCAGAGCAGCGCCTGGGCGAGGTTCAGACGCATGCGCCAGCCACCGGAGAAGCTGCGCACCGGCGAGCTGAGCTGCTCGTCGCTGAAACCGAGGCCGTGCAACAGTTCGGCGGCGCGGGCACGAATACTGTAGGCGCCGATGGTATCAAGGCGACCGTGCAGCTCGGCCACCAGCAGGCCATTGTCATCCTGCTCGGCCTGCACCAGCTGGGCTTCCAGCGAGCGGAACTCCTTGTCGCCGTCGATCACGTACTCGAGCGCGGAGCAGTCGAGCGCCGGGGTCTCCTGCGCGACGCCTGCGATCTGCCAGCCAGCGGGCAGGCTGAAGGTGCCGCTGTCGATGGCCAGCTCGCCCCGTACCAGTGCAAAAAAGGTGGACTTGCCACAGCCGTTTTTGCCCACCAGACCCACTTTGTGGCCGGGGTGAATGGTGGCGGAGGCGTTGTCCAGCAGCTTGCGGCCGCCGCGGATCAGTTCGATTTGACTGGCAACTATCATGGGTGGGATCTGCTTGCTCAAAATGGAGGAGAAAAACTGGCGCAGATCTTACGTGAAATGACGCAGATTTGCACTGTAGCGAAGGGCTGGCCACTGGCTGGCGCTGCAAAAACATGCCATAACAGAGAAACCAGTTCGGATACCGGAGGCTAACATGCTTATCAGGGACATCATGACGACCCGAGTCGCCACCGTTTCAATGGATGATCGGCTCAATGTCGTCAGGGATATCTTTGAGCAGGCCCACTTTCGCCACCTGCTGGTGCTGGAAGAGGAGGAGCTGGTGGGGGTGATCTCGGATCGGGACCTGTTCCGTGCCATCAGCCCCTATCTCGACTCCGAGGCCGAGATGAGCCGTGACACCGAAACCCTCAACAAGCGGGCCCACCAGATCATGAGCCGCCAGCTCATTACCATAGCGCCGAACTTGTCGGTACGTGATGGGGTCAAGCTGATGCTGGAAAAGGGGGTCTCCTGCCTGCCGGTGCTGGAGAATGGTGCCCTGGTCGGCATCATCAGCTGGAAAGATTTTCTCAAGGTGGCGCTGGAGAGTGACGCGCTGGGTTAAGCCCGGCGCTCATCGCACCAAGCAGACACAGAACCAACATAGAGAGAGGGGAGCCAAGGCTCCCCTCTCTCTATTCGAGCGCCACTGATAGAGCACCACTGACGGCCCCGGTTGGTGTGCTGCCCGCATCACTGCGACTCGGGTCGCCTCTCGATCAGACAGGAGGGGCCACTGCCGGAAAGATGCGGCTGCAGGTGGGTGCGGATCTCCTGCAGGGTGCGCTGGTACTGCTGGGCATGTTGTTCCAGAAACGCGGGACTGTGTTTGAGACGTCGCTCCAGGGCGTCGACCAGCAGCGCTACCCTGGGGGCGGCCATGCCCGCTGGCCAGCAGTGTTGCAGCAACTCCAGCAGTTGCCAGGCATCGCCGGGCAGGGCGGGGAACTCTTCCTGCAACTGCAAGCTGGCTTGCAGGGCGGTCTGATACTGGTTGGCCTGCATTGCCTTGTGACGAGTCTGGCGCAGCTCGCTCAGGCGCTGTTCGCGCGCGGTCAGACGGTGGCCCAACTCGGCTACCAGATGATGAAACAGCTGCAGGGTGAGGGGGTGGGGTGCCACTCTGGCGCGGTAATGGGTCAGCTGGGTCAGGTAGCGCTGGGCGTGGTGGGGCAAACCGCAGAACTGGCTGACCGCAAAGCCGAGCAGCAGGGTAAGGTGGTTGTCGCTCCCTTCATCCGGCTGGTGGTGGGCAATCAGGATCAGCGCCTCGTCGAAGCGATAATCCAGCCCCAGCATCAGCGCCTGCAGCAGCTCATATTCGTGGGGTTGCAGGTGGACGGTGCGTTTGAGGTGCTCCCACTCCTGCTGCAGTGAGCGGATCCGGTTGCTGGAGGGGGCGTGCCACAACACCGCCAGACTGGCATTGAGCATGAAGCTGTCGATAGTGAGCCGGATGCGCTGTTCGCTGAAGTAGCGCAGGGTCAGGCTGTTGGCCTGCTCCAGCACCTTCTTCTCATCGTGCAGTACCAGCCCGAGCGACATGGCCAGCTGATGCCAGCGCGGCTGGTGGGGGCGGGCCTGCTGCAGTTCCACCATGGTTTCCCATGCCGCTTGCCACTGATGCTGGTGCAGCTGGCTGGCCAGTGTCAGCTCCAGCCGGGTGGCGGCAGGCAGTTTGGCCTGATGGCGTTGCAAGTCGGTCTGGGCGCTCTGCAACTTGCCCAGCCCCAGCATGGCGTAGAAGAGGCCAGCCCTTGGCCAGCTCGCCTGATACTCGTTGGCGCAGAGGGCATAGTGCTGGGCGGTGGTGATCCGCTCGGCCGATTGCAGCAGCAGGTAGCCCTTGAGCCGATCCAGCCAGGGGGTCAGCGAGCGATGCTCCCGTTGAAACAGCAGGTCTTCGCACAGGGTGGTGGCCAGTTGCCACTCCCGCAGCAGAATGGGGGCGGCCAGCGTGCGGGTCAGGCTGCTTAACTTCACCAGCTGGCCGAGCACGGTGGCGAGCTGCCGGGTCATGAAGGGGAGCGGCAGATAGAGGGAGAAGTAGAGATCCGAGGGGAGGAACTCCGGTTCGCTCTGGTCGGCATCCAGCAACAGCAGCACGCACGCTGGCTGGAGCAGACCGAGATAGTGCGCTTCGTGCAGCAGCCGGGCCCCTTCAAGGCCCTGCTGTTTGTCCTGTTGGCAGATAATGGCATCGAAAGGCTGTTGTTGCAGCAGGGCCAGCAGGCCACTGCGCTCGTGACCCGGATGGCTGTGGTAGTGGATCCGGTCGGCGGGCACACCCTGTTCGGTCAGTTCCCGGGTGATGGCGCTACGGAGCAGGGGATCCTCTTCGAGCAGCAGTATCGTCATGCACGCACTTCCTGTGAGCAAACCATGGAGTTGATTATGGTAGACCCAAGGGGAACATAGTCCCAGCATCCGATGAGTGAAAAATTGACAGTAGCCGGTGGGGTAGAGGAAGGGGCACTATAAGCTGTTATTTCAATCGGTTATTGCCATCTCTCAGCGCTGCGCTCTGTTATTGCCGAGGGCGGGCCTGCGCCGCAAAGGGGCAGTCGGCCTGGCGGATCAGCCTCGAGCCCTTGCCCTGTTCCCCCTGCCAGCTTAATTCCAGCTTGCCGAGGCGGCCCAGATGGCGCAGCTCGAACTCGTAGCGCTGGCAGAGGTTGTCTTGGGGCAGACTCGCCATACCCGCTGGCAGGCGGTATTGATAGCGCAGGATCGGCCCATCCTCCAGCTTGCTGGCCACCGGCACCAGCCCTTCTGGCGTGGGCTGCGGCGCCCCGAGCGCGCGGCGCAGGCTCAGGGGGGCATCGATCGCCTTTTGATAGTGCAGGCCATTCATCGCCGCCAGCTCCTCTTCCAGCCGTTGCAACTCCCCTTCCAGTCCATTGAGCGCGGCTCCCAACTGCTGGTGGGTCGATGACGAGGCGCAGCCACCCAGCAACAGGGTGGCAAGCAGCAGGGCGGCTCTCATGGGGGGCACGGCATCTCCTTGGCAATGACGATGAAGTGTGAAGGTCACGTCGGCTGGCCCTGACTATAGCAGGGGATTGCTGGGGGGCGTCCCCTGCAGCAGTTGCGCCAGACGGGCCAGCCCTTCGCCGACCCGGGCGTCGGTGGCGGGCTGGCTCAGGCTCAGGCGCACCCCTTGCGGAGCGGCAAACTGGCCGGCGGCGAAGTGCTCCCCGCTCGCCACACCGACGTCAAGAGCATCGGCGGCGGCAGCAAACTGCTGGCTGCGCCAGGGCTCCGGCAGCGGCAGCCAGGCGTGCATGCAGCCCGGCTGCCAGCGGGCGGCGGGCAGCAGGTGGCGCAGCAGTTCACCACGGCGTTTGAGGATCTCTCGCTGCTGCTCGACCAGCGGCATGATCTGGCGCTGACTGACCATTTTGCAGGCAAGCTCGATCAGCAGCGGACTCACCATCCAGCTCGACAGTCGCATGGTCTGGGCGAAGGCGCTGCGCAGGGC
>NZ_JRGK01000086.1 GCF_000764645.1 Aeromonas finlandensis
GCACGGTTTTTCATTTGGTTAGGCGTGAGCTATGATAGGCCGCTATTTTTTGGCCTCCCGTCAATTTAGAAGTCATGAAGAGGTGTACCATTTTTTCCCAGATCGCAAACTTTTGCCGCAAGGTGCTCGGCAAGGAAGACGGCGAGCAGCCGGTGGAATCTCCCATTCCAGCCCGTGTCGCCGGTCAACGTCGTACCTTAAGCCGTGACCAGCACCCGATTTCGCGCAAAGAGATCAGCGAGAATGCACTCAAGGTGCTCTATCGCCTGAACAAAGGGGGCTATGAAGCCTACCTGGTCGGCGGCGGGGTCCGGGATATTCTGCTCGGGAAGACGCCCAAGGATTTCGACATCGCCACCGATGCGACGCCGGAGCAGATCAAGGCACTGTTCAGCAACTGCCGCCTGATTGGCCGTCGTTTCCGCCTTGCCCACATTGTCTTTGGTCGTGACGTGATCGAAGTGGCCACCTTCCGGGGTCACCACCATCAGGTCAATACCAGCAAACATGTGTCGGCCCAGTCTGATGAAGGCATGCTGCTGCGCGACAACGTCTACGGCACCATCGAAGAGGATGCCGAGCGCCGCGACTTTACCGTCAACGCCCTCTACTACAGCGCCAAAGATTTCACCCTGCACGATTTCGAAGGGGGTCTGGAAGATCTGGCCGAGCGCAAGCTTGAGCTGATCGGTGATCCCGAGACCCGTTATCGTGAAGATCCGGTGCGGATGCTGCGCGCCGTGCGCTTTGCCGCCAAGCTGGACATGACCATCAGCCCGCGTACCGCCGCCCCCATCAGGGAGCTGGCGCCGCTGCTGCAGGATATTCCGGCGGCTCGTCTGTTTGAGGAGACCCTCAAGCTGTTCCTGGCTGGCGACGGTCTGGCGACCTACAAGCTGATGCGCGAGTATGGCCTGTTCCAGCAGCTGTTCCCGCAAGTGGCGGCGCTGTTTACCCCGCACGGCAACTCGCCCTGTGAGCAGCTGATCGAGCTGGCGCTGATCGATACCGACACCCGTGTCCGTGAAGATAAACGCGTCACCCCCGCCTTCCTCTACGCCACCCTGCTGTGGGGCGCTGTCGAGGCCCGTGGTCGGGTGCTGGAGAACGAGAGCGGCCTGCCCTGGTATGACGCCTTCATGTTGGCGATCAACGAGGTGCTGGACAATCAGGTGCGGATCATCGCCATTCCCCGCCGTTTCACCACCGATGTGCGCGACATCTGGGCACTGCAACAGCGACTGACCCGTCGTCAGGGTCGTCACCCCGAGCGCGCCATGGAGCATCCCAAGTTCCGCGCGGCGTTCGACTTCCTGTTGCTGCGCAACCGGGTCGAGCGGGGTCTCGGCGAGCTGGCCAGCTGGTGGGAGCGCTATGTCGCCTCCAATCCGGATGTGCGCCCGCAACTGCAGCGTGAAGCGACCCGTCGCCCGGCGAGCGGTGAGCGTGCCCCGGCCGGTGAGGTCCGTAGCAACGATGGCGAGAAGCGCAGCAGCAACAGCCGCAACCGTCGTCGCCCCCGTCGCCGCAAACCGAAAGTGGCCGAGTGATAACAGACGTGATGACCGAGGTCTTCATCGCCATTGGTTCCAACCTGTCTGACCCGCTGGGTCAGGCTCGTCGCGCCGTCGCCGCCTTAGGCCGGTTGCCGGGATCTGTGCTGGTGGAGGCCTCGTCGTTTTACAGCAGCCGCCCCATGGGCCCTGCTGACCAACCGGACTACGTCAATGCCGTGGCCCGGCTCAACACCCGGCTCGCGCCCCTTGCGCTGCTGGATCAATTACAAAAAATCGAGCTGGAACAG
Source organism: Aeromonas finlandensis (assembly GCF_000764645.1). Lineage (GTDB taxonomy): Bacteria > Pseudomonadota > Gammaproteobacteria > Enterobacterales > Aeromonadaceae > Aeromonas > Aeromonas finlandensis. Next base: position 1,805 of record NZ_JRGK01000086.1, read on the forward strand.
GGACGTGTGCGCAAAGATGAGCGGTGGGGACCGAGAACACTGGATCTCGATCTGCTGCTCTATGGGGATCAGGTGATCAACCATGAGCGCCTGATCGTGCCCCACTACGGCATGAAGGAGCGGGAGTTCGTGCTGCTGCCCCTTGCCGAGATTGCGCCTGCTCTGGTGCTGCCCTGCGGCACCCCGCTCGCCCGACTGGTTGCCCGCTGCCCGCACAATGATTTGGCCATCATTGCCCCGCGTGCAGACGTACAGGAGCCTCTATGAGCAAGATCACCACCGCCAGCCTGCTGAAGATGAAGCAGGAGGGTCAAAAGTTCACCGCCATCACCGCCTATGATGCCACTTTTGCCAAGCTGTTCGACGACGAGGGGGCCCATGTGCTGCTCATCGGCGATTCGCTGGGCATGGTGCTGCAAGGGGGTCAGGATACCCTGGCGGTCAACATGGATGAGATGGTCTATCACACCCGCTGTGTGGCGCGCGGTGCCAGCAAGGCGCTGGTCATCGCCGACATGCCGTTCATGAGCTACGCCACCCCGGAGCAGACTTACCAGAACGCCGCCCGCCTGATGGCGGCCGGTGCCCGCATGGTGAAGATGGAAGGGGGCGACTGGCTGTGCGACTCCATCCGCCACCTCACCCGCAACGGGGTGCCGGTGTGCGGTCACCTCGGCCTCACCCCGCAATCCGTCCATGTCTTTGGCGGCTTCAAGGTGCAGGGGCGCGACGAGTTTCAGGCCCAGGAGATCTACCGTCAGGCCCTCGAACTGCAAGCGGCCGGTATCCAGCTGCTGGTGCTCGAGTGCGTGCCCACTGCGCTGGCCGAGCGCATCACCAAGGCGCTGCGCATCCCGGTGATCGGCATCGGTGCCGGCCCGGCGACCGACGGTCAGATCCTGGTGATGCATGATGCCTTTGGCGTCACCTCCGGTTATGTGCCCAAGTTCACCAAGAACTTCCTGGCCGAGACCGGTGATGTGCGTGCCGCCATCCGCCTCTATGTCCAGCAGGTGAGCGAGGGGAGCTTCCCCGGCCCGGAGCACTGCTTCAACTGATCCTGACGGTTGCACGATGGGGGCTGCGGCCCCCGTCTCTGCTTGTCAGCCTCGCAGAGTTAATCCGTATAGCTAATCCGTATCTTATTGATTCATCTAAAGGTGAACTGCTGATAGCGATGCTCGTACCCCATTCCGTCCGAGCGCTACCGGTGGATGCAACCCGTCTCTCTTTTTGATTTATCGGAAGGTGAACTGCTGATGTTGGTCGTAAATAATCCCGTCGTTCTGCGTGAGCAGATAACTCTTTGGCGCCGTGAAGGGCGTGCCATCGCATTCGTGCCCACCATGGGCAACCTGCATCAGGGTCACCTGACGCTGGTGAAAGAGGCGCACAGCCACGCCGAGAAGGTGGTGGTCAGCATCTTCGTCAACCCGATGCAGTTCGACAAGGCCGAGGATCTCGCCAACTATCCGCGCACCCTGGAGCAGGATTGCGCTGCGCTGGAAGCGGCTGGCGTCGACATGGTGTTCACCCCGACCCCGGAGATCATGTATCCGCAGGGGCTGGTGAGCCAGACCTTCGTCGAGGTGCCGGGCCTCTCCGGCCTGCTGGAAGGGGCGCTGCGCCCGGGTCACTTCCGCGGTGTCAGCACCGTGGTCACCAAGCTGTTCAATCTGGTGCAGCCCGATGTGGCCTGCTTTGGCCAGAAGGATTACCAGCAGCTGGCGCTTATTCGCAAGATGGTGGCCGACATGGCGATGCCCATCGAGATCGTCGGCGTGCCCACCGTGCGGGCCGAAGACGGGCTGGCGCTCTCTTCGCGCAACGGCTACCTGACTGCCGCCGAGCGGGCGCTGGCCCCTGAGCTGGCGCGCACCATGAACTGGATCGCCGAGCAGATTGAAGCGGGTGACCACCACCTGCCTTCGCTGGTGGCGCAGGCCAGCCAGCGTCTCGACAACGCCGGTTTCCGCACCGATGCCATCGACATCGTCGATGCCGCCACCCTCGAATCCGCCACTGACGAGAGCGCGCAGCTGGTGATCCTGATGGCCGCTTATCTGGGCAAGGCCCGCCTTATCGACAACCGGGTCGTCACGCTGCAACAAGCCTGAGCCCGTCACAACCAGGAGGACCCCATGTCCAAGAAGGTTTATTGCATTGCCCAATTCCTGCCCAAACCCGGTCAGGAGCAAGCCCTGTTTCAGGTGCTGCAGGCGCTCGAGCCCAATACCCTGCGTGAGGATGGTTGCCTGCAATATCGGGTGACCCGCCACATCGCTAGCCCGTTTGCCGAGGGGGAGAACTTCCCCATCGTGTTCAACGAGATTTGGCAAGATATGGCGGCTTTCGAAGCCCACTGCCAGCGTGCCGAGATCACCGCGTTCTTCGAGCGTTACTGCCTGGCGGAAGAGGGTTTGGCTGCCAAGTGGAATGTCTGCGTCTATAGCGACGAACCCGAGCAGTACGACGCCCCCGTAAAGAAGTAATTCCCCCGATTGCCAGCGGACGCCCCCTCGGGCGTCCGCTGTTTTTTCACGCCTGCAATCCGGCGTTCTCCCCCGCGACCCCGCTCGCACCCGCTGTTTTCTCTGTCTACAATCGGCCCTGATGGCCGCTACAGGTGTTTATTTATGTTTACCTTGTTTGCTTCATTGCTCTTCTGTCTGCTCTGTTTCGCCCTGACCCGGCTGCCCGCGACTGTGCCGCTGTCGCGCAAGGTGCTCGCCGGTTTGGTGCTGGGGGGGCTGTTTGGTCTCGGTCTGCAACTGGGGTGGGGCGCCGATGATGCTGGCGTTCAACAGACGCTGGAGTGGGTCAATATCGTCG
>NZ_JRGK01000087.1 GCF_000764645.1 Aeromonas finlandensis
CGACTGGGCCGGGGTGACCGAGGCCGATCTGACCCGCCTCGGTTACTTGCAGCAGCACAACGATGTGCTGGCACTGCACATCGCCGATCCCCTCGAATCGACCCTGTCGACCACAGCCGCTGACGCCAGCTGGGTGGTCGGCGATGGCCAGTACCAGCTCAATATTGCTCCCCACCAGATCCCGGTGCTGGATCAAGGGCTGGCCCGCCAGCAGCAGCTGAAAAAAGAGCAACTGCTGCGACTGATGGCGCTCAAGGGATTGCCGCTTATCACCCTCGACACCGGTGGCCACCACCTCGCCCGCCTCATTACCGCATTGGGAGGAGATCACTGATGAACCACAAGCTGCCCGGCACCTATATGCTGCGCGAATTGCAGGACGTGACCGTGCCACCCGCTATCAGCTGGCAACCACAAACCGCAGGCTGGCTGCTGCTGGCGCTGAGCCTGGGGGCGCTGGCGCTGCTCTGGCTCTATCACCGGGCACAGCGCTGGTGGCACCAGCGTTACCGTCGTGAAGCGCTGGCGGCCCTGCGCACGATCAACTGGTCTGATGCCGGGGCCAGTCTGGCGCTGTTTCACCTGATCAAGCAGGTGTTGACCCACCTTGATCCCCGGCACGGCAAGCTGTTTGGCATGGCGCTACTGCAAACCCTCGACAATGCCATGGCGGATCGGCAGCCTCGCTTCGCCACCGAACTGGGGGAGCGCTGGCTGGTGTCGCTGGTCTGTGATCAGGTGGTGCTGAGCGTCAGCGATCAGCTCTGCCTCGTTTCCCTGTGCAGCGACTGGCTCGCCCATCACCAGATCCCCGTTCACACAGCGTCGCAGGCAACGGAGGCCCGCCATGCTTGATGCCGGTCTCGAGTTTACCCACCCCCACTGTTTCTGGCTGCTGCCCCTGCCGCTGCTGGTGTTTCGCCTGATTCCGGCCTATCGCACCCGGCAGAGCGCCATCAAGGTGCCCTTCTTCGACCTGCTGATCGATCTGCTGGATGAGCCGCCGCAAGAAGGGGCGACCCAGCTGACCGCCAGTTGGTGGCAGCGGATCGCGCTGCTGCTGGTCTGGCTGCTGGCGGTGCTGGCGCTGGCCAAACCCACCATCTATGGCCCGCCTCAGGTGCGCGAGCGGTTCGGGCGGGATGTGATGATAGTGCTGGATCTCTCCGGCTCCATGGCCGAGACCGACTTCTCCCCCGACCCCGGCAAGTCCCTCAGTCGGCTCGACGCCGCCAAAGGGGTGCTTAAACAATTTGCTGCAACGCGCGAAGGAGATCGACTCGGGCTAATCCTGTTTGGGGATGCCGCCTTTCTCCAGGCGCCGTTTACCGCCGATCTCGACACCTGGCAAACCCTGCTGCAGGAGACCGATGTCGCCATGGCAGGCCAGAGCACCCATCTGGGGGATGCCATCGGCCTGGCAATCAAAGTGTTCAACGACAGTGATCGCCATGGGCAACAAGACCAGAACAGCGCCAAGCGGGAGAAAGTCGCCATCATCCTCACCGATGGCAACGACACCGGCAGTTTTGTCAGCCCGCGGGATGCGGCCCGGGTAGCTGCGGTCAACGGCGTGCGGCTGCACACCATCGCCATGGGGGATCCGGCCACCGTCGGCGAACAGGGCCTCGATCTCGATACCTTGCAACAACTGGCGACCCTGACCGGCGGTCAGCTGTTTCAGGCCCTCGATGAGGCGCAGCTGACGCGCGCCTATCAGGTGATCGGTGAGCTGGAGCCACAGCGCTACGAGAGCACCCGCTTTCAGACCCGCGAAAGCCTGCACCATTACCTCATCGCCGCCAGCGTCGGCCTCTATCTCACCTTCTTTTCCCTGTTGACCCTCAGGCGCTACCGCCTGCGCCCCGCTCGCCAGGAGGCAACCCATGATTGATATCCTGTTCTGGCAACAGCTCTGGCTGAATGCCCACTTTCTGCGCCCCTGGTGGCTGCTGGCCTTGCTCCCCCTTGCCGCCATCCTGCTGCTGCGCTGGCGCATGGATGAGGCGAGCAACTGGCAACAGCGGCTGCCCCCCCATCTGCGCAAGGCGCTGACACTGGGAGACACCGGCTGGAAAAAGAACCTGCCCCTCAAGGTGCTGGGGCTGCTGATGGGGCTCGCCATCCTGATCTGCGCAGGGCCGACCTGGAGCCGTGAACCCTCCCCCTTTGGCGAAGATCAGGGCGCCCTGCTGATCCTGCTCGATAACAGCGACTCCATGCTGGAAGAGGATATCGCCCCCAATCGGCTGACACGGGCCAAACAGAAGATCAGCGATCTGCTGGCGACCCGCGATGGCGGGCGCAACGGGCTAGTGGTTTTTGCTGGCTCAGCCCACACCGCCATACCGCTGACCCATGACAGCGCCGTCTATGCCCCCATCCTCGCTGCCATCCGTCCCGAGATCATGCCCAAAGAGGGCAAGCACACCGAACAGGTGATCCCGCTGCTCACCGAGCTGTTGGCCGATGAGACCGGCAGCACCGTCTTGCTGGTGAGTGATGGCATCAGCCCCTCCGCCATTGCCCCGTTGGCTGACTATTTCCGTGGCCAATCCCGTCAGCTGCTGATCCTGGCCGCTGGCGACCCGGCCCTGAGTGGCAAACGCCCGCTGGAGCTTGCCTCACTTCGGCGACTGGCCAGCGACAGCGATGGCACCCTGCTCACCATGACGGTGGATAATGACGATGTGGAACGCATCAACCGGGGGATTGAACGCCACTTTTTGATCCACAGCGACTCCCTGATGCCTTGGCAGGACATGGGCTACTACCTGCTCTTGCCGGTGGTCGCCCTGCTGCTGCTCTGGTTTCGCAAAGGCTGGCTGGTGCAGTGGGGTCTGGTGGCGGCGGTCGGCCTCTCCCTGCTGCAGGTGACGCCTGTGCAGGCCACCACCTTTTCGCTGGCACCGCCCGAGCCGAAAGCGCCGACCAGCAACCACTGGGCTCAAGAGCTGAAACAGCAGTGGCTCGATCTCTGGCTCACCCCGGATCAACAGGGGCAGTGGTACTTCCAGCAAGGTGACTATCTGGAGGCGGCCAAACGCTATGAGGACCCCTTCTACAAGGGGGTGGCCTACTACTACAGCGCCGAGTTTGCGCTGGCCCAGTCGGCCTTTTTGCAAACTGATTCCGAGCAGGCGCAGCTCTATACGGGCAACGCCCTCGCCAGACAGCGTGAGTATCTGGCCGCCCGCCGACTGTTCCGGCAACTGGCTGACGAAGCCAATGACCCCACCGTGCGTCAATCAGCCGCCCACAACTATCGGGTGATGTGCGGGATTGTTGACGAGATCAACCGCGCCAGCCAGAGCCATACCGGCACGCCGGATGGGCCTGATCACTCCCGCGAGTTGCCCGATGATCAGCCACGCAGTGCCGACGGGGCCGAAGAGACCGTGGTCTCCTCCCTGATGGCGCGCGAAACCCTGACCGCAGATCAGATCCTGGCCAATCCGGCGCAGGCCGAAAAGTGGTTGCGCCGGGTGGAGTCTGATCCCGGCGACTTCCTGCAAGCCAAATTCCGCCTCCAGCTACAAGCGCAGCAAGCTGGCGCAGCCGCGCGCCCTCGCTCTGCCACCAATAAGGAGCCCGTCCATGTGCAACCGGCGCAATAAACTCCGCCACTGGCTGCGCGGATGGGTGGCAACCGCCGCCCTGCTCGGGGCCGTGCTGCTGCCCGTGACGGCACAGGCTGCCGAGGGCGCTGACGCGACGGAAGCCACTCAGGTGACCCTCAAGAGCTGGCTGAAAGATCAGGAGGAGAAGCGCCCCTATGCCGTCAACCAGCAGATCACCCTCTATCTGGAGCTGGCCACCAACCGCTGGTTTACCGCGGGCACCCGCATCGGCCAATTCGAGCTGCCGGGGGTCATGGTCAAGCAGCGCAGCGAATTGGCGACCAACTTTACCCAGCGCCGCGATGGCGAGACCTGGTCGCACCAGCGCTGGGAGCTGACGCTCTACCCCCAGCAATCCGGCCAGTTCGAGATCCCCGCCATCGCGGTGCGGGCCACGGTTGCTCGTCCTGAAGGGGGCTCCCGGCAGATCACCCTCACCACCCACCCCCAGCGTTTTGCCGCTGCCCTGCCCGACCCCGCCCTGATGGTCGGCGGGCGTTGGCTGAGCGCCAGCAACCTCACCCTGAGCCAGCGTTGGCAGCGCTCTGCGGATGACCATGCGGACGGCGAGCTGCGGGTGGGGGATGCCATCACCCGCACCGTCACCGCCAGCGGGCAGGATACCCTCTCGGTGCTGATCCCGCCGCTGATCACTCCGCTTGTGCAAGCGATGGGCGGGTGCAGGCTTATCCGGCGCAGGCCCGGCTGAACGATACCCAAGAGCGGGGGGAGTACCTCTCGACACGGGAAGATCAGATTACCTACATCGTGCAGCGCGGCGGTGAATTGACCCTGCCTGCGCTGGAGCTTGCCTGGTGGAACAGCCAGACCGGCCAACTGGAGACCCTGACCCTCCCCGGGCAGACCCTGCAAGTGCGCCACACTCCTGCCTCCTGGCTGGCGACCTACTGGCCCCGGTTGCTTGGGGTGACGAGCGGAGTGGCCCTGCTGGCGCTGACCCTTCTGGCCATCGCCCGTTACTACCGCCACCACCCTCGCCCGCTCCCCTGGCAATATGGGGCCGCCATCTGGTGCAGGCAGTGGGGGGTGGTGCGGATACTGGCCTATCGCTATCTGCGGGCCAAACGGGGCGTGCTGGAACTGGGCCGCGTCAGTTGCGATCCGCTGTGGCAACAGCAGCAGACCGCATTCCAGCAAGACCCCCTTGATCAGGCTGATTCGCTCAAGATGGGTTGGCGCTTGCTGGTGCGCCTGCAAGGGCGACGGGATGCCAGTCGGGGCACCATGCGTGGCTCTGTTAGGGGCAGCGGCCACAGCAACATCCCCAGTAACATCGGTGCACGGCTGCGCCGCGTTATCGGCTGGCAAGCGGCCCTGCCGGGGCTGACAACCCTGAGTGGCAGCTCGACCACAGAGGATCAATCTGCCAGCACATCCAGCAACGTCAGCAACGTCAGCAACGTCAGCAACTGACTAAAGTGCGCTACGCCACAGCCAGCCCCTGCGCCGGTTGTACCCCTTTGCCCACTTTATTACACTGCCGAGGCGGGATTCCGGCCCTCTGCCACGCCACCTGATTGGCGTGGCAGGCGCTCTCCTCCTGCTACCCGGCAATGCCAAGACAGTGTGACTTTTCCACGGACATGTAACGAGGCCCCTCTTGCCAGACATCAGAAGTACCGAGCTGAACCTCATCCCGATCTTTGTCGCCATCTATGAAGAGCGCAGCCTCTCCCGGGCGGCGACACGCATGGAGATCAGCCAGCCCGCCGTCAGCAAGGCTCTCAAGCGGCTGCGGGAGATCTACGACGATCCCCTGTTTAACCGCAAGGTCGCGGGGATGGAGCCCACCTCGTTTGCCATCGACATCTATCCGGCGATGGCGGCCGCACTGAAGAACTTCAGTTCAACCCTCTCGACCTCGCGCACCTTCAATCCGCGTACCTCCCAGCGGGTCTTCTCCATCGCCTGCATCACGCTGGTCAGCGCCAACCTGATCCCGGCACTGCTGTGCAAGATCCGGGCGCACGCCCCCGGCATTGCGCTGGAGGTGCATCCCCTCTTTACCGAAGATATGGAGAGTGACCTGCGGATGCAGCGCTATGACCTTATCATCGACATGACCCAGAGCGGGCGCAGCATGCTCAAGAGCGAGGTGCTCTATGCCGAGCAGGTGAAGGTAGTGTGTGCCAGCAGCCACCCGCGACTGGGCAGCAGCTTGACGACAGAGGCGTATTTTACCGAGGAGCATGTGGCGCTGGCTCAGTGGCAGGTTCGGGGCAGCATGCTCACCGCCGAGCACCTGCCGCAAATGGCCAATCGAAAAATCGTGGTGCGGGTGCCGACCGCCATGGAGATGCTGCCCATCATTGCGCGCAGCGAGATCATCGGGGTCTTGCCCACCTCCACCATAGATACCTTTGCCGGCATGTATGACGTGCGGGTACTCCCCTTCCCCTTCGATGAATCGGTATTCAGCCTGTCGGCCATCTGGCACCCCAGCCGGACGGCCGAGGCGGGCCACCGCTGGTTGCGCCAGCAGTTGTTCGAGGTGGTCAGCGAGCTGGGGCTGACCACCACCCTGGCTCACCCCTAACGGGCATCCCGCACCAGTCGCAATCCCATGTCAGCCATCATCACCGACTGGCTGGCAAAATCGCGCCGGAAGTTTTCCGACAGTTCAGCCTCGTAGGCGTAGCTGCCACCTCGCACCGATTTATGGGCGAGGTGGATCTTGCTCTCCTTGGCATTGTTCGGGTTATCTTGCGGGCTGTGGCGATAAAAGGTCTCTTCATAGGCATCAGCTACAAACTCCCCCACATTGCCGGTCATGTCGTAGAGCCCCAGCTCGTTGGGCTTTTTCAGCCCCACCGGATAGGCGCGGTTGTTGGCGTTGCCGCTGTACCAAGCCACCTCGTCGATCTGATCGGAGCCGCTGTAACGATAGCCTTTACTCAGCTTGCCCCCCTTGGCTGCATACTCCCACTCCGCTTCGGTGGGCAGGCGGTAGTGAGCGCCGGTCAACTCATTGAGCCTTGCCACAAACAGATTGGCCTGTTGCCAGCTGAGGTTGTTGACCGGTACATCCGGCGCCTGGAAATAGCTGATGGAGGGACCCATCACCGCCTCGAACAGAGCCTGGGTCACCTCGAATTTTGCCATGTAGAAGCTGTTGAGCGAGACCGTATGCTGTGGCCCTTCGCTCGCTTTGGCGCCAAGGCCGTTGGAGCCCATCTCAAAACGGCCCCCTTCCACCAGCACCATGTCCGCTTCAATCTTCTGTCGCAGTGGATGGCGCGGCTGGTTGGCATGTTGCCAGAGGGTACAACCCGCCACCAGCAAGGTGGTAGCCAGCAGCGGGATCACGCATTTTGCGGGGGTGTTCTTCATCATCTGACCTGTGCAGTAAAAGGAGTGGCAGCCATTACTGGCCAGCGGAAACCGGCGGCGTGCCCGCCTGGCTCGCGCGCTTGCCGTTGAGCTCGGCCAGCACCTCGGGGGGCGCTATCCTGCCCAGCTCGCTCATGCAGGCATCGCTCTTGGGGTGATCGTGGCGCAGGTAGATATCGCACACCGCATAGAGCTGCTCCGGCGCGCCGGAGATCCGGTAGGCCAGCTCGAACGAACCGATGGCTTTGTCGAGATCCAGCGGCTCTTGCAGTACCCCGTTGAGATACCAGAAGTAGCTGTTGTTGCCAGCGAGGGTCGCTGCCTGCGCCATGGTGGCCGCGGCATCGTTCTTCTGACCGAGGCGCACCTGGGTCAGCGCCTTGGCGTAATGGAGGTTGGCGTTTTGCGGCAGTGCGAGGATCCCCTTGTCAAGCAGGGCCAGCGCCTCGGCATCCCGTTGCTGGGCCCGCAAGTTGTCAGAGAGGCCAAGCCAGATCCGGGGATTGTCTGGCTGATTTTCTAACTGATTGATAAGCAACTGCTCATAGCGCGCCTGCGCCTTGTCCCACTGCCGGGTCCAGCGATAGAGATCCGCCTGCAACAGCTGCTGCGCCGGATCCTGCTGTTTGGCGAGATAGTCGCTCACCTCCGCCAGCGGCTGGCCAATGGCGCTCAGTTGCCCCTCATCCATGGCGCCATAATCACGGGCCAGATTGAGGGTGGCCGCACGGCGCACCTCGGCACTGCTGTCGGCCAGCAGCGGCGAGAGCAATCGCCAGCGATGGGCAAACTGATAGGGATCGGCGGCCAGGACCGCCGCTTCTCGCACCAGCGCACTCTCGTCGCGCAGGCTTCTGGCCAC
>NZ_JRGK01000088.1 GCF_000764645.1 Aeromonas finlandensis
CTTCTGTGGTGCTGAGCTCGCCCAGGTTCATCCACTTCTGGTAACGCTCTGCCAGCCTCCGGTTGTCGGTGTTGAAGGCCGTATCTTCCGGCACCCAGAATTCGGGGGCTACCGAGTAGTAGTGGCGCTTACCGTCAATATCTCGCCAGAACAGGCGAGCCATGGAGTTCATGTCGAGCTTGCGGGCAAGGTCGAACGAGAGGATCAGCTCCTGCCCTTCGAACTGCTCCAGCGTCAGGCTGCGATCTTCGCAGGCCTTCCACGCCTCCATGTTGTAGTAGGCGGTTTTGGCCGACACCCAGACGTTTAGGTGCTTGGTCTTGAAGATGTTGGCAAAGCGGGCTGACTTGATGGCCTTGGCCTGCTGCGCCAGCAGGTATTCGGCATAGACGGAGACGCCCATATTCGGGTTGGCCTTGGCCAGCACCTTGGGATCCGTCCAGTCATCCCCCTCGTCAATGGTGTAGATGATGCCGAACAGCTCATCATCCGGTACCGTGCCCGCCAGCATCTCGATCACTTCCCGCCGCTTGTCGTAGCAGGGGCCGTCGATGTTGTAGCCGGCGGTGGTGATGACCCACATCAGCGGTTGGCGGCGGGCGCCCATACCGGTGATCATGGTGGTGTAGAGGTCATCCGTGTCGTGTTCGTGGTATTCGTCCACGATGGCGCAGGATGGCGACTGACCATCACCCGGGTTGCCGATAAGCGGCTCGAAGCGGGCGCCGTCAGACGGGATATTCAGGTTGCTGGCGTTGACCTCGATACCGAAGTGATCGAGCAGCGCCTGGGTGCGCTTGGCCATCAGGCGGGCGGGGCGAAACACCTCCCACGCCTGTTTTTCTGTGGTGGCACCGGAGTAGACCTCGGCGCCGAATTCGTTGTCTGCCGCGAAGCAGTAGAGGCCGACCGGAGCAGAGAGCGCCGACTTGCCGTTTTTACGCGGGATCTCGTTGTAGACCTCGCGAAAGCGGCGCAGGCCAGATCCCTTCCGCACCCAGCCAAACACGCTGCAGATGATGAACATCTGCCACGGCTCGAGGTTCAGGGTCTGGCGCTTGAATGCCCACTCCCCCTTGGTATGGGGCATGAGCTGAACGAAGGTGGCGGCTCGCTCGGCCTTGTCCTTGTCGAAGCGGAACCGAAACTTGGCCGACTTCTCTTTGGCCAGATCATCGAGGTGCCGCTGGCAGGCCTGGATGACGTAGCGACAGGCGGGGATCTTGCCGCGCACCACGTCGCGGGCGTAGCCGTTTGCCACGTTGACATAGGGATAACTTTTGCGTGTTGCCATCGGTCATCCCTACAAAGCTGCGAACGGGTTCCCCCCTCCCTGTTTCTTGTTGCCTCCGATCAGGCGTGAGCGGCTGGACGGGTCCAGCCCAAGCAGCGATCCGTAGCTGGTCATCTGCTTGAGTGATTCGTTGGCCACCGTACAGGCGGGGTTTTTGACCGGCCCGCCGGTTGCCCCTTCGACAACCAGGCCGTGTTTGGCGATCTCGATTTCGGCTCTGCGCCAGCGCGAGTAGGCGGCGCAGAATGCCTCGAGGTTGTGTAGGTCGGTGACGCAGAGCACCTCGGCACCGCAGAGCTCACGGATCACCATGTCCCACATGGTCGGTGCCCACTGGTCTTCTGCCAGCCATTCAGGGCACTCGACATAGAGCAGCGGGGTGAAGGTGGGCTCGGCGTTGTTCAGCGAGCGCTTGCCGGGGTTGCCTGCCAGCCGCTTCAGCGCCGTCGGTTTGGGCTTGCGACCTTGACCAGGCGCTCTTGGTGCCCCTGCCATCGCGCCCTCCATTTAAATTTTTAATTTCGCGGGTATAAAAATTTGACCGGGCTGGCAGTCACGGAGGCGAAAAGGTGGAAGGATTTGATCCCCCCCTCACCCTCAGGATTGCCCGTGGCGGCCAGCAGAGGCCTCCTGCTGCGTCTTCTGCTTGTGGCAGCACCGGCAGATGGCCTCGAGGTTGGTATCGTCATTCGTGCCACCTGCGGCCTTTGGCACGATGTGGTCAACGGCACAGGCTGAGGTGATGATGCCCTTGCGAATGCAGGGCTGACACAGCCCGCGGTCGCGCTGCATGATGCGCTCGCGACGCTTGCGCCAGCTGGCACCATAGCCACGCTCGGCAGATGACTTGACGGCAACGCGCCGCCAGCCGACAGCCTGACTAGCGTGATCGGCACAATACCCGCCAGGATTATCAGTCAGAGCATGACAACCTTTGGCCCGGCAGATCTGCTTGATACGTGGAGGCATGGCTATCGCTTCAAATAGGGCGCCGCACCGGACGCAGTTACACGGGACGACCCGTCAGTTTGGAGAGTGACTCGGTGCGGCAATTCGGTTAATCGGGATTGGTCAGGGAGAAGTAGGCTCTTTGGCAGGCCAAGCCTGATGCTCGAGCGCGGTCATACGCTCTTGCCAACTCTCCCGCTCGCGCATCAGCCCGGCCGAGCAGTTCGGCGA
>NZ_JRGK01000089.1 GCF_000764645.1 Aeromonas finlandensis
ATCTGATACAAACGGATAACCTGGCGGTCGAATGGAGCGACCGCCCACATGCCGAGAGAATTGTCTATGCAGCCGTTTTTTGCCCAGCGCTTCGAGAAGGTCGAACCTTCCTTTATCCGTGAAATCCTCAAAGTTGCCGCCAATCCGGAGATCATCTCCTTCGCCGGTGGCCTGCCCAATCCCCACCTGTTTCCGGTCAAGGCGATCGATCAGGCCTGCCAGGATGTACTGCGCGAGCAAGGGGCTGCAGCCCTGCAATATGCCGCGACCGAGGGCTTCGCCCCGCTGCGCCAATATATTGCCGACCGCTATCTGACCCGCCACGGCATGCAGGTCAATCCGGACAATATCCTCATCACCAGTGGCTCCCAGCAAGCGCTGGATCTGCTGGGCAAGGTGCTGATCAACGAGGGTCAGGATCTGATTATTGAGGAGCCGGGCTATCTTGGTGCCATTCAGGCCTTCTCTGTCTACCAGCCCACCTTCAAGCCGATTACCCTCGGGGAAGCCGGGCTGGACCTGGCGGCGCTGGATGCGCTGCTGGCAAGCGGCTCCAATGCCAAGCTGCTCTACGGCGTGCCCAACTTCCAGAACCCGAGCGGCGTCTCCTACAGCCGTGCCAACCGCGAGGCGCTGGCGGAGCGACTGGTCAGCCACGAGCTATTGATGGTGGAAGATGATCCCTACGGCGAGCTGCGTTTCGAAGGGGAGCATCTGCCCCCGATTGCCAAGCTGGCGCCCAACAATACCGTACTGCTCGGCTCCTTCTCCAAGACCGTCGTCCCTGCCTTCCGCCTCGGCTGGATGGTGATGCCGGAGTGGCTGCGCAAGAAGGTGACCATCGCCAAGCAGGCCACCGACCTGCACAGCAACGCCTTCAGCCAGCAGGTACTGCATCGTTTCCTGATGGATAACTCCCTCGATGCCCATCTGGAGAAGATCAAGGAGGTCTATGGCCGTCAGCGCGCCGCTATGGAGGCCGCTCTGGCCCGCCACTGCCCGCCCGGCGTCAGCTACACCAGACCCGAAGGGGGCATGTTCCTCTGGCTGACCCTGCCTGCCCACATCAGTGCCATGGCGCTGTTTGACGAGGCGATCAAGGAGAAGGTGGCCTTCGTGCCCGGCGCCCCCTTCTATGTGCGTCCCGAGATCAAGAACACCTTGCGCCTGAGCTTCTCCTGCGTCGATGAAGCGACCATCGAGGAGGGGGTCAAACGCTTGGCCCGCGCCCTCCAGCGCATGCTCTGATCGCCCAAGCCAAACGGCACCAACAAAAAACCAGCGAAAGATCGCTGGTTTTTTTATGCCGCCCACTCAACCCATCAGCCAAACAGAGTCTTGCGGAACTGCTTCATCGGGATGGGGCGACCATAGAGATACCCTTGCAGATAGTCAACGTGGCGAGCCCGCAGGTAGTCCGCCTGAGACTGCTTCTCGACCCCCTCCGCGATCAGGATCAATTCCAGTCGCTTCGCCAGATCAATCACGTTTTCAACGATATGGCTGGAGAGTGCATCTGTGCCAATCATCTCCACAAAGCTCCGGTCAATCTTGAGTGCATCGACCTGAAACTGTTGCAGATAGGTCAGGCTGGAGTGACCGGTGCCAAAGTCATCGATCGAGATCAACACGCCCAGTTTGCGCAATTCGGAAAACATCTGAGCGGTCGTCTCATCAGCCACCAGCAGTTCCCGCTCAGTCAGCTCTAGCCCCAAATCAACGGGATTGTCCTTAAACGCGTGGAGAAACGCCTTGCAGTCAGCCAACAGGTCGAGATCCTGAAAGTGCTTGGCGCTGATATTGAAGCAAAAATGAAACTTTGCTGGCAACTTGCGGGCATGAGGGGAGAAGTGGTCACGCACCTGAGCCATCAACAGGCTGGTCATGGGCACAATCAGCCCGCTATCTTCCGCCAGCGGAATAAAGCGATCCGGCGAGATCATCCCCTGTTTGGGATGCTGCCAGCGCATCAGCACCTCACAGCCACGCCATTGCTCATCCTCACCGGTGACCACCGGCTGCAGGTAGGGGATAAACTCCTCCTCGATCAACGCCCGCTTGAGCTCCTCCGATGGTGAGCTGCTACGCCCCATCAGCCTGAAGGTGCCGAATCCTATCAGCAGCGCCAGCAGCGGAGAGAGGATCAAGGTGTCTCTGGAGTAGCGCCATGCGTGGCTCAAGTAGTCATGCACTGTCACCTGGGTGACAACCTGATAAGGGAAACCGACCGAAGAGAGGGCGATATAGCCCTCTTCTGCCGGAGAGGGCGCCGCCCCGACCTGACCTGAGCCAAACAGTGCCTTCTGCCCCACCACCAGAGCCATCGGGGAGTTCTTGCTGGAGATATCCAGGGTATTGCGCAGGTAGTAGCCATCCACACCGATCAGCACACTCCCCTTGTCCGTCTCATGACGCAGCACGATCAGCGGGCGATCCGGTGTGACCTCATTGCCCGGCAGCAGTTGCAGCTTGCCTTCCACATAGTTGTCCGGATTGAAAGGGCCATCGTAGTCACCATAGAGCGAGGTACAGTAGATGCGACTGCCGACAGCCAGATTGGCGGAACGGACATCGGGAACCGTGGCCACCTGTTCGCGCAGCAGTTGTGCCGCCTCCTGACAGGGGTGACCAAGCATCCCCTCCACATTGATGGCTGCTTGCCGGGCATGGCCGATGGAGCGATCAAACATCATCTGGGCACGCTGCAACCGTGACTCGGCATCACGCTCTATCTCCGTCACCGTCTGCCAGATGACAGCAACGACGCCCAGCAGCAGGATCCCACCCCCCATCAGCAGCGCCACCAAAATCCTCGAGTAAAGCTGGCGAAATTTCAAACGACGAAATGGCATGGCGGCCTCTTTGATGCACAAATGAGTGGTGACAGCCCCGGTGGACAGCGCGAAGGGTCGCCATAATAGCGATTGAGCAACAAATGTCCACCCAACAAAAATCAATCAATTCAATCTATTGTTTAACAACTTATTTAACACGCATTATGCGGTTAACAGTCTGAAGCTGTGCATCACCCGCCCGGGAACCCTGCTTGTTGATCCGGGACGAGGCCATTAGAGTAGAACAAACGTCCGCAGGAGAGCGCCGCATGAAGATACTTATTACCGGAGGAACCGGCTTTATCGGCCGCCGTCTGGTCGCCCATCTCAAGGTCAATCACGAGGTGGTGGTGCTGAGTCGGCAAGGCAGCCACGCCTACTCCCTGCTGGGGCACGATATCAAGGTATTGGATAGCCTCGACCGGCTCGATGACCTCAATGACGTGGATGCAGTGATCAATCTGGCGGGTGAGCCCATCGCCGCCGGACGCTGGAGCGAGTCGCGCAAACAGCTGCTCTGCGATAGCCGCTGGCTGCTGACCGAGCAACTGGTGGATCTCATCAAGCTCTCCAGCACGCCGCCCAAGGTGCTGATCAATGCCTCCGCCATCGGCTGGTATGGCAGACAGGGCACCGAAACCCTCGACGAGCAGTGCCGCTCTCCCAGCGACGAGTTTACCCACCAGCTCTGCCAGCAGTGGGAGACCTTGGCGCAGGAGGCCCAGAGCAGCCAGACCCGGGTCTGCATCGTGCGGATTGGACTGGTGCTCGGCATGGATGGGGGGGCGCTGCCCAAAATGCTCCCCCCCTATCGACTCGGGCTCGGCGGCCCAATGGGGTCTGGCAGCCAGATGATGAGCTGGATCCATGTGCAGGATCTGGTGCGCGCCATGCTGTTCCTGCTGGAGCACGAAGAGTGCAGCGGCATCTTCAACGGAACCGCACCTCATCCGGTCAGTAATCGGGAGTTCAGCCAGACCCTGGCCGCCACGCTGCACCGTCCGCACCTCTTTTTCGTCCCGGCACCGCTGCTGCAACTGGTGATGGGGGAAGCGGCGGATCTGCTGCTGACTGGACAAAAAGTGCTGCCAGCCCGGCTGCAACAGGCCGGTTTTCACTTCAGCTATCCCGAGCTGCCGAGTGCCCTCACCAATCTGCTGCGCGAGCCCCGTTAGCTCGCTTAGCCCACTCGCCAACACCTCGCATAGCAAGCAGCCCAGCCAATGGCCGGGCTGCTTGCTTGTAGGTGATAGTGGGTGGTCGATGGCGCCATGTGGTGGCATCGGTTCGCACTGTCGGGATTACAATAACCCCTGACCCAGACCCCGCAGCCGATCGCTGAGGGTGCCAGCCAGCAATTGACGCTGCATCCCCTGCCCAGCCAGCGCCACCAACAACGCCCCCAGCGTCGGCAGGCCGAGCCAGATGGCCCAGTGGAACTGCCACAGCCCCTCGAACCACCACCACTGCAGGCCAAAGGAGCAGAGCTCCACCACCATGGCCGCGCAGAGTCCCGCCAGCGCGCCACTGGCCACCAGCTCCCAACGCAGCATCTGTTTCAGCAGGTTGCTGCTGGCACCCAAGGTGCGCATCAGCAACAGCTCGCGCCGACGCTGGGCCATGCAGGCCTGGGTCTGGGTCAGCAGCACCAGCAGCGCCGCCACCGTCACCAGCCCCAGCATCAGAGCCAATGCCCGGCTCACCTGCTCCGATACCTGAGTGAGCCGCGCAATCAGGTCATCCACATCGATCAGGCTCACCGTGGGGTGACGGCGGATCAGCTCCACCTCGGCAGTGCGCCCCGCCTCGGGCAATCGGTAGCTACCGATCCAGGTCTGGGAGAATGAGGCCAGCAGATCGGGGGAGAAGATCATGTAGAAGTTGGGGCGCATATTGTCCCATTTGATGTTGCGCAGACTGGTGACCTGCGCCCCGAAACTGCGCCCCTCGATGGTAAACGCGAGCATATCCCCCAACTTGATATCGAGCCGCTTGGCCAGCTCGCTATCCACCGATACCTCGCCGGGGCCGGAGAGCCATCTCCCGGCCACCAGCTTGTTGTCGGCTGGCAGGGTGACCGTGGTGGTGAAGTTGAGCTCCCGATCGACCCCCTCGCGGCCGCTGCGGGCCCCCTCACCCACCGCCTCGCCGGCGATATGGGTCAGCCTGCCGCGCACCATGGGATAGAAATCGGAGGTGGTGGCCCCTGCCGAAACCAATTCGCCGAGGAGCCCCTCCCGCTCGCTCTCGGTCACATTGACCAGAAAGCGGTTTGGCGCATCGGCGGGCAGGCGGGCAGAAAACTCATCCAGCAGATCGACACGGGCCGCCCAGAGCAGGCCAAACAGCATCAGCGCCAGCGCAAAACCCGCCAGCTGAAACAGGCCACTGCTGCGCTCGCGCGACAGGTGGGCCAGCGCCAACCGCAAAGCATGAGGCCCGCTTACCCTTGCCCCCAGCCGCAACATCAGCGCAGCAAACAGGGCCAGCAGCCCCATCAGCAATCCCATGCCACCCACCAGACCCAAAGCCAGCCGCACATCGGCAGTGAACCCCCACACCAGCGCAAACAGCCCGAGCAACCCGACCGGCAGGGCCAGCCAGGGGGGAATGCCCGCCTCCAGCTCCCGGCGCAATACCCGCAGCGGCGGCACTTTCAACAGCCGCAAGAAGGGCACAAAGGCGAGCAGCAGGGTGATAAAGAGCGCCACCGCTACCCCCAGGGCAAAGGGGCGCCAGGAGGGGGGCGGCAGATCCGGCGGCAACAGCTCCCCCAATAGTTGCAAGGTAAGCCACTGCATGGCGGTGCCCGCCACCAGCCCCAGCAGCGCACCAATCAGCGTCAGCGACAGCAGCAGTACACTCATCAGCTGCCACAGGCTGGCACGAGATGCCCCCAGCGTTTTGAGCAGCGCCACCATATTGGTCTGGCGCTCGGCAAAGTGGCGCACCGCGATACCCATCGCCAGCGCCCCCAGCAGCACTCCACTCAGCGAGGCAAGCCGGAAGAAACGCTCGGCATTGGCCAGCGAGCGGCCCACGCTGGATTTACTGTCATCCGGTTTAATCCACTTCTGTCCGGCCTGCAGTTGTGGCCGCAGCCACTGTTCGTAACGGGCCAGCGACTCCCGCGACCCCTTGAACAGATAGCGCCACTGCTGACGACTGCCCGGCAGCAGGGCGCCGGTCGCCTCGATATCGGCACTGTGGATCAGCGCCCGTGGCGCCAGCAGGAAGGGGCTGAAGCCCTGATCCGGCTCCTCGCCAAGCAGACCGGCCACCTTGAGCACCGTATTGCCCACCTCAAGCTCATCCCCCGTTTTGGCCTGCAGCAGCTGCATCACCCGGGCGGAGAGCCAGATCTCGCCGGGGGCCGGGGCTCGCGCCGGGGTCAGCTCCAGCTTGCCGTAGAAGGGGAAACCGTCAGGCACCGCCCGAATGGAGGCGAGCTGCAGCGCATCGCCGTGAAACAGCATGCTGTTGAAGCTGACGGTGCTCTGCACCGCCAACCCCTCCTGTTTCGCTCGGGCCAGCCAGCCATCCGGCAAGGCGGCAGCGGTGCGCAGCACCCGATCCGCCCCGATAAAATCACGGCCCGACGCCTTGAGGCCGGCATCGAGCCGATCCGCTACCAGCGCCACACTCAAGACGCACGCCACGCTCAGGGCCAGCGCCAGCACAAACCAGCGCAGTTCACCGCTGACCCCTTCCCGGCGAAGCAGTCGCCATCCCAATCGCCACTGCATCATCCCTTGCATCTCCCGCCTGACCCACAACTCACCCCGTTACACCACACCATGGGCCACCTCGCGATCCAGCCTGCCCGCCGTCATGACCACCTGCCGCTGGCAACGCTCGGCCAGCTGATGGTCATGGGTTACCACCACCAGGGTGGTGCCGTGCTTGCGATTGAGTTCAAACAGCAGCTCAATCACCTTCTCGCCGGTCTTGCTGTCGAGGTTGCCGGTCGGCTCGTCTGCCAACAGCAGGCTGGGGCGGGTCATAAAGGCGCGGGCGATGGCCACCCGCTGCTGCTCACCGCCGGAGAGCCTTGGCGGCAGATGGTGCAACCGCTCGCCAAGCCCGACCGCCGCCAGCAGCTCGCGGGCTCTTGGCTCGCAATGGCGCTCACCGCGCAGCTCGGCGGGCAGCATCACATTCTCGAGCGCCGTCATGGTCGGAAGCAGCAGGAACGACTGGAACACAAAGCCGATCTGCTCGGCGCGCAATCGGGCCCGCCCCTCTTCATCCAGCTCGCCGAGAGATTTGCCGAGGATTTCGATATCCCCCTGACTCGGCAGATCGAGCCCGGCCAGCAGCCCCAGCAGGGTGGACTTGCCGGAGCCGGAGGCGCCGACCAGAGCCACCGTCTCGCCGCTATTGACTTGCAGATCGATCCCTTCAAGGATGGTGAGGCTTTCCTGGCCAAGGCGAACCGATTTGCCGAGGCCCTTAACGACAATAATGGGGGTTGAACTCATGCTCTGTGTCCTTTGTTCCAATCCCTTGATGGCAATCCATAGCGGGAGTTGAATTGATGGTGCGTATTCTGTTTGCCTTGTTCGTTGGCCTTGGCAGCCTGCTCTCGTCGGTTCAGGCCCAGACCCTGCTGGTGCTGGGAGACAGCCTGAGCGCCGGGTATCAGATGCAGGTTGAGCAGAGCTGGCCCGCCCTGCTCAACCAGAAATGGCAAGATGAGGGGGGCAAGCACACCCTGCTCAACGCCAGCATCAGCGGTGAAACGACGCAAGGGGCGCTGGCCCGTCTGCCCGCCCTGCTGAAAGAGCACAAACCGGACTGGCTGCTGATCGAACTGGGGGGCAACGACGGCCTGCGCGGCTTCGCGCCGACCATTACCCGCCAGAATCTGGCCAGTATGATCGCACTCGCCAAGGAGCAGCAGACCCGTGTGGTGTTGACCCAGATCCAGCTGCCCCGCAACTACGGTGCCCGCTACCTGCGCCAGTTCGAGCAGATCTTCCCGGAGCTGGCCCAGATCAACGATCTGCCGCTGCTCCCCTTCTTCATGGATGATATTGCGCTGCGCCCTGAACTTATGATGAACGATGGCATTCATCCCACCCCGGCGGCACAGCCCCAGATCCGCGATAAAGTTGCCCGTTTTATGGAGCCGCTGCTCAGCCAATAAACCCGCCTCTCTGAGCCAATATCCCATAAACAAACATCCCGCCAAAACAGGATGTTTTGCCATGGTCTGGCTGGCAGATAACATCTCAGTGGCGCCCCAGCACAGCCAATCAGTGATGCCAATCCGCCGCCAATATCCCAAAACAAAACATCCCGCCGAAGCGGGATGTTTTGTGATTGATTGAGAATGGCTGGGCAGGCTGCTTCTCAGTTTTCCAGCACCTGACGCAGCCGCTCCTGCGCAACCCCCACCAGCAGGTCGGGCTGAAACTTGGAGATAAAGCGGTCGCACCCTACCTTCTTGACCATGGCTTCGTTGAAGTTGCCGCTCAGGGAGGTGTTGAGGGTGATAAAGAGATCGGACATGCGCGGATCGCTGCGCACCTCGTGGGTCAGGCGGTAGCCGTCCATCTCCGGCATCTCGGCATCGGTGATCATCAGCAGGATCTCGTCGGTCACCTTCTTGCCAGCATCGCACCACCCCTTGAGCAGGGTCAGCGCCTGCAAGCCATCCTGACACTCGATAACCTCAAGCCCCAGCTGCCCCAGGGTCTCGCGCACCTGATTGCGGGCGGTGCTGGAGTCATCGACGATCAGCACCTTGCGGCCATGCATCTCGGGCAGGATCTCCCGATCCAGCACCTCTTCGGAGATCCGGATGTCATAGGTGATGATCTCCGCCAGCACCTTCTCCACGTCGATGATCTCGACGATCTGATCGACCCCGTCTTCCGGGATGCGGGTGATGGCGGTGAGGTAGTTGGCGCGCCCGGCAGAGCGCGGCGGCGGCAGAATATCCTTCCAGGTCATGTTGACGATATTGGCCACCTGCCCCACCAGAAAGCCCTGAATGGTGCGGTTGTACTCGGTGATGATGAGGTTGGATTCACTGTCGATGGGCATGGGGCGCATACCGATGGCGCTGCGCAGGTTGATCACCGGGATCGAGGTGCCGCGGATGTTGGCCACCCCACTGATATTGTGGTGGGAACCCGGCATTTTGCTAAGGTGAGGCAGCTTGACCACCTCCCGCACCTTGAAGACGTTGATAGCAAACATCTGGCGGGTGCCGAGACGGAACATCAGCAACTCCAGGCGGTTTTCCCCCACCAGTTGAGTGCGTTGATCAACTGAATCCAATATGCTCGCCATATGCTGACATCCATCTGATTATTAATCGACTCTATTATAGAGTCAGCCTGCCAGGAAAGGCAGGCGCATTTTCAACCAGCTCGACCAATCAGACAAAAAAAGTGGGGCCGAAGCCCCACTTATCTCATTGATTTCAAGATCAATAGCTACATACGGATTTCCAGCTGCCATCGCCCGCTTTAGGCTCGCTGCTGGTCCACCAGTTGGCCTGCCACACCACCTTGTTGTGGGTGATGCGATCGCCGCCATTGGCATGATCTCCCTGTGGCCAACTCGGGTAAGCCTTGTAGGCTGCCGGATTGATGTTCTGGCTGCTGCAAGTTACACCGCCCTCACCGCCACCTGAACCCAGTACGGCCTCCGGCAGGGTCGGGAACTCGGCCTTGAGACCCGCAATCTGGCTACCGCTGATAATACGGATGCCGCTCGGCACGCCGGCGGCCGGCAGATAGTAGGTCATCGCCACTTCCACATCGGTACCCGGCGTCCAGGCTTTCCAGGTTGGCAGGGTCAGCCCTACCTTGTGGAAGTCCTTCTCATTGGCAATGCCGTCGGAGTTCTGGTTACCACCGCTCTCCACCACTTTCAGCCCCATCCCGCTCTGGTCGGTGATGGTGTCAGAGGTAGAGGTCGGCACCAGGAACTCGATGCGGGCACCGCCCGGAATGGTCTGGGTCGAGTTGTTGGTGAGCTTGAGGGTCGGGTTGATCGGATAGTTGGAGTCACCATCCTTGAAGCCGGAGAGGCTCACCGCGATGTCGAGCTGGGCCGCTGGCGCTGCCAGATCGTTCTGTTTGGTGTTGTACTTGGTCGCCTTGGCGAACTTGTCGTAGGCGAGGGTGGTCAGGGTATCCCCCATCCCGTACTCGTTCTTGGCAGGATCGAAAGCGTAGTCGCCCGCCATCTCCCAGAACATCACCCCGCCCAGACCACGGTTGATGATGTAGTCGAGCTTGTGGCCCATTGACTCTTCATCTTCGGTAGAGAGGAACACTTTCTTCTCTTCGTTCCACAACCAGGGCGCGTGGGCCTTGTCATCGTAGTAACGCACATACTTGCCTTGCATCACGTGGGCGGGGTTGTTGGGATCCAGACCCCAGGCGGTGCCGTAGCTCGGCAGTGTAGTGATGCCGAGGCTGGCTGCGTGTTCCAGGTTCTTGGCATGCCACATGGGGACGGCGCCACCGCCGATCTCCTTGCCGTTCTTGTCCAGATCGTGCCAGATGTTGTCAATGCCGACCGCCCCGTTACCGCACGGAATGGTGCCGCCACCGGTACCCGGCTGACAATCGCTCTGGCTCGGCAGTGCTGCCTTGCCACCCAGACCGTGAGTGCCACCGCTGACCCCCTGCCAACCGCGGGTGTAATAGGGCACCCCCACGTTGATCTTGCCGGCCGCCAGCGCACCACGGAAGTAGTGGGCAGACCAGGCGGCGTTGAGATAGCCGATGCCACCAAACTCTTTCTGGGTATAGACACCCCAGTTGGCCAACTCTCCATCAGCCTTGTTATCAAACAGAGCGGCGTTGTGGCCGACAAAGTGGTTCCAGGCACCGTGGAAGTCGTAGGTCATCAGGTTGACATAGTCGAGGTACTGGGTGACCTGGAAGTTCTCCATCCCACGCAGCAGATAGGCGGACGCTGGCGAGGCGATGGTGAGCATGTACTTGCGGCCGTCCTCGCTGCCCGCCGCATCCAGCTTGCTGCGCAGGGTCTGCATCATCACCTTGTAGTTGGCAAACAACTTGCCGCGGCACTGGTTGGAGAGCGGGAAGTCGTTGGGGTTGCCCGCATCCTTCATCGAGGTGGGGTATTCGTAGTCGATATCGACCCCGTCAAAACCGTACTGACGGATAAAGCTCACCGCCGAGCTGGCAAGCGCATTGATGCCATCGGTGTTGACCGAACAATCACCCTTGGTGGTGGCGGTATAGAAGCCGCGCGTATCGGCCCAGCCCCCGACCGAGATGAGGGTCTTCACGTCCGGATACTGCTTCTTGAACTTCGACAGCAGGTTGAAGTGGCCCTTGTAGGCGAACTCCGGATCCATCTCGGCACCCGGCACACCATCCCAGGTCATCTTGGTGGCAGCGTCGTCCACTTTGATGGTGTGGCTCTGCTCGTCCACCGCCGCGAAGGCGTAGTTGATGTGGGTGATCTTGCTCCACGGAATGTCGCTCACCAGATAGGCGGGCAGACCGTTCTTGCCGGTGCGCCAAGAGGTGAAGTAGCCGATGACCCGGCGGGCATGGTCATCCCCCATGCACTCGTAGCCATCAGGACGATAGATCTGGCGGATATCGCAGGAGAGGTTGCCACCAGAGGGCGGCAGCGCGGCCTCCTCGACAGTGACGTTCACCGCGCCCGACTCGCCGCTCAGATTGGTCTTGTCAGTAGCCACCAGCTTGAGGGCGGCACTGCCCTTGGCATCCGGCGTCCAGTTGACCTGCCAGGGGGCGGCGTTGTCCTCACCCACCTTCTTGCCATCGACAAACAGCTCAACTTTGGCCACATCGTTGTTGGCATCGGTGACGTTGCCGCTCACTGCCACGCTGCGACCCAGCGTCACCTTGGCGCCATTGGCCGGGCTGCTGATGCTCGCCTTGGGCGCCTCTGGCGCTACCACGGCGGCGACCTTGAAGCTCGAATCCGCCTCGCTCAGCACCTTGCCATCCTTATCCAGCGCCCGCGCTTTCAGGACATGGGAACCCACACCGGCGGCACTCCAGCTGGCATTCCAGGGGGAAGCGCTCGCCGTGGCGACCAGCTTGCCGTCGACAAGGTATTCGACTTTGACCAGCGTAGTCACCGGGCCACTCAGGGTCACCGCCAGCGCAATGCTGGCCCCTTCATTGAAACTGGCACCGACAGCCGGTGAGCTGACGGCTACGCCGAGCGCCGGGGGTGGCACCTCGCCACCATAGGGCTTCCAGGCATCAGCCCAAACCACACCGGTACCGGGCGCATAGTGATAAGGGGATGCCCCGCACCAGCCAGAGTAGGGAAATTCTTTGC
This sequence comes from Aeromonas finlandensis, assembly GCF_000764645.1. Taxonomy (GTDB): domain Bacteria; phylum Pseudomonadota; class Gammaproteobacteria; order Enterobacterales; family Aeromonadaceae; genus Aeromonas; species Aeromonas finlandensis. The sequence continues at coordinate 12,150 of NZ_JRGK01000089.1, forward strand.
ACTCGTAGAGGGCGCCGACGTTGCTGACGATATCGCCAGCCTTGTAGGCAGTACCGGATTTATAGGCGGGATAAGCGGCCTGAGCCCAGGCGGGCGCAGCCGCAAGGGCGACCAGCATGGCAAGCCTGCTGGGTCTGAAGAGCTGTTGCATATTGTTATCTTCCTTGTTTTGTCTTGGCATTGGTCACCAAGGCAAAGAACAATCGCAACCTGCATGATGGGCGCTGACAACTGGCAATGGACCTGCCACAAAAACCACCCTCACCCAGGGAAACCCCGCTATCTGGATCCAAGATCAAGACCGGAAGCATTGCGCCCCGACATCACTATCGGTTTGCCCTTTACCTGGGTTCCGTGAGGAACGACCTCAGTATAGAAAGGTGCCTTCCCGCCCTCAATCTTTATTCTCAAAGAGAATTATCACCTGAACCAAACGCATCCTGAGATTGAGGGTGAATTGATTGATTTATCAAAAAAATCATACTGTTACGTGGATCATAAAAATACAAACACAGTCTCTACCGACTCTGTTTAATGTGCACTGGCTCACTGTCTGACATGAGGAAAATGCAAAAATGCCACCCCCCTTGAGCAAAGACTCAAGGCTACGGAATAACTGGCAAAATAATAAAAGGAATAACAATGAACGCTACGCGTAATCTGCTGTCGCTTGCTATTGGGCTGGCGCTGGCATCCCCCTCTGTATTCGCCTATGACTGCCCGACCGATCAGGTCACCCCCATCTCCCAACTGCGCGCTGACTATCAGAACGGCAACATTGCCAAGACAGAGACCGCCAATCCCACAGGCTCTGGATTTACCAGCACCGAGACTCGAGTGGTAAAAGGGCAGGTCACCGCCATTGGTAAAGGGTTGACCAAGGGTATTTATCTGACCGATACACAGGCCGGCAATGCCCAAGAATCCGCAGGTATTTTCGTCTTTTTGCCTGATGCCGAAAAAAAATTACCCGGCCTGAAACCTGGCTCGGAAGTCTGTCTTGAAACCCAAGTTCAGGATTTCTTCGGTGGCATACAGCTGAGGATGGTAGGCAACAACATTCAGATTAATGATGGCAGCGCAGCGCCGACCCCCGTCATGCTCAAGGTCAGAGAGGGTGAATCACTGGCCGAGACGCTCAAACGGCATGAAGGGATGCTGGTTGCGCTCGACAGTGCCAGCGACCTCAGGATCACCCGTACTTATGCCTTTGATTACGGTCCCAAACGCAGCAACATGGTGTTATCCCACAAAGCGCCGTTACTCAAACCGACCCAGTTGTATGAAGCGAATAGCCCCGAGGCCATCGCGTTACATCAAGCCAACCAAAATAATCAGCTGGTGGTTGAAACCGACAGCAAGGCCAAGGATGGTAAAATTGCCTGGTTCCCGGATCTTGATGCCGATACCGGTTATCTGCGGGTAGGCGATCAGATCCCCAAACTGCAAGGCGTCGTTGCCTTTGAGCATGGCAAATGGCGCCTGATCCTGTCACCGGATGCCCTGCTGAAAGCAGGCGATATTCAGGACAGACAAGCCCCCCGTCAGCATGCACCAGCACGGACGGATGGCACCCTACTGCGCTTGGGCAGTTTCAACGTACTGAACTACTTCACCAGCGGGGTCGGCGGCGATATCAACCCGACCTGTGGTGATGCTTTTACCCCTAAATGCAACCGTGGCGCCCCTACTGCCGAAGAGTTCCAGTTGCAAAGAGTCAAAATCGTCCACGCCATCCTCGATATGGATGCCGACCTGCTGGGGCTGATGGAGATTGAAAACAACGGCTATAAAGATGGCGCTGCGGTCAAAAATCTGGTCGATGAACTCAATAAAGGGCTCCCGGCTGACAAGCAGTACACCTATGTCATTCCGGATAGCAAGCTGCTCTACAAAGGCAAATTCTTTGGCTCCGACGCCATTGGCCAAGCCATTATCTATCGCCCTGCCCTGCTGACCCCACAAGGGGCCGCCGATATTATCCGGATGCCAGTCCAAAAAGAGGCAGGGGTACGCAAAGCCTCGCAGCGGGACTCTCTGGTACAGACCTTTAACGTCAAAGGAGAGTCCGAGCCGCTCACCCTGGTGGTCAACCACCTGAAATCCAAGCGAGAAGGCTGTCTGGAAAAGGACGATGGCAAGAGTGACCCAACCGCTCTGCAAGGGTTCTGTAACCAGTTCCGGGTCAGTGCCGCCAAAGCGCTGGGTGATGCGGTCAGCAAATTACCGGGTCAGGTACTGCTGGTTGGCGACTTTAACTCCTACGCCAAAGAGGACCCTATCCGGGTGCTCACCGACTACGTACCCAACCCGTCACACCCCATCACTACCGGCCTGCAAACCTATCTGGGGCTGCACTATACCGATACCGAGCAAACCGAACTGGGGGATGCGCCCTACACTGACGGCCAACAGTTCAGCCAACCCGGCTATGGCCTGATCGATCTTAACGTCAAATTTAACGGCAAAGAGGCGATCTCCTACAGCTTCGACGGGGAGCAGGGCACCCTTGACTATGCGCTGGCCAACAAGGCGATGGCCAAGCGGGTACTCAAGGTCTCCGACTGGCATATCAACTCCTATGAAATGGCGCTTTTCGAGTACGGCAAGAAAAACTCCGGTGGATTTGTCAAATCCGAGAACATGTATCGCTCCTCGGATCATGATCCAGTCATTATCGACCTGAAGGCGGAGCGGAGCGCCACCAATGGTTCATCCACCACAGACCAGGAAAATACGACAACCACAGCGACCACCTCAGGTGGCGGGGCGCTGGGATTCGGCCTGCTGGCCCTGTTGCCGCTGGCCTGGCGACGTCGGCGCTAACCGGCAAGCAGCTTAAAAGCAGCCAAAAGCCCGCGGAACTCGCGGGCTTTTCTGTTTTGGTCATTTGATTTGTAAATGAAAGACTGGAAAGTATGGGGAAAATAAATACCAGAGAAAACAAAAAGGCCACCGCTATGCGGTGGCCTTTGTGCTTCTTGTAACAAGAATTTGGTGGAGCTACGCGGGATCGAACCGCGGACCTCTTGCATGCCATGCAAGCGCTCTCCCAGCTGAGCTATAACCCCGATTTGTGCGAATGACGACAGTCACTCTGAATTTGGTGGAGCTACGCGGGATCGAACCGCGGACCTCTTGCATGCCATGCAAGCGCTCTCCCAGCTGAGCTATAACCCCAAATTCGGTACTGAATGAATGGTTCTGGCGGCCATTCATCCTAAATAGTGGTGGAGCTACGCGGGATCGAACCGCGGACCTCTTGCATGCCATGCAAGCGCTCTCCCAGCTGAGCTATAACCCCACAAAGGTCGGCCTGGGTGATACACACCGCACTGCCCTGGGTACTTCATTTCAATCAGGAACCTGGTGGAGCTACGCGGGAT
>NZ_JRGK01000009.1 GCF_000764645.1 Aeromonas finlandensis
ATTAAATATGGGTCATTGTTGTTGGATTCGGAGTACCATATATCGTGATGTGCTACTGCTAGATTTTCACGACACAAATAGAGCCCTACACCATGACCATTAGCTCTTTTACTATAAAATAAGGTGAATAGCCTTTGAATATCATCCTCATCAATGGAGGGGCCGGAGTTAGCTATAACAACCAAACCGTCAATTAAATCTATCTTGATCTCTCGCTTTTCGGATAAACAAACCCAATACAAGGCATTATTTATTATATTTGTAAAAACAGGGTATATTCTAGATGGTATATCAACAATGCACATAGATTTAAATGCGGCTCCACAAGTAAAGTCAATGCGCTGTCTGATGAATCTATCGCCAAAGAATTTAGTTACGTGGTCTAATATGTTTTTCCCCGTAATGTCTTGTCTAGACTGATACCCAGATAATTTTAATGGAGACAAAAATCTAATCTGATGTGTTAACGATTTATGAGCAGTAAATGCTAATTCATATCCTGGGTGTTCTCGTACGCTTGCTGGA
>NZ_JRGK01000090.1 GCF_000764645.1 Aeromonas finlandensis
GTACTATGGACAACGTCATCACCCTCGCTCACGAGCTGGGCCACGCCTGGCACAACTGGGTCATTCGGGATCTGCCGATGAGCCAGCGCAGCTACCCCATGACGCTGGCCGAAACCGCCTCCATCTTCGCCGAAACCCTGGTGCGCAGCGCCCTGTTCGAGCAGGCGCAAAGCACGGAAGAGCAGCTGGCGATCGCCTGGGCCGAGGCCGACGGCGCTGCCACCTTCCTGGTCAATATTCCGGCCCGCTTCGATTTCGAGCAGGCCTTGGTGGCCGAGCGGGCGCAGGGTTATGTATCCGCAGAGCGGCTCAAGGCGTTGACCGACGAGGCATGGGGCCGCTGGTATGAGGGGAGCCTCTGCCGCTATCACCCTATGTTCTGGGCGGCCAAGGCGCACTTCTCCATCGCCGGGCTGGGCTTTTATAACTACCCCTATCTCTTTGGCTATCTGTTCAGCCTTGGCGTTTATCAGCAACTGATGAGCCGCAAGGCGGCGGGGGAGACGGGGGTGGCCGAGGCGTATCGCGCCTTGCTGCGCGATACCGGCCGGATGAGCGCCGAAGATCTGGTGGTGAAACATCTGGGGCAGGATATCCGTGAGGCCGCCTTCTGGCAGGGGAGTCTGGCACAGGTGGCGCAGGCGGTAGAGCGCTTCGCGCAGCTGCCAGCGTAACCATCGGCCACCTAGGTCACAGAAGCAGGCCACCGGGCAACCATGTTGTCCGGTGGCCTGTTGGTTATGACTGCTCCTCCTCCGGCTTTAATGCTGCGGCAATCAGGGGTCTGGATTTCTGGACCGGAATTGCCTGATAGCCGTTAAAGAAGTAGTTGAGTGCCACCGCGCTGATGGTGGACAGCAAAATGCCACTATGCAGCAGGGGTTGCAATACCGCAGGGAAGTGCTGGAAAAAGGCAGAACCACCCAACGGGATCATGCCAATACCTATGCTAATGGCGATGATGAACAGGTTATAACGGTTGCCATAATCTGCCCGCGACAGAATGCGAATGCCGGTAGATAGCACCATACCAAACATCACCAGACCGGCACCGCCGAGTACGAATGGAGGGATAGAGGCCACAATGACGGCCATCTTGGGAAACAGGCCAAAAACGACCAGGATCCCGCCCGACATGACGCATACCCAGCGGCTCGATACGCCGGTGACGCCAACCAGGCCGATATTCTGGGAGAAGGAGGTGTGAGGGAAGCTGTTGAACACCCCACCGATAACGGTGCCGATGGCATCGACCCGCAGACCTCGCATGATATCGCCACGGGAGGCCGGATGGCCGACGATGTCACCGAGCGCCAGAAACATCCCCATGGATTCGATGAAGGTGATCAGCATGACCACCGTCAGGGTGGCGATAGAAATTGGTTCAAAGGTAGGCCAGCCCAGGGCAAAGGGCGTGATGGGGGCAAACCAGGCGGCGTCGCCTAACCCCTCAAGGCTTACATCCCCCATATACCAGGCGACGGCGAAGCCGAAGATAATCCCGAGTAACACCGATACATGGTTGATAAACCCCTTGGTGAAGCGGGTGATTAGCAAGATGAAAAGAAGAACCAGAAAGCTGACGCCGATATAGCGCAGGCTGCCATATTCGGGATTGCCCTTGCCGCCTGCGATCCAGTCGATCCCGACCTGCGAGATGCTGATCCCGATGGCGGTGATGACCACGCCGGTCACCACTGTGGGGAAGAGTGGCCTGAGACTGCCGATCAGTGGTACCAGTGCGAGAGAAATGAGTCCTGCAGCAATGGTGGCGCCAAAGATGCCGGTCAAGCCAACGTTTGGCATGGCGCTGATAGCAACCATGGGCGTGACGGCTGCAAAGGTGACCGACATGATAACTGGCAGCCGGATCCCGATAAAGCGGCCAATCCCAAGGCATTGCAGCAGGGTGACGATGCCGCAGCAGAATAGGTCGGCACTGATGAGGTAGGCTATTTGATCCTTGGGTAGCCCCAGGCTGCCGCCGATCACCAGTGGCACCGCTACCGCACCGGCATACATCACCAGCACATGTTGCAGGCCAAGAATAAATAGCTGGCCCATAGGGAGTATGCGCTCGACTTCATCATCTGCCGGATATTTGCGCTTTCCCGGCTGGGGCCGGGGGGGATTGGTTTGGTTCATGAACAGATCACTCCTTGAAGCCCGTGCAACAGGCACAGGCAAGATAGTAAAAGCCGCAGCTTTCTCGATCATTGATGTCGTGGCCGGCTCTTCCGGATAAGTGAGGAGGGGGCCAGTGCAGGGGGTGATGGTGCACAAAACATGCACAACAACCGGCAAAGTGAAAACGTTTGGCCGTAACGTCTTGTTTTTGTGGGATGAGTCACATCCTGGTCAGATCAGTGTCTGGGTCCTGGCGGCAGGAGTCGGCGGGGGCATCTCAGATTGGTAAGGGGTTTATCATTATTGGTCTGGGGATCTCACTTTGATAGCAAGGCGCCCGCTGGCATGTGGGTCACAGGGCGCAATCAGGGGCAGGGGCGTGATCCAAAGCAAGAAAGTTGGATGTTTTGGTGGCGCGTGAGGCCACCGCTGGGGTAGTTTCGATAAAACCGACACCGATCCTGAGGTCTTTTCCATGATCATCTATCTGCATGGCTTTGATGCCACCAGCCCCGGCAATCACGAGAAAGTGCTGCAGTTGCAGTTTATTGATGATGATGTGCGTTTCGTGCACTACAGCACGGTTCACCCCCGTCATGATATGAGCCACCTGCTTAAGGAAGTGAAGAAACAGCTCGACATGAGTACCGATCCCAAGCCGCTGATCTGCGGGGTTGGGCTGGGTGGTTACTGGAGCGAACGGATCGGCTTTCTCTGTGGCATTCGCCAGGTGATTTTCAATCCCAACCTCCACCCGGAAGAGAACATGCAGGGCAAGATCGACCGGCCAGAGGAATATGACGATATTGGCACCAAGTGTGTAACTGAATTTCGTAATAAAAATTCAGGAAACTGCCTGTGCATCCTTTCCGTTCAGGATGAAGTGCGCGATAATCGGGACACTGAACGTGAATTGAAGAACTATTACGACATCGTGTGGGATGAGCGCGAGACTCATAAGTTCAAAAATATCTCGCATCATCTGCAACGGATGAAGGCCTTTAAAGAAGCCTGAACCATCACGTCGAACGATTTCGTTTTAGGGAGCCAATGGCTCCCTTTCGTTTTGAGGAACCAAGGAAAAATCATCATGATGAATATTGTCGTTGTAGGCGGCGGCGCAGGTGGCCTGGAGCTGGCCACCAGTCTGGGTCGCAAGCTTGGCAAAAAGAACAAGGCCAAGATCACCCTGGTTGACCGTAACCGTACTCACCTGTGGAAGCCGCTGTTGCACGAAGTCGCCACCGGCTCCATGGATGCGGGCATCGATGCCCTGAGCTACCAGTCCCACGCCAAGAACCACGGGTTCGATTTCCAGCTCGGTAGCCTGACCGACATCCAGCGCGACGAGAAGCGTATCGTGCTTGCCCCGATCCATGACGACAATGGCGACATCGTGGTCAACGAGCGTGCTGTGCCTTACGACATCCTGGTGATGGCCATCGGTTCTGTCTCCAACGACTTCAATACCAAGGGGATCAAGGATCACTGTATCTTCCTCGATAGCCCCTCCCAGGCGCACCGTTTCCACAACAGCATGATGAACCGCTTCCTGCAGTTCGCCACCGAATACCAGCCGGGCGACAAGGTGAAGATTGCCATCGTTGGCGGCGGTGCGACCGGTGTTGAGCTCTCTGCCGAGCTTTACAATGCGGTTGAGCAGCTCTACGCCTATGGCTTCAAGAACCTCACCACCGACAGCCTGAAGGTCACTCTGGTGGAAGCGGGCCCCCGCATTCTGCCGGCACTGCCGGAGCGCATCAGTGGTGCCGCTCATCAGGAGCTGGTCAAGCTGGGGGTGGACGTGCGTACTGCCACCATGATCACCGAAGCGACCAGCGACGGTCTGCACACCAAGGATGGCGAGCTGATTGAAGCGGACCTGATGGTGTGGGCTGCCGGTATCAAGGCGCCGGACTTCATGAAGGATATCGCCGGTCTGGAAACCAACCGCATCAACCAGCTGGTGGTGAAAGAGACCCTGCAGACCACCCGTGACGAGAATATCTTCGTCATCGGTGACTGCGCAGCCTGCCCGCAGCCGGATGGCAAGTTTGTGCCGCCGCGCGCCCAGTCTGCCCACCAGATGGCCAGCCAGGCGTTCAAGAACATTCTGGCCAAGATGAACGGTGGCGAGATGAAGCCCTACCTCTACCACGACCACGGTTCGCTGGTGTCCCTGAGTCGCTTCTCCACCGTGGGCAGCCTGATGGGTAACCTGATGCGTGGCTCCATGATGGTGGAAGGCTACATGGCGCGTATGGTTTACATCTCGCTCTACCGGATGCACCAGGTCGCCCTGCACGGCTACGTCAAGACCGGCCTCATCATGCTGGTGGGCCGCATCAACCGGGTACTGCGCCCGACCCTGAAGCTGCACTAAGCACCATTTTGAAGGGAAAAAGGAGAGACCATGGTCTCTCCTTTTTTATCGGCGCTTGTCAGGGGAAACGCTGGCTACTGGCCCAGATAGGTGCGGTCGAAGAAGGTATTGACCCAGTGGGGGCGGTAGATGGCCAGCACCGTCATCGCCATGCCGTTGAGCAGGGCTTCCGGGAAGAGCAGCAACGGCCAGATGGAGAGGTAATCCGCCGTGATGGTTTGCCAGGGATAGCTGCCGCTTAACCCCATCAGCAGAGCGCTGGCGATAATCTTGACCGAGATGGTCACGGCGCCGCCGAGAAATGCGGCCACGAAGATGTAGACAAAGAGGTGGCGGGGCAGCCAGGCCCAGCTGGCCAGGAATAGCAGCCAGCTGGTGGCCACCGGCAGGGCGATGCCAATCAGCGCCTGCCAGCCAAAGTCGGCCAGATTGGTGACCCCGAAGTAACCAAGCACCAGCAGGGTCAGACAAGGGGCGAGCAGTGCCAGCCGCCAGCCCAGCAGCAGGGTGATGGCGGTCAGCCCGAGAAAGTGTACCTCCAGCCCCTGATGCAAACCGGCACGAAGTATCCAGAGAGGAATGAGGGCGATGGCACTGCCCAGCAGCAAATGCTGGTAGAGCGGATGGTCATGGAGGGTTTGCCACAGGGAGCGGCGCAGGCTAAAGGCCAGCAGTACCAGCCAGATCAGGAGGGCGGCGAGTTGTCCTTCACTCATCTTGTCGTCCATTCATGCAGTAACGGTGAGTCCGGGCGGCCTTCCCGACCGCCCCATAGCAGAGCAGGCTGACGAGTCAGCCTGCTTTTACCATCAATATTTGACGTTGTTGTGGTACTTGCCGAGGATCCCCTTGACCCGTTCCATGGTCTCCTTGCTGGGGGGCTTGATCCCGCTCAGCTCGTAAGGATCGCCCAGCACATCCCACTTGTGTTTGCCCAGCTCGTGGTAGGGGAGCAGCTCCACCTTCTCCACGCTCTCGCCCAGCTCGGCGATGAACTGGCCCAGCCCTTCGGCGCTCTCGTCATCGTCGGTCCAGGTTGGCACCACCACGTAGCGGATCCACATGGTCTTGCCTTTGGCTGCCAGATAGCGGGCGAACTCCAGGGTGTACTTGTTGCTGACGTGGGTCAGCGGAATGTGTTTCTCGTCATTGATCTGCTTGATGTCGAGCAGAACCAGATCGGTCTGTTCGAGCAGCTTATCGACCTGCTGATCCAGATGACGGACGAAGCCGTTGGTGTCGAGACAGGTGTGGATGCCTTTCTCTTTACAGGCGGTAAAGAGTTCGGTGATGAAGGCCGGTTGCAGCATGGCTTCACCACCGGACGCGGTCACGCCGCCACCGGAGGCATTCATGAAGTGACGATAGCTGGTGATGTCCTTCATCAACTCCGGCACTGTCACTTCACGGCCACCCTGAGTATCCCAGGTATCGCGGTTGTGGCAGTACTTGCAGCGCATCAGGCATCCTTGCATGAATACGATAAAGCGTATCCCCGGACCATCGACAGTGCCGCAGGTTTCAACGGAATGGATCCGGCCAATGGTGCCGTGAGATTCGGCCTGTGGGCTGATTTCAACGGTGGGGATCCGGTTAATGACAGTCATAGACAACTCCAACGATTCGAGCAGGTCGTTATTTTATTACATAAACCCCTATTGATCCTACACCTTTAGTCCGGCGCGTGGCTGCCAAGCAGCTGCTCCAGCGCCTTGACGGTGAGCGGACGACTGGTGAGGAACCCTTGATAGTGCTGGCATCCCAGCGCTTTCAAAATGGCGAGCTGGTCCTCCTCTTCCACCCCTTCAGCGGTGACGGTAAAACGGAATACCTGAGCCAGATCGAGTATCGCCTTGACGATGGCTCTGTCCTGTTCGCTGTGAACAAGGGTCTGAATGAAGCTTCTGTCGAGCTTCACCTCATCGGCGGGCAGATCCCGCAGATAAGCCAGCGACGAGTAGCCAGTGCCAAAGTCATCGATGGAGATGAGGATGCCGAGCTCCTTCAATTGGCGCATTCGGGCGATGCTCTCGCGGCGATTCTCCAGCACCACCGATTCGGTCACCTCCAGCAGCAGGCGGGAAGGGGGCACGCCGGTGTCGCGCAGAATGTACTCCACCTGCTGCACGAAGCCCTGAGTGTGGAACTGGCGGGCACTGACGTTGACCGACAGATGGGGGATCTGCAGGCCGCGGTTGAGCCAGAAGCTGTACTGGGCGCAGGCGGTCTTCATTACCCAGTAACCAATTTCCAGAATGAGGCTGGTCTCTTCGGCGATGGGGATGAACTCCCCGGGCGGCACCATGGTGCCATCGCTGCGCTGCCAGCGCAGTAGCGCCTCGATGCCGGAGAGGCTGCCATTGTCGACCCGATATTGTGGCTGGTAGTGCAGTCGCAGCTCGTGATGGCGCAACGCGTCGCGCAGCTGGTTGGTGAGGGTTAACCGATTTTTTTCGTGCTGAGCCATCGCTTCGGTGAAGAAGACATAGTTGCCTTGACCGGCCCGTTTGGCCATGTGAGTCGCGGTATCGGCCTGCTGCATCAGCGTCAGGTGGTCCACCCCGTTGTTGGAGAAGAGGCTGATCCCCACCGAGGCGCTGCAGTGCAGCTTGTGATCGCCAATGTCGAACGGGGTGCGAAATAGCCCCATCAGTTCGCGGGCAAAGTGCTCTGCCAGGATCTTGGCGGTGACTTCACCCTGTCCCAGCTGGGTAAAGAGCAGCGCGAACTCGTCTCCCGAGATGCGGGCCTGTACCAGATTGTCCTGGGGCAGCTCCCGAAAGCGCTGCACTACCGCCTGCAGCAGCTGATCGCCGCAGGCGTGGCCGAGGGAGTCGTTGATCGATTTGAAATTGTCGAGATCGACCAGCAGCAGGGCGCCCCATTGGCCATCAGGTTTTGCCAGTGTGCCTTGCAAGATATTGTTGAGGCTGCGCCGGTTGTGCAGACCACAGAGATCGTCGTAGTAGGCGAGCTGCTCTATATGTCTGGCGGCCTCTTTTTCCTGGGTGATGTCGTAGAAACTGCAGATGAAGTGGCTCAGATCCTCTCGTTCATCCTTGACTCCGCTCACCATCAGCCGCACCGGAAAGAGGTGGCCATCCTTGTGCAGGCAGCGCTCTTCCCCGAGCCAGAACTCCTGCTCGGCGACAGTACGGCTGACATCTTCCCGCAGGTGGTCCCCATAGTAGGTGGGGCGAAGCTTGCGGATGGAGTGGCCAATCACCTCGACTTCGCCAAACCCGGTGATCCGGCTGAAGGAGTGGTTGACCTTGAGGATGAAGCCCTGATGGTCCATCACCAGCAGACCATCGTGGGTATTGAAGGCCACTTCGGCCAGCCGCAGAGCATCATCGCTGGCCAGCCGTTGCAGCTCGATGGCCGCCCGCTCGTGCTGGCTGCTCAAGAGGTCCAGTAGCGGCTCGGGGTCAGCAAGCGGCCCGTCGAGCAGCAGGGTGAGCAGTCCGATGGGGGCGCCGTTCGGGCCGTGCAGCGGAATGCCGATATAGGCGGTGGCGTTGAAGGCCAGCAGTCGTGTTGCATTGGGGTAGCGAAGGGGCAGATCTTCCACATAGATCGCCTGACCATGCTGGAACAGCTCCCGCCCCGGACCGTCTCCCATCTGAATGGGTTTCAGGTTGGAGAAGGTCTCCCCATTGAGTACGCAACGGGGGATGATCCAGAGATCCTGACCACGGGGCTGGAACTCACCGATCCAACCCACACGCGCGCCACAGTGAGTCATGGCCCAGCGCACCAGGGTTTTGCAATAGTCGATACCGGTGAGCTGGCTCAGTTCGGCAGGCAAATCCGCTTCACTCTCTTGCTCCTCGCTCTGCGGTTGCCAGTGGCCGAGCAGCTGGGCGCTGCTGCGCACCAGTTGCAGCATCTCGTCGCTGAGCGGGGTTGGGTCGAGGTACTCCAGACTCAGCACCCCGAACAGCTTGTCCTGCTCCAGCAGGGCACCGTCGAGGCGAGAGCAGACCCCGGCGTTGGCCAGATAGAGATGGTTGATCAGCATCGGCTGGTGGGCCGCTTCCGAGAAGCTCAAGGATTTGCGGGTGCGCAGGGCGCGGATATAGCGGCTGTCGCCGCGGATCGGATAGATGCTCTCGACGCCTAGCTTGAATACGGGGGTGAGCTGTTCGTAGCCCAGATCGCCGTTGGCCTGATAGTGCCAGAGAATGAGTCGATCGGCCCCCAGACTCTCTTTAAGGGCCTCGAGCAGGAGCGCATACTGCTGCTGGCTCGCCATCTGGCTGAGGCGCGGCAGTTGCAGTGCCAGATCGGCGATGGGCTCCTGGCGAAGGTTCTGCAGACAGATGAGCCAGAAGCCATCCTGCTCGTGGGCGAGGGCGATGTGCCACAGCTGGTTGGCAAAGCGCACGGTGATCTTGCCGCCATGGCCATTGGCCAGCTGTTGTTCGATGGGCAGTCGCAAGGCATCGGGCAGCTGGGCAGGCCAGGGGGCGCGCGGCTCGTCGAGCCAGTAGAGCGGGGTTTGCATCACGTCGGTCAGGGCGACCAGCCGTTGACTGCGCAGCTCCAGACGGAAAAAGAGCGGCGTCTGGAGGGCAGGGGGAAGATGACTGAGTGCGGTAGACGACATGAACAAACAACATCCTGTTAAGCAACCGTCGGGGTTGCAAGAATACTGCAAAATTGTGTGAAACAAAATTTCATTGAATTCTAAATTAGAAAAGTCTAATTTATTGCCCATTATCATGTATGAGGAGTCTTGCAGATGAAACGGATCCTGATTATCGGTGGTGTCGCGGGGGGCGCATCGGCGGCGGCTCGTGCTCGCCGTTTGAGTGAAGAGGCAGAGATCGTGATGTTCGAGCGGGGCGAGTTTGTCAGCTTCGCCAACTGCGGTCTGCCCTACCACATCGGGGGCGATATCCCCAATCGGGATGCCTTGCTGCTGCAGACCCCCCAGAGCTTCAAGCGCCGTTTCAACGTCGATGTGCGGGTCTTCCACGATGTGATAGAGATCGACAAGGCGGGCAAGACCCTGCTGGTGCGTAACCTGCAGACCGGTGAAGAGTTGCGCGAACCCTATGACGTGCTGCTGCTGAGCCCGGGCGCTGCGCCGATCCGGCCTCCTTTCCCCGGTATCGACAGCCCCCATGTCTATACCCTGCGCAATATTCCGGACATGGATCGCATTCTGGCAGCCCTGCACCACGATCAGCCGCGCCACGTCACCGTGGTGGGGGGCGGCTTTATCGGGCTGGAGATGATGGAGGCGCTGCATCAGCGCAAGCTGGAGGTCACCCTGCTGGAGCTCTCCGATCAGGTGATGGCGCCGGTGGACAAGGAGATGGCCAACATGCTCCACGCCCGCATCCGCGAAGAGGGGATCGACCTGCGCCTGCGCACCGGTCTCACCGCCATCGAGAGTCTGGATCTGCCTGCCGAGAAAACCTCCGCCGTGCCGACCGCCAACAGTGGTGGCCTGCGCCTGACCCTCAATGACGGTTCACATCTTGATACCGGTCTGTTGATCCTCGCCATCGGCGTCAAACCGGAAACCCTGCTCGCCGCCAAGGCGGGGCTGGAGCTGGGCCCGCGTGGCGGCATCAAGGTGGATGCCGGGATGCGTACCTCGGATCCCTTCATCTACGCGGTGGGGGATGCGGTCGAAGAGACCGATTTTGTCACCGGTGAATCAGTGCTGATCCCGCTGGCGGGCCC
>NZ_JRGK01000091.1 GCF_000764645.1 Aeromonas finlandensis
CGTATATTCCATCGGCCAACCACCCAACCAGTCTTTGACATCATGATAGAAATCCATACCACGATTTTTCTTATACTCACGGGCATATTGGAGCAGATAACCCAAGCGAAATGGATTGTAACGAAGGACAAAACGAGCCACATACCAGGCCTCATACATCTTGCGTACTATGGCCGAGGATGCGGTATAACGCTGCTTGATATTGCACCAGAACTCCGGTGATTCTGTTGACCAGTCAGAGTCATACAACGCGATGTACATTAATCCACCCGGCTTGACACAAGTTGATGCCAGATCAATCGCAGACCATACAGATCCAGTGTGGTGCAATACGCCCCAAGCATAAACCAAATCAAATTGTCCCAAAGAGCTCATAAATTCAGGATCCAGCACAGACCCCAGCATCACCCGCCAATTTTCCGGTGACTGGCACATGGAGTGCAGTCTTTTCGTCGCCATCACCGAATCAGCATCGTAATCGAAGCTAACAACTTCTGCCGCCCCCGCCTGAAATGCCGCCATACTATGAATTCCGCTTCCTGAACCGATATCCAAGATCCGTAACCCCAGCAGGTCTTCTCGGCCAATGAATGACAACAGATGCTGACGAGCCTGATCGATCCGCTCAGGAGAGAGATAATGGTCAAGATAGCTTTGCCAATTCGCGCCAAACTCAAATCGCAATTCCTTTTGAATATCATTAGTCATTCAACAGACCTCTTCAAAGACGAGACAATACAGGGTCATTCATTAACATATAAAAAAAGTGCAGAGAATTATTCACAGCATCATCCATATCGAAATAGCGATATTCGGCAAGGCGGCCCAAAGCAATCAGTTGCGGGAACTGGGCCAATTCATCGCGGCAAGCCTGATAATGCTGCTTAGCTGAGTCGGTAAACAGCGGGTAGTAAGGCTCCAACCCCAGCTCAGGCTGATAGTCACAGGGATATTCGTACACGATGCTGGTGCCGGGATGTACCTGCCCGCTTAAATGCTTGAACTCGGTGATCCGCGTGAAGGTTTCTTCATTCGGATAATTGACGGTGGTGACCGGTTGAAATTGTTGCTGCGCCAGATGACGATGCTCAAAACGCAGTGAGCGGTATGGCAGGCAATTCCCTTCTGCCGGCATCAGCTTATCCAGCATACCGGTATAGATCAGTGGGCCATCGAAAGGTTCGCCATCCAACAACACCTGCTTCTGTTGCCAATCCAATCTGACACGCTGCTCCATGGGGGTAGACAGCCGCACGTCAATCAGCGGGTGTGCGAGCATGCGCTCAAACATGGCGGTATAGCCTTCAGTCGGCACCGCCTGCCAAGGATCGGTGAAGTAGCGATCATCCCGACTAACCACCACAGGCACCCGCGCCGTCACCTCGGGGGAGATCTGGTCTGGCGCAACCCCCCACTGTTTGCTGGTGTAATTGACGAAAGCTTTCTGATAGATGAAATCCGCCAATTCACCCAGCAGGGGATGCGCCTCTTTGCGCAGATCCAGGATCGGCACTCTGGCACCATCACCGAACCGGGTGCGCAGGGCCTCAATCATGGCGGCGGCCTTGTCGGCGGGGAAACAGCGCTCGATGCTGGTCAGGTTGAACGGGATCGGCACCAACTGACCATCGATGCGTGACAGCACACGATGCTCATAAGGCAACCATTCGGTAAACTGCGACAGGTAATCCCAGACCGCCTTGTTGTCGGTATGGAAGAGATGCGGTCCATAGCGATGGATCAGCACTCCATGCTCGTCATACTCGTCGAAGCAGTTGCCCCCGATATGGGCACGCTGTTCCAGCACCAGCACCTTCCAGCCAAGCTGGCTGGCCATGCGTTCAGCCATGACGGCGCCCGAAAGCCCGGCACCAATAACGATTGCCTGATAACTCACACCGCGTCTCCAAACAGTTGTTGCATGACCCTAGCTGGATGAGCTCGCTGCCCCCACGCCAGTTGATGTCGCTCATCGAAGAACCAGCCTGGCGCCAGCTTCGCTACCTCGGTAACTGACTGTTCGATAAGCTGCGTGAAGCGCACGACGTCATCCTGCCGCAAAAAATAGAGCGCAGCTGAGTAGTAGTGATGGCCACGACCCTGGGCAATGACCACGGGATCCGCACCAAACGCAGCGGCGTTATCACAGGCACGCAGCAGATCGCGCAGCGACTGTTCACGACGTTCTGCCGATTTGCGAGTCTGTCCGCCAAAGCTCTGGCTATGGAAGCGATAACGTCCCAGTAATTCGGGGATAAAATCCAGCGTCCCCGGATTGTGGGAGAGGTTCAAGATGTGCCAGGGATAATCGAGGATGATCTTGCACCCCTCATCGATGGCGTTTTCCATCCCTTCATAACGGCGAAACATAATGGAACTGGCATTGACGAACACCCCGAAGCGGATCAATGCCTCCCGCGTCATCACGGGTTCGAGGTAGCGAGCATTGTAATAATCCCGGGTGAATAATTTGATCCGTGCGCCGGTTTCATCTTCAAACATCTCCGCCTCGTGGTAACAAAGCGTGCAGCCTGAGTGCGTATCAAGATAATCAGCCTGGCTCTGCAGCTTGCCCGGCAGAGCCAGATCATCCCCATCGACATAGGCGATGTATTCACCGCGCGCCTCTCTCAGCAAGCGTTTTTGGGTCTTGGCCAACCCCATATTCTGTGGATTCTGTAGTGCCCGTAGCTGGGGCCATTGTGACGCCAGCCGCTGCATAATGGCCCAGGAGTCATCGCTCGAGCCGTCATCAATGGCAATAACCTCAACATCGAAATTGGTTTGCTGTTCCAGCAGACTAAGCAGACAGGGCTCGATAAAGCGCCCGAGGTTATATACCGGCACCAGTACGCTGACTTTCATAGAGAATCCAGAAGTAGAGTAAAAAAGAAGCGAATTGGAGAAAATGGGCAAGGCTACCGCACGGTCTCAGTCAACCCTTCCTGCCCTTCATGGCAATATTTACTGCAAGAGCTGTGCCTGACCAAGCTAATTCATTGATCTAACTTGTTTTATGTGACATGCCATCCACTATTCAACGCGAGCAAGCTGACGACTGCTGACAACCAGCATATCAATGCCATCCCAGAGCCATTCGAATGCTAACGCCTGTCCGGGACTCGCCACTCTATCGATACGGCAGCAAGGCGACAGCTGGAGCGCACACTCAAGCCGCGTTTTATCTGGGCCAACCCAGACACAGGTCTGCATATCCCACGGTTGTAACAGCAACTCATCAAGGGTATCGGCAACAAACTCGGCAACTGTACCTCCTCCGATGTGTGCAAGTCGCAAAGAGGCGGTGGGAGTCAATAAGGTGACGCCAGCAAAGGTCTCCAGCTGCATCTGACCATCATGGGCGGCATTTTGTTGACTATTGATGAGGCGTTCCATCATCAGGGCTGGGCTGTCTGCAAAGGGGGCAAAGACTGTTTCGAGCAAACGACGGCGCAACACACTATCGGGAGAGCCCAACCAGCAAATCGTGGTGGGTGAGGCGCAGGCTTGTTGATTGAAACGGGTAAAGTCTTGTTGCAGAGCTGCGACCGTTTGCTGCCACTTGGCAGCATTCAGGCTGGCCAGCCATTGGCTGTCAAATACCGCCATGGAACGGCGATCAGGAAACACCACCTCCTGAGCCTGAGGAGAGAGTGGAATAGCGCGTACCCGACGGATGGTTTCATCACCGCCCCAGATAATGCGAAGGCGACACCGGGCTGACAGCCAGGTAGTAACACGCTCGTCATGGTCATACCGGATAAAGCGAGTACGCGAGGCAATCTCTTGCCACTCGGGCAGAGAGAAGAGCTCGTTCAGGATGGTCAGCATGGCCTCTTGCACCGGGTCGATGCGCGATGAGAGCCGAACCACGGAACCATTACCCATCAGCAGCGCCATGATCCAGGAGTAGAACGCGACGGTCGGCACGTTGGATGGGACCAGATGAAAAACCATCCCCAGCGGTGCCCGTCCCGCCATGCGCTTGCGCTGTACCTCAATCTGGCGCGGCCGCAACCAAAAACCAAAGGCGGCCAAATCCGGATTCTCTCGCCCCCCCTGCTGCAGACGTGCAGAGAGCGCAGCCACAAAGTCACCTATGACGGGCGCAAAACTTGGTAGCGGGCGAGTGACAAAACCTTGCCAGCCGCTGACGGGAGCCGCGAAAGCAACCTCTGGCCCCGCTTGCCACATGGCATCTTCTGCATTTGACCGGATCACTGGAAAGTGTCGCTGCATCCCCTCACCTCGGCGCCTTGCTGACGCCCTGATACATGGAAATAACGGCCACAACGGCCGCAGGGACAATCATCCTCACCCAGCAGCACACCGAGATCCTCGCTGAGCAAACTGTGGCCGGGATAACTTTGGGGAATGGCTGAGATCACCTGCAACAAGCCGGGTTGGCCGACCCCAAGCGGTCGATGGGTCAGCGGATCACGCACCAGCAGATCAGCAAAGAGAGGCGCATGGAGATGGCCCTGCTCGCACTCGACAAACACCGACCCCACCTGCTCCACCATGCCATAGAAGTTGTGCACCCGACTCACCCCCAGCTGCTCATGGCAACGCTGCTTGAAGGCTGGATTATCCACCGCGAGGTGTTGAAGCTTCTTCCAGCCACCACTGTGAAAAAGCGTGCCCTGCGTCAGCGGCAGTTGCAGACCGCGCTCACGCAGCGGCTCCAGCAGACATTGCCATAGCATGAAGGTAAAGCCGAACAACAGGACCGGCTGGCCAGCATATTTGTCACAAAACGCCTCAATGACCGGCCAGTTGGGCCGCATCTGCTCATCGAGGGCATAGGTATGGTCACGGCCAAGGAAGGAGAGCCCCAGCGCACCGGCGCCGCGGGCTGAAAAACCGCTGCGGTTTTGAATCAGGGCGGGTTGCTCCACCAGCAGCATGGGCAGCCGCTGCTTGCCGACGAACTCTTGCAGGATCTTCACCAGCACCTTGCTCTGCAACGCGGCTGTATCCCGATCCAGCACGATCCGTGACGGCGTTCCGGTAGTGCCAGAGGAGGTGAGCACCTTGAATACCTCTTCTTGCGGCACGCTCTGCCATTGGGCCAATTTGAACAGGCGAGCCGCCAGATAAGGAAGCTCTTGATAGGTCGAGGCCTGACCCCAGCCAAACGCCGACAGAATATTGGCAAAAGCTGGACACCCCTGCCCATGGCGCTGCGTCAATTCATTCAGACGAGCAAGGAGCAGCCCACTTTTTTCATGTTGGGGCAGCCCAAAAACCGGTGCATCAAACAGCCTGTTCATAGCTGCTCCAGTTGTGTTAACAGGGCAGGATAATCAATCTTCATATTGCTGCGTCGTGGCAAATGATGCCGATAAATGCGAACGCTTGATGGCGGCACCATCAGCCAGCAGGCCAGCTCCAGCTGTAGTGCATCACTGGGGCCCGCGTCTGCCTCGATGGCTACCAGCAGGCGATCATCGAGGCCGGTCGCAGCGCAGGAATAGCCCCTCCCCTGCAACCAGGCTTCCACTTCAGCCAAGCTCACCCGTTTGCCAAACAGCTTAAGGAAACGGTTGAGTCGCCCGGTCAGATAGAAGCGCCCCGCCTCATCACAACGAGCCAGATCGCCGGTAAAGAGCGCATCCATATCACGCCCCCGCGCCAGATCTTCAGGGCGCTCGGCATAGCCAAGCATCACATTTGGCCCTTGGTAAACCAACTCCCCCTCCCCGTCGGGAAAGCCGGACTCATGACGCAAAGAGAGGCGCCCGCCCGGTACGGCACGGCCAATGGCATCCGGGGCAATCATCACTTCATCGTGCGCCAGCCAGGCAATGCGCGGTGCCGCTTCGGTCTGGCCATACATCACGAAAAAACGGCGTCCCAGCGCAGCTGCCTGTTCGGCAAATTGCTTTGCCAGTGCTGGCTCAAGTCGTCCTCCAGCCTGGGTCAGTGTCATCAGGCTGGGATAGCGGGCCCAGTCAAAACGCAAGCGGTTTAGCATCTGAAAGGTAAACGGAACCCCCGCCACACTGGTGACCTGATGGCGATTGATCTCATCCCAGAAGTGGCGCTCAAGGGGGCTGGCAGTGCATGACACCAGAGAGGCGCCAGCCAAAAGATGGCTGTTGAGCACCGACATACCAAAGGAGTAAAACAGTGGCAACGAGGTGATGGCGCGCTCACCCCCGTTCAGCGCCAGATATTCGGCGATAGCCGCGGCATTGGCATCAAGATTGGCTCGCGACAATCGCACCCATTTGCAGGAGCCGGTACTGCCCGATGTCGGCAGCAGCATGGCCAGTTCAGGGTGAAGTGAGGGCGCATCGCCAAGATACGCAACTGCCCCATCCTCCAATACCTGCAGGCTGACACCAAAGCGCTGGCACTGTTCACGGTGCAACTGGGCATCCTGAGCAGGATCGGCCAACATGATGGCGTGGCCATCACGCAGGGCATGCAAGTAGTGCAGCAGATGCAGAGTGGACGTCACAAATGGCAGGTAGACCAGATGGCGGCCAGCAGGATAGGTGGTGGCCAACTGCGCCACACGCCGGGCCAGTTCACCATAACTGAGCCACCCCTCATGCGGATCTCGCCAAGCGAGCTCGCTGTTGCCCTCAACCAGATGTGTCAACAAATCAGGCTGGCTCAAATCACCATCCCCCCATCGACCCCGATCACCTGCCCGGTCACATAGCTCGACAAGTCGGATGCGAGAAACAGGGCCACCTTGGCAACTTCATCTGGCGTGCCAATCCGCCCCATGGCGATGCTGGCCACCCGCTCGGCAAACTTATCTTCCGGGATGGCATGCGCCATATCGGTATCGATAAAACCGGGAGCAATGGCATTGACCCGGATCTGGCTGACGGCCAGCTCCTTGGCAAGTGACTGGGTAATGCCAATCACCGCCGCCTTGCTGCCGGCATAGCTGCTGAGCCCCGCCGCCCCCACCTGCCCCATCAGGGAGGCGAGATTGATGATGCTGCCGCCACCGCAGCGCTGCATCAGGCGGGCGGCATACTGGCTGCAATAGATCACACTAAAGGTATTGTTGCTGAATGTCTTTTGCAGATGGGCTTGGTTCACCATCCCCAATAACGCCTCTTCCAGCATGCCGGCATTGTTGACCAGCACATCCAGCTGGCGAGTCTGGGCAAACAGCTGCTGAAAGGCCTGCTTGACCGCCACCGGCTCGGCCACATCAAAGCAAAGGGGCTGGCAGGGCACGCCAAACTCGGAACCGAGCGCGATCGCCAGCTGGCTCATCGCAAGCTCATCACGGCCACCCAGCCACAGTTCGGCCCCCTGAGAGGCAAACTGGCGGGCTATGGCAAGGCCGATGCCACGCCCGGCACCGGTGATCAATACCCGCTTGCCCTGCAACAGCCTCGTCATCAGAAAGCGATCCCGTACTTGGCCAAGATCTCCCGCGCCTTGCCGACCGAACTCATGTCGATAATGTCATCGGTGTCGAGCAACACGCTGTAGTGATCCTCCAACTGGGCAATCAGCCCCATGTGGGCGACGGAATCCCATTGCGGGATACTGTTGTAGGCCAGCCCATCGCTGACGCTGCCGATATCAATACCCAGCGCCTCGGCAAAAACCTGTTCCAATGCGATTGTCATCTGAAAAATCTCCGTAGCCGCTCACGGGCGGCATAGTAATCCGCAGGCAGCAGTTCCAATGCGAAAAATCCGTTCTCTTGCCCAACCTGGCGGTAACCCAGTTGTTCATTCAAACGCAGTGCCGAACGATTGTTCTCCCGAACCAGGGTGCAGATACAACCGATGTGCAACTCATCAAAACCCTGATCAAGCTGAGATAAGGCTGCAGCAACGGCCAACATGGGATGCCGCACGGTTGAGTTGCCCAGATAGAGCCCCGCATCGGCCACCGCCTGACCTTGTAGTGGCGCATTGCACTCACCTTTCAGATTGATATAACCGGCACGGATGCCCCGGCAGTGCAGCACCCAATGCTGTTGATCTGATCGCTCACTGAGAGAGACAAACCATTGCCGCTGCTGACGAGGGGAGATCAGGGTTTGATCCACCATCTGCCGCCGAACCTCGTCCTGGTTACGCCAACGCCTCAGCGTTGGCAAATCCCATGCCTGGATCGGACACAGCTCGACACCATAACTCATCATGAATACCACCCACCTTCCATCCCTTGCCCATGGTATCGACCGTCAGGGCACGAGTCCGTAGTAAAAATTGATAATACAAGATGAAAAGTCAGTATAATATCAAAAATAATCAAAGAGTTGTCAGCGATTACCCTGCCAACACCTCAACAAAACAGTTCCGTAGAGAGAGTCCGTTATGGCCATCGCCATCATCCCTGCCCGGGGTGGCAGCAAGCGCATTCCACGCAAGAATATCCGACCATTCTGCGGCCAACCCATGCTCGCCTATGCCATCCAGGCGGCGCAGAAATCTGGCTGTTTCAGCAAGGTGGTGGTCTCTACCGATGATGAGGAGATTGCCGGGGTCGCTCGTCAACTCGGCGCGGAAGTGCCATTTCTTCGGCCTGCAAGCCTCGCCGATGATCACACCGGTACAACCCCTGTGGTGATCGACACTATCCAGCGGCTCGATCAGTTAGGTATTAAGGCAGAACACTACTGCTGCATCTATGCCACTGTCCCGCTTATCCAGGTCGATGACCTGAAGTCGCAAGCCAGGCTCCCTTTGTCTATACCGTCGCCGAGTTTGGCTTTCCCATCCAGCGCGCAGTCCGGATGGACGAGCAAGGCCGGGTCGCCCCCTTCTGGCCGGAGCAGATGGCGAAACGTTCTCAGGATCTGGCACCTGCCTATCAGGATGCTGGCCAGTTCTATTGGGGGACGCGGGCCGCCTGGCAGGGCGGGATCAGCCCCGTCGGTGGAGAGGGGATCGGCCATATTCTGCCAAGACACAGGGTGATCGATATCGATACGCCGGAAGATTGGCATTTGGCCGAACTGCTTTATCAGGTGCTGGCTCAAGATGGCGTTTAAAGTTGCCTTCCGACTCGATGCCGGTGCCGAGATCGGCTTGGGCCATCTGATGCGCTGTCTGGCCATCGCCGATCGGCTGAAAACGGCTGGCGCCGAGTGCCACTTTCTCTGCCATCAACTACCGACTCACCTGCTGCCACTGCTGCACTCCCACCAGCATCACGCTCTTTGTGCTCTGGACGATGCAGGCCCCTTGCCCACCATGCACCCGGCGTGGCTGGTGTGTGATCACTACCAGATTGATCGGCAGATCGAGCAAACACTGGCGATGCACAGTGGTCAGTTGCTGGTGATCGACGATCTGGCTGATCGCCCTCATCACGGTCAGCTGCTGCTGGATCAGGGACCACTGCGCAGCGCCGCCGATTACCAGCAGCTCACCCCTGCCGACTGTCGCCTGCTGCTGGGCACCGACTATGCCCTGCTGCGCCCCGCCTATCGCCAGCTTGCACGCCAGGAGGTCAGCCGGTGGCAACGTGGCCTCATCTGCTTTGGCGGTGCCGACCCGGCCGGAGCCTGCCTCACGACCCTCAACACGCTGGCCCGACTGCCCTGGGCACATACCATTCGTTGGACGCTGGTCGCCGGTGGGGCAAATCCTTTCTGGCCCGAGCTGCAACAAAGGGTCGCCGAACTACCCAATCTGCCGCTCACATTGCTGCGCCAGAGCGACCAGATGGCGCAGCTGATGCAACAACACGACTTCGCCATCGGCGCGGCGGGCGGCATGACCTGGGAACGGGCCTGCCTCGGCCTGCCGACCTTGGCGGTCCCCATCGTCGACAATCAGCAGTTCAACGACGAGGTGATCGCCCGCTTTCAGCTGGCCGAACGACTCACCCTGAGCGAGCTGGCTGAGCCTGAGCGGCTGATGCAGGCCCTGCAACGACTTGAGCGACAGGCAGATGACTATCGCCGGTGTGGTCAAGGGCAGGTGGATGGACTGGGGCTGGATCGCCTCACTGCCTGGCTGCTGCCACAATCCGATTATCAACTGATACCAGATAGCCAACAGTGGCAGTTACGCCATGATGACAAGCCACTGCTCACCTTGTCCCTCCATGGTCAGCAACTGCGATGGCAAGCCCGGCAATCCGTTGCCCCTGAAGTTTGGCAAGCGCTGGCACATCGTTTGCTTGACGTATTTTCCCATTTCCCCCTCTATCTTGCCGCGCCGCCGCAAATAGCGCCCCCGGCCCCCTGGCAACAAGCGCCGCAAGGCTGGCAACTTGGCACAGGAACCTGACGAAAGATGCAGATCGCTCATCGCCCCATCAACCAGGAACAAACCCCCTATGTGATTGCCGAACTGTCGGCCAACCACAATGGCAATCTGGACCGCGCCCTGGCTATCATGACCGCCGCCAAAGCAGCGGGAGCCAGCGCCGTCAAGCTGCAAACCTACCGCCCGGATACCATCACCCTCAAAAGTGATCGACCGGAATTTCAGATCCACGGCGGTTTGTGGGATGGCCACAGCCTCTATGACCTTTATGAGTGGGCGCACACCCCGTGGGAGTGGCACCAGGCGCTGTTTGCCAAGGGGTGCGAGCTGGGGCTGACGGTCTTTAGCAGCCCGTTCGATTTCAGTGCGGTGGACTTGCTGGAATCCCTTGACTGCCCAGCCTACAAGATCGCCTCCTTCGAGTTGGTGGACCTTCCCCTCATTCGCTACGCCGCACAGACTGGCAAACCACTGGTCATGTCCACCGGCATGGCCAACGAGACAGAGATCACCGCCGCAGTCGAGATGGCGCTCAAGCATGGCAACGGCCAACTGGCGCTGCTGCACTGTGTCAGCGGTTACCCGGCCCCCGCCGCCGAATACAACCTGCGCACCATCCCCATGCTGCGCCAACGTTTTGGCGTTGAAGTCGGGCTCTCCGATCACACCCTAGGCGCAGCCACTGCCATTGCGGCCACCGCGCTCGGGGCAACCCTCATCGAGAAGCACTTCACCCTGACTCGCGCCGATGGGGGGCCGGATTGTGCCTTCTCCATGGAACCGGCTGAACTCACCGAACTGATTACCTCGGTCAATACCGCCCATGCAGCGCTCGGGGTAGCCGACTACCAGATCACCCAAAGCGAACAGGGCAACCGCGCGTTTCGCCGCTCCCTCTATCTGGTCAAAGATATTACGGCAGGAGAGGCGCTCACCGCAGAGCACATCAAATCAGTGCGCCCCGCCCTCGGCCTGCCCCCCGCCGATTACGATCGGCTCATTGGCAAGCGGGTCAGCCGCGATCTGAGCGCCAACCAGCCTCTCAACTGGGAGTGGATTGAAGAAGATGAATGAAGAGCTGCTGCGCCACCATCTGGCGATAATCGAACAGCGTTGGCCACGGCTTGCTGCCCACCTCACGGTGGCACAACTGGGCGATCTGCAGGTTGAACTGTGTGAAGGCATCAGCAGCACGTTGCTGGTCAATGGCATCCAGCTCACCAGCCGCCATGACCGGGTAGCCGAGGCAGAACTGCAAGCGGCAACCCTCCCTGATGTGCCTGTGCTGCATCTTTATGGCACCGGGCTCGGCGATCTGCAGAAGGTGCTGCTGGCTCGACCCCGCTTAGAAACTCTCCATGTCCATATCATGCACCACAATCTCTTCACTCTGGTGCTGGCCCTGCTTGAGCACGATGAGTGGCTGCGAGACCCCAGGGTCGAGCTGAGCCTCGCAGCAGATGAACAGGAGATTGTCCTCCCGTTCTTCGCCCTCCCCAGCGAGCTGGAGCTGGCCGAAGATGCGGCCTGCCGTATTCGTGGTCGACTGATGAGTGAAGTGATGGCGGCTTACACCAGGCAACGTTTCTCCCCCGGCTTGCCGCGCATTACCGGACGACTGGCCGAGAATCTGCCACTTGTATGTGAAGATGGCGATGTTGCCACGCTATTTGGCTCACTCCCGAATGCTACTGCACTGGTCATCGCCAGCGGTCCCAGCCTGCAAAGCCACCTCCCTCGCCTTGCTGGCTTGTTGCAACAACATCCCGAGTGGAAGGTGCTCTGTGTCGATACGGCGCTCGCCCCTCTGCGACACTACGGCATCAGTGTGGATCTGGTCGTTACTATCGACGATGCCCTGACTCCGGATCGGCTGGCCAGTCAGGGGCTCGGCTCAGTGCCTCTGGTATATGCCCCCATGGTGCCCCATGAGACGCTCGCAAGTTGGCAAGGCCCGCGCTTTACCGCCTACTCCATCAGCCCCGTGTATGAGCAGCTTCGTCACACTCATCCCAAAGGGTTGCTCCATCAAGGAGGCAGCGTGCTCCATCCCACAGTCGATCTGGCCGTCAAGATGGGTTGTCGCGAGATCATTCTGCTCGGCTGTGACTTCGCCTTCCCCGGTGGCCAGACCCATACCGGCTGGGATGATGGTGCTTTGGGTCCTGTTGCCAGCCAGGCCCTCAGCTGGGTAATGGATGGTCATGGTCAGCGCGTCAGCACCAACCCCAATTTCACCACTTATCAGATCGAGCTTGAGCGCTATATGGCAAACAACCCGGAAGTCAAATTCTGGAACAGCAGCCGAGACGGCGCCGCCCTGCTCGGTTGTGACTATCATCCGGAGCTGATGCAATGACTATCACAGAGCAGTGCATTGCACTGGCACACAATTTTCGTCTTGGCCTTCATGTTGAAAGTGCACTGCAGCTACCGAGCCTGGTAGAGCAGGCATTGCATGATCTACCCCCTGAGCACCAAGGCAATGCCGTGACCATAGTGAGTGCCCTGCTGGCTTGCCAGGAGCACCATGACTGGCTGGGACTGGCCGACTGGCTGGAAGTTGAGTTAGCTGCTCTTCTTAGGAACGCTGATAAATGAGGCTGTGCTGGTGAAACGCAAAAAGGCTTAGAATATGTGAGCGCGATAAACAAAATTAATACACTTGATCTACTTACAATGAAACCCCAAAAGCAAGTCACGTTTGGGGTTAAGGTTGCTAACTTATGGCTGATAACTGATTTAGGAAAAATGGGTGCAATGTGACAAAAGTTACACGTCACACCCCACGTCTACTTAAATATATCGAGGCCTATAAAATAAGCCGTATCATGTCGCTCTAACGCCCCAGAATAAATATTTTTGGCATCAGTAAAGAATTCCTCCAATATAACAATTGCTGAATTTAACTTTTCTGCCAACACATCATCAGAGTCATTTATATGAGCCATCATCAAACTGATGATATTGGCATAGAAATAATTTATTGATCCTATCAACACACGGTAAAGATGGCTATCACGACTCATGAACAAATAAAGCAAATAATCATGATGGCGCTGCATCATCGATTGAATTTTATTGCGATCACGAGGGACCGCTTTCCAATCATCAAGCAGCTTATTAACTACATCATTAAAAAATGGTACGTTAATGGCAGATTGGAAATCAATACTGGCTACATCAAATGGTTTGAAACAACGTGACAGCAAATCATCAATGAAGGCTCGCTTATTAAAATCTGGCC
>NZ_JRGK01000092.1 GCF_000764645.1 Aeromonas finlandensis
GCCAAATGGCTATTGACCCAATCAACCATTGCGTCCCCTGCCCTCCCTCGTTATGGTGGCAGCCAAATTGATGATCTGGAGTCACTCACATGGCCTTTTTCCGCTTCTTGTTCAATCTGCTCTGGTTTGTACTGGGAGGTGTCTTTATGGGCCTGGCCTGGTGGCTGGCCGGTCTTATCTGCTTTATCTCGCTGGTCGGCATCCCCTGGGGACGAGCCTGCTTCGTGATCGGCACCTTTACCTTCTTCCCGTTCGGCAAGCAGGCGGTCAATCGCAAGACCATGACCGGCCAGAGCGATATCGGCACCGGCACCCTGGGGCTGATTGGCAACATCCTCTGGTTCGTACTGATCGGTATCTGGCTGGCTATCGGCCACATCGCCTCGGCGCTGGCCTGCTTTGTGACCATTATCGGTATCCCGTTCGGTATCCAGCATCTCAAGCTGGCCCTGATCAGTCTGGCCCCCATCGGCCAGATGATTGTGACCAACCACGAAGCTGAATCGGGTCGCTATATCCGCTAAACACGGGAAATGCGCGGGCAGACGCTGCCCTGCAACGAAAAAAAGGGCAGACTAGGGTCTGCCCTTTTTTATTCTCTTTTGTTGAGGCCGTCATGTTACCCAGCCACTTTTTCGCCAATCTCGCCCGCATGAAGCTGATCTACCGCTGGCCCCTGATGCGCAACATCCAGCCCGAAAATATTGCCGAGCACAGCCTGCAGGTCGCCATGGTGGCCCATGCCCTCGGCATCATCAAAAACCGGCTGTTTGGCGGCAGCGTGAATGCCGACCGCGCCGCAGTGATGGCGCTCTATCATGACAGCAGCGAGGTACTGACCGGCGATCTGCCCACCCCGGTCAAATACTTCAACCCCGAAATTGCCCGCGAGTACAAGAAGATAGAGCTGGCCGCCGAGCAGCGCCTGCTCGCCATGCTGCCACCTGAACTGGTCGAGGACTTTCGCCCCCTGCTCGACTCGGCTATGCAGGATGAGGAGCTGGCAAGGCTGGTAAAAGATGCTGACACCCTTTGTGCCTATACCAAGTGTCTGGAGGAGATCAACGCGGGCAACCGGGAATTCGAACCGGCTCGCAAGCGCCTCGAGGCGATGCTGGCGGTGCGAATGAGCGATGAGATGCGCTACTTTATCGATACCTTCGTGGCCAGCTTCTCCCTGCCGCTCGATGAGCTGAACGCTCACTAAGCCAGTCCACGCGACCTGAAAACAGCAGGGCCCGCCGGTTTGCACCGGCGGGCCCTTCGTTATTTATGGCGAATTAGATGCGGGTCATCAGTGGCCCAGCTCGCGGGACGGCACCAGACCGCTCGCCCGCCAGGCGGGGTAAAGGGTCGCCACAAGACTCATCAGGATGGCAGCGCCAGTCACGATCAGCAGATCCTGCATATGCAACTCGGTCGGCAAGAAGTCGATGAAGTAGATATCCGGGTTGAGGAAGCGGTGACCGATGAGCTTTTCGACAACGCTCAGGATCTGGGTCAGCTTGCTGGAGAGCAGTCCGCCCAGCAGCGCACCGAGCAACGCGCCGGCCACCCCGTTGACCATCCCCTGAATGACGAAGGTGAGCCGGATCTGGCCGGGGCTCGCCCCCATGGTCTTGAGGATGGCAATCTCGCTGCGCTTCTCGTTCACCGCCATCACCAGGGTGGAGACGATATTGAAGCAGGCGACGGCCACCACCATCAGCATCACCACATACATGACGGTACGCACCATCTGGATGTCCTGATAGAGGTAACCCTGGCTGTTCATCCAGCTGCGGATATAGACGTGATGGGGGAACTGCTGCGCGGCGGCTACCGTGATGGATTGCGCCTTGAGCACATCGCTCACCCGCAGGCTGAAACCCTCCACATCGCTGCCCATGCCGGTGATCGCTTGCGCATCAGCCAGATGCATAAAGCCGAGCAACCCGTCGAGCTGACCGCCGATCTCCAGCAGCCCCACCACAGTCAGGGCTTCGCGCCGGGGATTCTTGATCCCGGTCTGATCACCCCCTTGTGGCAACAACAAACCAAGAGTGTCACCCACCTTGACGCCCAGTTTGTCGGCAATGGTCTTGCCAAGGATCACCCCACGCTCACCCGGTTGCAGCTCACGCAGGCCGCGGCCCGTCATGTATTTGCCCGCATCCGACAAATTGGCTTCCAGCTCCGGCAATACCGCGCGCAGTTGCACCCCCTTGAGGGCGGAGCCGTGCTCCAGCAGGCCATTGAGGCGAATGACCGGCGCAGCGGCCTCGACGCCCGGTTGGGCCAGCAGGTAGTCACGAAGACGGGGCCAATCCGGCAGCGGCCGCTCGACGGCGTCCAGCTCACCTTGTGGCACCACGGAGAGCACCCTGTCTTTGAGCTCCCGCTCGAAACCGTTCATGGCGGAGAGGCCCAGGATCAGCGCCATCACCCCGAGGGCGATACCGATCAGGGAAGAGGCTGAGATAAAGGCGATAAACCCGTTGCGACGGCGGGAGCGGCTGTAACGCAGGCCCAGAAAGAGGGGCAGCGGTTTGAACATCAGGCAACCTCCGCCATCACGCCACTCACCAGGGTCACCCGGCGATGGAGCTTGGCCGCCAGGCTCAAGTCGTGAGTCACCACCACAAACGCAGTGCCCAGTTCACGATTCAGTTCACACAGCAGTTCATACACTGCGGTGGCACTGGCGTGATCCAGGTTACCGGTCGGCTCGTCCGCCAGCACCAGACTCGGTTCGTTGACCAGCGCCCGGGCGATCGCCACCCGCTGACGTTCGCCACCGGAGAGCTCGGAGGGACGGTGGTTCAAGCGATGGGAGAGCCCTACCCGACCCAACATTTTGGTCGCCTTTTCGGTGGCAACCGCCACCGACTCACCGGCGATCAGCAGCGGCATGGCCGCATTTTCCAGCGCACTGAACTCGGAGAGCAGGTGGTGGAACTGATAGACAAAACCCAGCTCGCGGTTGCGAAAGCGAGCCTGGGTGCGACTGTCCCAATGGTGGATATCCTCCCCCTTGAACAGCACGGCACCGCTGGATGGGTTGTCCAGCGCCCCCATCAGATGCAGCAGAGTGGTCTTGCCGGAGCCCGAGCTCCCCACCACCGCCAGCATTTCGCCGGGCGCGACGCAGAGATCGATCCCCTTGAGCACCTGAGTCTCCAGCTCCCCCTCTTTATAGACATGATTGAGCGCCTGGCAGCGCAGCAGAGGTTCACGGGATACGGCTTCATTCATAACAGGGGCTCCACTTACGCCAGTGACCACAGAGGCACCAGTAACAACGCCGGTACTCGCACCGGAGGTAACAACAGAAGATGTATTATTCACGGCATTACTCATAACGCAGCGCCTCGGCCGGTTTCACCCGTGCAGCGCGGGCCGCCGGATAGAGGGTGGCACTGAAGCTCAGCAGCACGGCGCCCAGCAAGATGGTGATGACCTGAACCGGCTCGACAATCACCGGCAAGCCACTGCCGCCCGCCGCCATATAGAGGTTGAGCCCGACCGCATTGAGCAGAGGGTTGAGACCCAAGGAGAGCGCAAGGCCCGCCAGTCCGCCAAACAGGGCGCCAATCACCCCGCTGGAGGCGCCAAGCACCATGAAGATTTTGACGATCCCCGATTCGCTCATGCCCATGGTGCGCAGAATGGCCACTTCGCCCTCCTTGTCCGTCACCACCATCACCAGCGCGGAGAGAATGTTGAAGGTGGCGACGGCGATGATCAGCACCAGCATCAACCCCATCATCCGTTTTTCCATGGCGACCGCCTGGAAAAGCTCGCCCCGCTCGCGGCGCCAATCCTGCCATAGCAACCCGTCCGGCAGCGGCGTCTTGATCACCTCGTCGGCCGCAAACGGGTCATCGAGCCAGAGGCGAATGCCACCGACGGTTTCTGTCGGCAGCCGCAGCAGCCGCTGGGCATCCCCCAGCGCGATCAGCGCAATCTGGTTATCCACATCAGCGCCGACCCCGAAGATGCCGGAGACGGTAAATAGGCGCTGGGCCGGTACCCGGCCAAACGGGGTAAAGCGGGTCCCTTCGGTCAGGATCAGACGAACCTGATCGCCGATGGAGACATTGAGGCGACGTGCCACCCCCTGCCCCAGCACGATGCGGTAGTGACCGGCCTGCAAGGTATCAAGACGCCCCCCCAGCATCTGGCTGTGGAGGATGTCATCCTTGGGCCATTGCGCAGGATCGATCCCCTGCACGCTCACCCCGGTCAGCTGGCCGGGGCTTTGCAGCATCCCTTCGCTGTCGAGCATGGGGGCAGAGGCGACCACATGGGGCAATTTGGCCAGATCCGGCAAGCCTTGCGGGTCTGCATCAATGCGGCCCGCCTGACTGGTCACCACCACATGGGGGATCACCCCGAGGATGCGCCCTTTGAGCTGCCCTTCGAAACCGTTCATCACCGAAATGACCACCATCAGGGCGGCAACCCCGATGGCGATGCCAAAGGTAGAGAACAGGGAGATAAATGAGACGAAGCGATTGCTGCGCTTCGAGCCTGCATAACGCAGGCCGATGGCCAGCGAAAGGGGCTGAAAAAGTCCGGTCTTCAAGGATATGTACGTTGCCAACAAAATAAGATACCGGATAATAAAGGGAAACCGTCCATGACAACAAGGGATAGCCTCCATGCAGGAACAGTTCTTCAGCGTCACTCATGCCACGCCGGTCAATGTGATCCCCATGCCGGCCGACTTCCACCTCCCCTCGCTGGAGGAGCTGGACGCTGAGCTGCCGGAGCCCTTTCGGATCTCCTCGGCCATTACCTCCATCGATCTGGTGACCACTCGCCTGCTGCGCAACCAGAACGATTCGATGCATGACCTGCTCGAGATCGTCAATCAGCAGTCCCGCAAGATCGACATGATCATGGGCTATGTGCTCTCCATGCAGGATCATCCGGAGCAGCGCTTCCACACCCTGCGCTTCGGGGCCGGTCAGCTCACCTACCTGCACCCCTATCATGGTCACGGGGATGCGCCGCACCTGCACCAGATCGTGCGCCTCAAGATCTTCCTGCGGGAAGAGGCGGCCGCCATTTACTGCTATGGCCAGGTCAAACAGCTCGACGGCGGCGAACATGGCACCCATGTGCTGCTCGACTATGTGCGGATCCGCGAAGATGACCGTGAACTGCTGGTACGCGCCAGCCTCCACGTGCAATCGAAGCAGCTCAAGCTGCGCGCCCAAGAGCGTCAGCGCTAACCAGAGCGAACGTCAGCGATAGATAACGTCAACGTTAAAAGAATCGAAACCATGCCAATGAAACTCCCCGCCTTGCCCGCCAAAGCGGGCCAAAAGACCACGCTCGGCCAACTGGTCGGCAGCAGCCTCTCGCTGATTGCAGCCCGTCTCACCAGTGAAGCCAAGGGCCCGGTACTGCTCATCACCGCCGATACCCCGAGCGCCCTGCGCCTTGAGCAGGAGCTTCAGTATTTGCTGGCAGACAAGCAACTGGCCGATCAACCCGCGCCAGTATTGCTGTTCCCCGATTGGGAGACCCTGCCCTACGACACCTTCTCCCCCCATCAGGACATCATCTCCCAGCGGCTCGAGACCCTCTACAAGCTGCCGCAGATGAGCAAGGGGGTGTTGATCGTCCCCATCTCCACCCTGATGTTGCGCTGCGCACCCCGGGTCTATCTCGACAAATACAGCCTGATGGTGAAGGCCGGTCAGCGCCTCAATCTGCAACAACTGCGAGGG
>NZ_JRGK01000093.1 GCF_000764645.1 Aeromonas finlandensis
GGTAATCATCCTTGCCCTGCTCGATAGGGGTATCTTTGTTCTTGCCGATATTAATGCCGATCACCCCCTGATATTTGGCCTCTTTTACCTTAGCCACCAGATGATCCACCCCCTTGTTGTTGAATCCCATCCGGTTGATGATCCCCTCTGCCGGAATAACCCGGAACAGGCGAGGCTTGTCATTGCCGCTTTGGGGTTTGGGGGTGACGGTACCGACCTCGATAAAGCCAAATCCCATGGCGCCCAGCGCGTCAATGCACTCCCCATCTTTATCCAGACCGGCCGCCAATCCCACCGGATTGGCAAAAGAAAGCCCCATAACAGTGACGGGGCGTTTCGGCAAATTCTGGCGGAAGAAACAATCGAGTGGCGTACCGAGAAGGCGGGGCAAATATTTCATGGAGAGATCGTGAGCCTGTTCCGGATTGAGCTTGAACAGGAAATGCCTTGCGATGGGGTACAACATCTTTGCTCCTTAAAGAAAGCCCCGGCAACTGGCCGGGGCTTTGGGTGTAATGCCGGTGTTATGCCTTAATCTGGCAATTAAAGTGCCCGGCAATTCAACTGGAGCAGGTTCAACTCTCGCAAGGCCACCGAGAACTTGGCGAACTCGTGGGTACTGGTGGTCTTGAAGTCGGCCAACATATGGGTCCAACGGGACAAGAGTTGCTCATGCTCCGAAATCCAGTCGGCCAGTATGGTAGCGCATTCTCCCTGATCTTTGCACCCTTCCAGTACCACAGAAGTGAGACTGCGTTGCTGCCAGTCCAGATCTTCGCGGAAAGAGGCCCGCGCCATCGCCTGCCAGTGGTTGCCAACCGGCTGATGGTTGATCTGCTCGAGGAACCAGTGCAGATCCAGTTTGGCCCCGAGGCGATAGTAGACATTGGCGGCGCGCAGAATGTCGGTCTGGTGCTCCGCGGCAATCTGCGCCAGATCCAGGCTGGAGAAGAGGCTGCTCATATGGGCGATCTGACGGGCAATGGCCTCAGGCACCTGTTTCTCCATCCACTTGGCAACAGCCTGACGATGCTCTGCCACTTCGCTCTCATCCATCACCTCGTAGAGGTGTGTGCCGAGGGTCTCGAACGCCGGACGGAAGAAGGCGATGTTCTCGCTGATGCTCCAACTGCGATTGCGGGCGCGCAGGAACCAGCGGGTGGCGCGGCGCACGATGCGGCGGCTGTAGAACATCAGCTCGAGCTGGGTCTGGGCACCCACCAGGTTGTCGCACCCTTCGATATCGCGCCACAACTGGTTCATGCCAAACACTTCGCGGGCCATGGCAAAGCAGCAGGCCACTTCCGCCACAGAGGCGCCGGTCTCGTCCTTCATCCGGCTGGCGAAGTTGAGCCCCATGTCGTTGACCAGCATGTTGGCCACCCGGGTCGCGATGATCTCGGAGCGCAATGGGTGATCGGCCAGCTGGGCACCAAACTGCTGCTGCACCTTGGCCGGGAAACTGGTGACCAGCATGTTGGCGAGGAAGGGCTCGTCGGTCACTTCCGGGCAGTTGAGCTGCTCTTTCAGGACCATCTTGCCGTAGGCCACCAGCACCGCCAGCTCGGGACGGGTCAGCCCCTGCCCGGCCGCCATCCGCTCGGAGAGCTCCTCATCGGAGGGCAGGAACTCGAGCGCCCGGTCCAGCTTGCCTTCCCGCTCCAGCCCCTGAATAAAGCGCTGCTGCTCTTTTAGTTGTTCAGAACCGCGGAAGCTGGTGACCGAGATGGACTGGGACTGGC
Organism: Aeromonas finlandensis; assembly: GCF_000764645.1. GTDB lineage: Bacteria > Pseudomonadota > Gammaproteobacteria > Enterobacterales > Aeromonadaceae > Aeromonas > Aeromonas finlandensis. The sequence continues at coordinate 1,743 of NZ_JRGK01000093.1, forward strand.
GATAGGCGTTGGTAATAACGATCTGCGCTACGTCGTCGGTCATCTCGTAGAGCATCTGATTGCGTTGCTTGAGGGTCAGGTCCCCTGCGGCCACCAACTGGTTGAGCAGGATCTTGATGTTCACCTCGTTGTCGGAGCAATCCACCCCGCCCACGTTGTCGGTAAAATCGGTGTTGATGCGACCGCCCTGGCTGGCGTACTCCACCCGACCGAGCTGGGTAAAGCCGAGGTTGCCCCCCTCGCCGACGATACGGGCCCGCAGATCGCGACCATTGACCCGCAGTGCGTCATTGCTGCGATCGCCCACTTCCCCATCGCTCTCGCGAGCGCTCTTCACATAGGTGCCGATACCGCCGTTCCACAGCAGATCGACGTTGAGGCAAAGCAGTGCCTTGATCAACTCGTTCGGGGCCATGCTGGCCTTGTCGCTGCCAAGCAGGGTCTGCATTTCGGGGCTGAGCTTGATGGACTTGGCGGAGCGCAGGAAGATGCCGCCCCCCTGTGATATCAGCTCGCGGTTGTAGTCATCCCAGCTGGAGCCCGGCAGATCGAACAGGCGCTGGCGTTCGACAAAGCTCTTGGCCGCATCCGGAGTGGGATCAACGAAGATGTGCATGTGGTTGAACGCGCCCACCAGCCGGGTGTGCTCGGAGAGCAGCATGCCGTTGCCGAACACGTCCCCCGCCATGTCGCCAATCCCGACGCAGGTGAAATCAGTGGTCTGGCAGTTGACGCCAATCTCGCGAAAATGGCGCTTGACCGACTCCCAGGCACCGCGGGCGGTGATGCCCATCTTCTTGTGGTCGTAACCGACCGAGCCGCCGGAAGCGAACGCATCGCCGAGCCAGTGGCCATACTCGAGGCTTATTTCGTTGGCGATGTCGGAGAAGGTGGCGGTGCCCTTGTCGGCAGCGACCACCAGGTAGTAATCATCCTCGTCGTGGCGCACCACGGATGTCGGCGGGATCACCTCGCCGCCGATGATGTTGTCGGTCACATCGAGCAGGCCGCGGATAAACAGGCGATAACAGGCCTTGCCCTCCTCCTGAATGACGGCGCGGGCTGCCCCCACCGGCATCTGTTTGCAGTAGAAACCGCCCTTGGCCCCCACCGGCACGATCACGGTATTTTTGACCTGCTGGGCTTTCACCAGCCCCAGCACTTCGGTGCGGAAGTCCTCTTTGCGATCGGACCAGCGCAGGCCGCCACGGGCCACCTTGCCCCAGCGCAGATGCACCCCTTCCACCCGCGGCGAGTAGACGAAGATCTCGAACTTCGGCAGCGGCAGCGGCATGTCGGTGATGCTGGAGGGAGCCAGTTTGAAGGAGATGTAGGGCTTGATGTTGCCCGCTTTGTCCAGCTGGTAGTAGTTGGTGCGCAGAGTGGCGTCGATCATCTCCACATAGCGGCGAATGATGCGATCGTCATCCAGGTTGGCTACCTGATCCAGCTTGGCGGCAAGCTCCTCGTGCAGCTTGGCTTCTGCCTTGGCGTCCTGCTTGCCGGCCGGATCGAGACGCTGTTCGAACAGGGTAAACAGCAGCTGGGCGATATCGGGGTAACGGGTCAGGGTCTCTTCGATATAGGACTGGCTGAAAGATACGCCAGTCTGGCGCATGTATTTGGCATAGGCGCGCAGCACAGAGACCTGACGGCCAGTAAGGCCCGCCCCCAGCACCAGCCGGTTGAAGCCATCATCTTCCAGCTGCTTGTTCCAGATGGCGGCAAAGGCCTGCTGGAAGCGTTGCTGACTCTGGGCCAGATCAAAGGGCTGCTCGCCGTGCAGCAGCATGGAGAAGTCGAGGATCCAGAACAGATCGCCACTCGGAGTACGAACCTGATACGGGGTCTCGCCGATCACCCGCAGCCCCATGTTCTCCAGCATCGGCAGCACGTCGGAGAGGTGAATGGGCTCGGTGCGATGGAACAACTTGAGTCGTACCCGACGGTCGTTCTCCTCCTCCTGCGCGCGGTAGAATAGCATGCCCAGCGGTTCGGCTTCGCTCAGGTTATCAAGCGCCATGATATCGGCCACGGCAGAGCCCGGCAGCACATCTTCCTTGTAGGCACGGGGGAAAGCAGTGCTGAAACGGCGGCGCAGCTCGTTGCCACGGGCCTCGCCATAGTGGGAGAGCAGCACGGAGTCGAGTCGGTCGTCCCAGCTGCGGGCCGCTTCAATCAGGTTGTTTTGTACTTCGTTCACATCCACATCCACGTTGTTGTTGTTGACCCGCACTATGTAGTGGGTCCGCGCCAGCACGCCTTCGGTGAAGTAGACGTTGAACTCCACCTCTTCGTTGCTGCCAAAATATTTCTGCAAAATTTGCTGGGTCTTGATCCGCAGCGCGGTGTTGTAGCGCTCCTTGGTGACATAGACCATGCAGGAGAAGAAGCGACCGTAAACATCCCGACGCACGAACAGCCGCAGCATGTCCCGCTCCTGCATCTCCAGCACGCCGAGACCGGTGGCCAGCAGCTCCTCTTCGCGGGCCTGGATCAGCTCATCGCGGGGATAGGTTTCCAGCACGTTGAGCAGCGCCTTGTAGGCGTGGGAGCCCCTCTCGTGTCCGGAGGCGGCCATGATGTGTTCGAGGCGATGGCTGATGAGCGGGATCTGGGTTGCGCTGGTGTTGTAGATGGAAGAGGCGTAGAGACCGATGAAGCGATCTTCCCCCACCACCTTGCCGTGCTCGTCAAAGCGCTTGATGCCGATGTAATCCACATAGGCCGGACGGTGCACCCGGGACTTGCTGTTGGATTTGGTGAGGATCAGCAAGTCAGAGCTCAGGGCGGCATGACGGGCGCTGGCAGGCATGTTGCCAAGGCGCTGACCCACCTCCTTGATGGAATTCTTCATCAGGCCCAGGCTGGAGCTGGCCTGCGGCAGGATCTCGTGATCCCCCTCCACCGCCTTGACGTCGTAACGACGATACCCCATCAGGGTGAAGTTGTGGGCAGCCACCCATTTAAGGAAAGCGACGCAAGAGGCCACCTCCTCCTTGCTCACCGGACTCTTGCGCTTGGGCAGCTCGTCGATGATCTCATTGAGCTTGGCCAGCATCGGCTGCCAGTCGCCGACCGCCAGCGCCACTTCACCGGCCACCGAGTTGAGCTCGGCAGCCAGTGCGGCCATCTGCTCCTCGCTGGTAAGGTGGTCGATCTCGATAAGGAATGCCGTTTCAACCGAGGTCTGCCCGTCGGTGTTGTCGAGCTCCAGAATGGCGCCAATCTTACCATCCGCGCCACGAATGAGGTGCAGCGGTTGGTGCAGCATCATGTGGGCGGTGATATTGAGTCGCTTGAGCGCCATCCGGATGGAGTCCACCAGGAAAGGCGAATCCTGCAGGATCACCTCGACAATGGTATGGGGCGATTGCCAACCGTGACGGGTCAGCTCGGGATTGTAGACCCGGATGTAGGGGTCGGTACCGCTGCGCTGATTGAATGCATTCCACAGGCTCAGGGCTGCACCGTAGAGATCGCTGTCATTGCGATCGTGCAAGTCGGAGCTCGCCATGTTGCCGTAAAACTTGGCAACGAAGCGCTCGACCAGAGAGGCACTGTTTTTGGGCAACTTCTGATGGATCAGGCTGAGAACGTTTTCGAGCAGAACTGAGGTAGGGGCGTCTTTCAATGCCATTTTTATATTCCTTATCGGACGACATTAACCACCGACGCAGAGGCAACCACCCTGGTTACCCGCTGGTGCAGAGTTGTTGCGAAGTGTAATGGCTTGGATAAGGGAAGGCGAGGAAAGGTGCTAATGAGATGTTAAAAACAAGGTGCAGATCACGGCTTAAACTGTGAGAAATTTTGCAAATAACAAAAAAGACAGAAATTCCCACTACCTTTGTGCCAGTTTGCCGGATAGATAGTGACACAAAGCAGATAAACAGTCGGTAATCTGTTCGTTTTTTGTTAATTTATGCGTTCGAGACTGATAAAGCGGTAATCATCCTGCGTTTTCAGCCGAAAGTAGCCATGAACACCATTGATGGCGACAAAGGGCCGAATTTTTTCTATGCCAAGTTCCAGGGTCAGCCCCTGTTCACTGCGCACCACCAAGCGTCTGGCATGGCCCTGATACATCAGCATCACCTCGTCGCTGCTCAATGAGAGCCGAAAAGTAAACTGCTTCACACTTGCTCCTGATCACACGGCAAACCACACAATGGGGGCAGGTGCATTCACGCCCCTGCCCCGTTGACACTTACTGCTGCAGTGCCTTGCTTACCTTCTCGAACAGATCCCGTGCCAGCCCCTCAAGGTTGGCCAGACGGGTCAGCTCGGCGCGGATAAGGGCCTTGCGCGCCTCATCCAGTCGCTTGAACTGAATGAGTGGAGTGATGAGGCGAGATGCAACCTGCGGATTGACCTCATTGAGCTCGATCAGCAGGTCGGTCAGGAAGCGGTAACCGCTGCCATCCACCGCATGGAACTGCACCTGATTGCTCATGGCGAAGCTGCCGATCAGCGCCCGCAGCCGGTTCGGGTTGCGAATGCTGAAGGTGGGGTGACTCATCGCCTGTTTCACTTCGCTCAGCACATCGGCAGCCGGTTTGCTGCCAATCAGCCGCAGCCAGTTGTCCAGCACCAGTCCATCCTTGGCCCACTTGCCTTCGAAATCGGCCAGCAGCGTGGCGCGACATGGCAACAGATAGCCGTTGGCCACCTGCAACGCCGCCAGGGTGTCGGTCATGTTGTCGGCAGTTGCATACTGCTCGCGCACCAGCGCATCGGCATGCTCCGCGTCCAGCGCCGCCAGATAGCCGAGCACCACCCCTTTGAGGGCCCGCTTGGCCATGTGGGCGTGCACCACCTGATAACCATTCAGACGCAGGCTCTGATAGGTAGCCGCCAAGCGCGCGCCAAAGGCCTCGGCAAGACGGGTGTGGATCGCGTCGCGCACCTGATGGATGGCATCGATATCGGCCACCTCGAACAGCTCGGCCAGGGTCGCCTCACCGGGCAGCGCCAGCAGCTCCGCCTTGAGGGCCAAGTCCAGCTCGCTGTCGTCCAAAATGGCGACAAAGGCGGCCAGCAGGGTCTGGGAGAGCTCAACCCCCTGCCCGTGCTGTACCCGCGCCACCCCTTCGATGACCGCCTTGTTGATCAGCATCTGGGCCGCATCCCAGCGGGCAAACTCGTTGCGGGCATAGCGCATCAGGAAGGCGAGCGCTTCATCGCTGTAGTCATAGTGCAGCTTGACCGGCGCGGAGAAGTCCCGCAGCAGGGAGGGAACCGGCTTGACCGGCACCTGATCGAACACGAAGGTCTGCTCTGCTTCCAGCACATCGAGCACGTTGCCGATGGCCTTGCCCTGATATTGCAGCGCAATAACGGCACCTTGTTGGTCATAGAGCTCAATGTCGAGTGGGATGTGCAGCGGCAGCTTCTGCGGCTGATCCTGAGTCGGCGGGGTATGCTGGCTCACATGGAGGCGATAGATACCACTGGCGGCATCGTACTCGTCAGTGACGGTCAGTTCTGGCGTGCCGGACTGGCTGTACCAGCGGCGGAAACGGCCGAGATCCACGCCGGAGGCATCCTCCATCGCCTGCACGAAATCATCGCAGGTGGCGGCCGAGCCGTCGTGACGCTCGAAGTAGAGACGCATACCGGCCTGGAATGCATCTTCTCCCAGCAGGGTGTGCATCATGCGGATCACTTCCGACCCCTTCTCGTAGACGGTCAGGGTGTAGAAGTTGTTCATCTCGATCACCACATCCGGACGGATGGGGTGCGCCATGGGGCCGGCATCTTCGGCAAACTGCGGGCCGCGCACGGTACGCACGTTGTTGATGCGGTTGACGCCGCGGGAGCCCAGATCGGAGGAGAACTCCTGATCCCGGAATACCGTCAGCCCCTCTTTCAGGCTGAGCTGGAACCAGTCACGACAGGTGACACGGTTGCCGGTCCAGTTGTGGAAATATTCGTGACCGATCACCCGCTCGATACCGTGGTAGTCGCTGTCGGTGGCAGTAGCCGGATTGGCCAGCACGAATTTGGAGTTGAAGATGTTGAGCCCCTTGTTCTCCATGGCGCCCATGTTGAAGAAGTCCACCGCGACGATCATGTAGATGTCGAGATCATACTCAAGGCCGAAACGCTGCTCGTCCCAGCGCATGGAGTTGATGAGGCTCTCCATGGCAAAACCGGCGCGGTCGAGGTTGCCCTTGTCGACGAAGATCTCGAGGGCCACCTTGCGGCCGCTCTTGGTGGTGTAGTGACTGCGCTCCACATCGAAATCACCGGCAACCAGCGCAAACAGGTAGCTCGGTTTGGGGAAAGGATCCTGCCACTGCACGAAGTGGCGACCGCCATCCAGATCACCGCTATCGACCTTGTTGCCGTTGGAGAGCAGGAAGGGGAATTGAGCTTTGTCGGCGGTAATGCGGGTGCTGTAACGCGCCAGAATGTCGGGGCGGTCCAGATAGTAGGTAATGCGGCGAAAGCCCTCCGCTTCACACTGGGTACAGTAGGCATCGCCAGACTTGTAAAGCCCTTCCAGCGCGGTGTTGGCGGCCGGATCCAGCAGGGTGACGATAGTCAGCACACATTCGGCAGGCAGGTTGAACAGGGTCAGACTGCTCTCGCCTTGCTCGTAGTGGTCATAGGGAATGCCATCAATGGCAACGCTCTTGAGGGTCAGCTGCTCGCCATCGAGGATCAGCGGCGCATTGTGCTCGCCGTTGCGGCGAATGCGGGTGATGGCGGTGACTTGGGTAAGCGGCTCCTGCAGTTGGAAATCGAGGTCGATGGTATCGATCCAGTAGAGCGGCGCCTGATAATCCTGGCGATATTTGGCCGTCATGGCCTGGGAGTGATCGGTCATTATTGTCTGCTTCCACGCTTGTTAAAGGCGAGAAAGAGGCTGTCACAACCAACTGGCGGGGTCAAACAATTTGCATTACGTCAGATACGCCAGACAAAAAGAAAGGGCGACCCGAGTCGCCCTTGTGCATTATGGATAGCCTTGTCAGCTGCGTTTGCTGACCTTGGCCAGATCCGCCGTGATATTGGCCGCTTCGATGAGATACTCATCGGGCGCTTCAAAATCAGCGGGCAGTTCATCCAGACTCTTCACCGCCTGCTTGCCAAGACGTGCCAGACGCTCGTTGGTACGTTTGAGCGCTTTCTCATCCTGTTTCGCCTGCTCTGCAACACGCTCAGCCTCGTTGAGGGAGACCGACTTCTTGTCTTTCTCCTCCTTGTAGTCGGCGATGTCCTGCATCACATAGGCAAACTCGGGATCCTTGGCGATCCGGGCATCGTGCGCTGACTTCAGCTTTGATAGCTGGCTGGCGAAGTTGCCGAGCTTCTCGTAGTTGGCGGAGGCAATCTTGTCCCACGGCAAGGCGTTGAACTCGCGGCTCTCACCCGTCTCTTGCGGCGCAACCGGTGTCGGGAAGCTGATATCCGGCGCAACGCCCTTGTTCTGGGTGCTGCCACCGTTGATCCGGTAGAACTTGGCGATGGTGTACTGCACGTGACCCAGCGGCTGCTCGTAGAAGTCATAGACCTTGGCGAGGCTGCGATGCTGCTGCACCGTCCCCTTGCCGAACGAGTTTTCACCCAGGATCAGGGCACGACCATAATCCTGCATGGCAGCAGCAAAGATCTCGGAGGCCGAGGCGCTGTAGCGATCGATCATCACCGACATGGGGCCGCCGTAATAGACGTTGCCATCGTCATCGCCATTGACCGTGATACGGCCCATGTGATCACGAATTTGCACCACGGGACCACTGCCGAAGAAGAGACCGCTCAACGCGGAGGCTTCGGTCAGGGCGCCACCGCCGTTACCGCGCAGATCGATGATCAAACCATCGATCTTCTTCTTGTTCAGGCTGGAGAGCTCCTTGATCACGTCGTCGTGCAGATTGACGTAGAAACTCGGGATCTCGATGACGCCAATCTTCTTGCCTTCGGCGTTAATCACCTTGGACTTGGCAGCCCTGTCTTCAAGGCGAACCTTGTCGCGGGTCAGCTCGATATGCTCGGTCTTGGCGGTTGCACCCTTGCCACGCTGGATCTCCAGCTTGACCTTGCTCCCTTTTGGCCCCTTGATGAGCTCGACCACGTCATCAAGACGCCAGCCGATCACATCGACAATCTTGCCATCTTCCTGCCCTACCCCGGTGATCTTGTCATCGGGCTTCAGATTGTTGGATTTAGCAGCCGGGCCACCGGGTACCAGAGAGCGGATAACGGTAAAGTCATCTTCCGCCTGCAACACGGCGCCAATCCCCTCCAGCGAGAGGTTCATCTCGGTGTTGAAACGATCGGCACTGCGCGGTGAGAGGTAACTGGTGTGCGGTTCGATGGCGCGAGCGAAGGAGTTCATGAAGAGCTGGAAGACATCTTCGCTCTCGGTCTGGGACATCCGCTTGATGGCGTTGTTGTAACGCTTGCCAAGCAGCTCCTTGATCTCGGGCCACTCCTTGCCGCTGAGCTTGAGGCTCAGGGCATCGAACTTGACCCGCTGACGCCATAGCTCGTTGAGCTCTGCTTCATCTTTGGGCCAAGCCGCCCCTTCCCGATCAAACACATAGTTGTCGGTCTGGGTAAAATCGAAAGGAGTATCAAGCAGTTTGAGGGCGTATTCGAACCGCTCATAACGCCGCTGCTGACTCAGGTTGAACATCTCGTAGGCGGGTGCCAGACGGCCTCTTTCGAGGTCGGTGTCAAAACCGTTACGGTACTTTTCAAAACGGCTGATATCAGAGGCCAAAAACAGGTTACGGCTGTAGTCCAGATTCTCCAGATACTTGTCGAAAATCACGGAGGAAAAGGCATCGTCCAGCTTGAACTGTTTGTAGTGCGAGCGGGTAAACAGATTGGTAATTCGCTTGCTGGCCGTAGCATGTTGGCTCTCTTGAGCCAACACAGGCAAATCACTCTCCTTGAGCACCGGCTCGATGGCCTGTGCAAGCCCGGCAAGCGCCAAGCTACAGGCAACGAGGGAAAAACGAATTACGCCATGCTTCAACATTTGTCTCCTTAGAGAACCAAGTGCTCTGATTTGACCCGCACCATCATGCCGGTCTGCAGTTGGACCTGTACATCGTCCTTGGTTACTTCCTTGATGGTTGCCGGAACCGGGAATTTACCCATAACGACGCGCACATCCTGGCCCACTTTCAGCGTAGCGGCATCCACTTTAACCAGCGGAGCATCTGCAACC
>NZ_JRGK01000094.1 GCF_000764645.1 Aeromonas finlandensis
CAATTGACATCACATGGCTGAACGACCAAGCAAAAAAAGATCCGCGATTTGACATCAATAGTCCAAAGAAAGCAGCTGCGGCATGGAAGCGCCAAGTTTCCCCTGCACCAGGAACTCCAAGCATCTTTGAAAGCGCCCCACTATTTCGCATTGAAGTAGAATTAGATGCCGGAACAAATCCATTTGGACTTTCATTCTTGCCTGACTACGAAGGGGTAGATACGAACACTGGTGCGCAAGCATTGGAGGGCGAATGGTTTAGGTTCGAGGTGTCTTCAACCGACCATAAAGGCTTCACGCCTGCACTAATCTATCCGGGCTTATTCGCACCATCAGTTCGCGCATTTGTTAAGGGAATGATGCCGGCACCTGTTCATGCCGATGCACTGAAAAGAATATTCTCGCTACAGCATTTTCAAAAGGTATCGGAGGTTGACCTTCAAGAAACCCTCAAGAAAACTAACGCAGACATGCTCGCTGTCTACGATGTCGGGCAGGGAAACGCAAACGCTTTACTCAAGTCGAATTCATTAGACTCTTGTCATCCGCTACCATCGCTCTACTTTGACCTTGGTGCTGGGGTATACCGTAACAAGCACACGACGCCGGCGCCCCTGCTTTTCTGCTTTACACTCTGCCCGCCAATTATACTGTCACACTGGGATGCAGATCATTGGGCTGGTGCGTACGCGACTGCAGTCAGTACTCCGCCAACTTATCCCGCACTTTTGCGTACATGGATTGCACCGCTACAAACTGTCGGGCCACTACACATTGCCTTTGCAAATGACATCATTGCCCAAGGTGGTAGACTCTTCATCTACAATCCGCGCCCAAGAATTGTTGCTACGGTCGCACTCCCCAAGAAAAAAAGCCTCCGATTGGCACTTGGCACCGGAAGTGGCAGAAATAACTCCGGAATTGTTGCCGTAGTGGAGAACCAAAATTTAAAATCTAGTAGAACCTGGCTACTAACTGGCGACTGCAACTATATGCATATTGCCCCCTCATTAGCGCCTACGAACCCTATTGCTGTGGTAGTCCCTCATCATGGAGCAAACCTTAATGGAGGGGCCGCTGCGCCAAATCCATTCCGCGGAGTGGACCGGTACTGCCGCCTGATCTATTCGTTCGGCCCCGACAATGCACACGGGTCGACAGGGGTACGCCACCCGACACAAAACGCAGCGTCACTACACATCATGACTGGATGGGTTCATGGATCATGGCACGTGCCTACTCCGGCTGAGACGATACCGGCCTTCTACGATGATGTCAGAGCGACCGCGCAACATACTACTGCTGGAGTTGTCGGTGCGCATCTTGGCGGTATCCTTGTGGGCTGGAGCAAGCAGCCCATAGCATTCAATCCCCCGTGTAGTGGAAAACAGTGCACCACAACGCCAAAACAGGTTTAGAGGTAGTCCAAATATGTGTCTGTCGACGGCTAACGACCTTGGTAGTTTCTCTAAGCATGAATTGCATTTGCGCAGGAGGGGGGCGACAGCCCCTCCTAAAAGAGAGTCGGCTGTACTTGGTGCTCAACATATTGACAGACTGTGCATCAACACTTGAACAACATCATAGGAATATGCGCTATTGCCAACCACCGGTGACACTAGTCGCAAATGTCTGTAGGTCTGTTTCTGGTGTAGGACGTGGCCTGATAAAAGTCAACTTCCTGCCCAGCAGAGACATTTGGCGTCAAGTCACCAATGCCCGCAAATGCTGCAGAACAGTCCGAGCTTTCAACCGCAAAAAGATGACAAATCACTCAAATTACACCACCAAACAAAACCCGAATGGACAGCCAGTTGGATAATGCATACGACCGTGGTATTGGTGCCACCATTTTGGTGACACCTAGTTAGATGCCCATTGAAATTAAAAACTATCGTGTCTTTAGTGCCATTTATTAAATTTTTTCAAAAGGATCATATTCCCTGCCATCAAAAAAACAAACTAATTACCGTTCAATATTTCGACTTCATACTTCTAACTGTAAGGTCGATCGTTATCACTTTAATAGCGACAACTCTAGGATAATTGTTAGCGATAGTCAGCCAATAAGACTCTAGTGCTTCAGCCAAATTTTGGAGTGTAACTAGTTTGTCATCAATCTGCCAGTTCAATTGACTAGACCTCCCCTGCCAAATCAAAAGCATGACACCACAACCTGCTGTTTCTTCACGTAGATAGTCCCCGACAAGCTGATTACGCAGTCGCTCACAGAGTGCTGGGCCAGACCAACCTTTATCAAGAACCTTCAACTCAATTGGGACAGCAGAGTTCACCTGCGGACTCTGTAACCAAATATCAGGTCTCTGTCTATTTGGAAACTCGTTTTCTTGAGCGCAGCTATATCGCCCCAAAGACTTACCGTTAAGCCAACCTGCCACTAAGTTTCGCATCTCGGTTTCCCCGTCAACCCTCTGCCAAGTTTGGTAGGGACTATCATTGCCACGTTCGATCCAAGCTTTCAAATCAATCAAACGGTCAACGGCGAGATCGAAAAGCTGCGCATGTGTCGTTGGAGTTCTCACTTGAGATCGGTCATAATCCCTTACTTGTTGTGCCGACCACGGTTCTAGATCAGCATCTTCTTCAGCACGCTTGTAAGCGAGCTTCTGCATCCAAGGGCGATAGTTGGCATCCGGATGATCCTTCGCTAATTCTGTCAGAGCAACATATGTCTCCTTACCAGGTATTTCGGATAACAACCTAAATAGGGTATCTCGGCCATCTTGTGCATCGTCACGCAGCCCTGGTGAGTAGACGCCCTTACCCGCACGATCGATATCATCCTGTGCTCGAATGTATCGATGCATAAGAACGTAAAGTGCCTTGAGATGTTTGACATTGCGGAAGGAAAAGCGGCTGACTCTAATTCTTGAGGTTTGTCGCGTCCCCATCAAGTTAGTTATAAATAGTTGTGCCTCATGAGATGCTTCTTTCTCTGGAAGACTAGATAACCATTTCTCGACAGAGGGTATCGCGTCTTCAGCATTAATATCTACCCATAGAGCAAACCACAGTGATACTTGCTCTTTTAGTTCACCAGTGTAAATTTTTGATCTAGCTAGCTTAGAAAGAGTTGCATCATCTATATTTCCGCTCATTATAATATCAATACTATAAAGTAACTTAGCGGTGTTCAGGATGTCGTGTTGCTCAATCCAAGTAATAATGGATGGGGCTAAATATTGATGTAACCAAGAGGCGTAGTATACCAAATCATGCAGAATATAGTGC
>NZ_JRGK01000095.1 GCF_000764645.1 Aeromonas finlandensis
CGCATCGCCTTGGGCAGGCGGCGCATCGGCGTAAAGCCGATATCCTCGCCCACCACTTCCCGCTTGCGGGCCGGGGCGGGCTTCTTGGCGGCATCGCCTTTGGCCTTTCCCTTGCCAGCGGCAGGCTTGCCTTTGGCATTGTTGCTCTTGGCGTTGGCATGGCCGCGCTCACGAGGCGGGTTCTGCACCGGCTTGCTGCCCGGCAGGGTCTGACGACTCGGCTTGCCGCTTGGCTCGTACCCTTCCAGGATCTCCACGGTCAGGGATTGGCCGATCAGGGCTTCGATGGCCTTGAGCTGACCCAGTTCATCATGGCTCACCAGCGAGATCGCCTCGCCGCCACGACCGGCACGGCCAGTTCGGCCGATACGGTGGATGTAATCCTCCGCCATCTGGGGCAGTTCGAAGTTGATCACGTGGGGCAGCTGATCGATATCGAGACCGCGGGCGGCGATATCGGTTGCCACCAGCACCCGCACCTCGCCACTGCGAAAATCGGCCAGCGCCCGGTTGCGGGCACCCTGGCTCTTGTCACCGTGGATCGCCACGGTATTGAGGCCATCTTTTTGCATCTGCTGGGCGAGGCGGTCGGCGATCTGCTTGGTGCGGACAAACACCAGCACCCGCTGCCAGTTGCCACGGCCAATCATGTGGGAGAGCAGCTCGCGGCGGCGTTCCCGATCCACCTGAATGATCCGCTGGGTCACCTGTTCGGCGGCAGTGTTGCTCGGATCCACCTCGATCAGGGTGGGGTCGTTCAGCAGATCATCCGCCAGCGCCTTGATCTCGCTTGAGAAGGTGGCGGAGAAGAGCAGGGTTTGCCGCTCTGCAGGCAGCGCCTTCATGATGCGGCGAATATCGACGATGAAGCCCATGTCGAGCATGCGATCCGCTTCATCCAGCACCAGCACTTCCAGCTGGCTCAGGGTTAGGGCGCCCTGGGTCAGCAGATCCAGCAGACGGCCCGGGGTGGCGACCAGAATGTCCACACCCAGCTTGATGGCGTCCAGATTGGGCTTGATGCTGACACCGCCATAGGCGATCAAAGTCTTGAACGGCAGGTGGTGGGCATACTTGATGATGCTCTCGCCCACCTGTGCCGCCAGTTCGCGGGTCGGGGTCAGTACCAGTGCGCGCACCTGACGACGGCCACGGCCGTGGTTGGCCAGCAGACGCTGCAACATCGGCAGGGTGAAACCGGCCGTTTTGCCTGTGCCTGTCTGAGCGCCGCCGAGCACATCCTGACCGGCCAGAATGGCCGGAATCGCTTGCTGCTGGATGGGGGTTGGCTGTTCGTAACCCAGCTCCTTGACGGCCCGCAGAATGTGCGGAGACAGACCCAGTTCGTTGAATGACATGTTCGAGAGAAACTCCTGAGATGAGCCTTAGGCTCAACGGGCAGCCAGCGCGTTAGGGCCAGCCACGATATGGAAAAGATAGTGGGGCCGTAATATAGCAAAAGAGCGGCCGCTGCGCAGTAGCTGTCGCACCGGCCGCCACACAATCGCTTAAAAGCCGTGGCGCAAAACGGCGCGGGAGCATCAGAGCATCTCGCGGATCTGCTCGGCCAGACTCTCCGGTTTGGTCTGGGGGGCGAAGCGCTCCACCACGTTGCCCTCCTGATCGATCAGGAACTTGGTGAAGTTCCATTTGACGTTTTCCAGCCCCAGAAAGCCCGGCTTCTGTTTTTTAAGCCACTGGTAGAAGGGGTGGGCATGCTCGCCGTTGACATCGCACTTGGCCATGATGGGGAAGCTGACCGGATAGTCGAGGGAGCAGAAGCGGGCGATCTCGTCCGCATCCCCCGGCTCCTGATTGCCAAACTGGTTGCAGGGAAAGCCCAGGATCACCAGCCCCTTGGGACCGAGCTCCTGATAGAGCGTTTCAAGCCCTTCATATTGGGGGGTAAAGCCGCAGCGACTGGCCACATTGACCACCAGCACCACCTTGCCCGCCAGTTGAGCCAGCGGATAGGGGGTACCATCCAGTCGTTGTAAAGTGAGATCGGGCAGAGGCATGAGAAGATCCTTTTGTGGGTGGTGGCACGGGTTGTGCCGTGAGTGGTTCGGTCGGAGAGAGACAAGCGCCGGATGAACAGCAACATGGCGATGTGACTACGGTATCGGTTGGCTCTTTAACCGGCAAGGCGGTTGCAGCGCCTCCTCGTCCCGATTGCAAGGGCCATCACAGTTTCGACAGCCAATACGCTCCTTGGCGGAGCGGGATCACAACTGGCGACAAAAAGCAGGGGGGCGGGCGACAAATCGCGTATTGATGGTGGGACTTCTCAAGAGAAGCAAACCGGTTTGTGACTTTGCCGGTAAGTCGCTACAAAGCGCCCTCTCTCCACTCATTGTGAGCCAATCTTGGACTATCAAGCTGCCATGGATGCCATTTACACCCGGGGATGGGTGATAGTGGATGATTTTTTGACCGCCGCCGAGGTGGATGCCCTCAAAGCCTGTCTACCGAACGAGTGGCAACCCGCCGGGATCGGCCGTGACGCCCTGCATCAGGGCAATCCCGATATTCGCCGTGACCAGATCCACTGGCTGGAGCCCGACCTCGGTGCGCCGGTGGCTGACTACCTGGCGCGGATGGAGTCCCTGCGTCTTGCCGCCAACCGGATGCTGATGTTGGGATTGTTCGACTACGAGGCCCACTTCGCCCGCTATCGCAGCGGGGATTTTTACGCCACTCATCGGGATGCCTTTGCTGGTCGCTCCAACCGCCGCCTGACGTCGGTCTTCTACCTCAACAACGACTGGCAACCGGAAGCCGGTGGGCTGCTGCGCTTTTATGACAATAACGAGCAGTTTCTGATGGATGTCAGTCCCAAGGGGGGGCGGCTGGTGCTGTTTCTCTCCGAGGAGTTTCCTCACGAGGTGCTGCCTGCCAACCGCGAGCGCTACAGCATCGCCGGCTGGTTTCGGGTCAATGGCAACGGCACCGGAAGGGTCGATCCCCCGCGCTGAGGGGCAATGTGTCCCGATTTTGACACAAGGGAGACTTTTCACTGCAAGAAGTGGGGTCATGGGTCTCCCATCAGCTGACAAGGGTTGATCTCCCTTGCTACACTGGCGCGCACTTATGTTCGTATCTGGCTTCGTCCGGTTTTTATGGTGGTTGGCTTATCAAATGGTCATGACGAGGCCGCTTTTCCCAAGGGATCACATCTAATGAAGAACATGCATGTCTTGCTGCTGTGTGGCGGCGGTGGTTCAGAGCACGAAGTTTCTCTGCGCAGCGCCAATTTCCTCGAGCAACAACTGGGCCTTCTGCCCGGTGTCGAAGTGACCCGCGTCGAGATGTTCGCCGATCGCTGGCTCAGTGCCGATGGCCGCGAGTGCAAGCTGGGGCTCGACAAGCTGCTCTCGTTTGACAGCGTGGCCCGTCCGGTGGATTACGTGGTGCCCTGTATCCACGGCTACCCGGGTGAGACCGGCGATCTGCAATCCTTCCTCGAACTGGCCGGATTGCCTTATCTCGGTTGCGATGCCGAGGCGAGCAAGATCTGCTTCAACAAGATCAGCACCAAGCTGTGGCTCTCCGCCATCGGCATTCCCAACACCCCTTACCTGTTCCTGACCGAGCAGAATGAGGCGGCGCTTGCCGAGGCGAAAGCTGCGCTGGCCAAGTGGGGCAAGGTCTTTATCAAGGCCGCCTCCCAGGGCTCTTCCGTTGGCTGCTACTCCGCCAGCAACGAAGCGGATCTGGTGAAGGGCATTGCCGATGCCTTCGGTTACTCCGAGCAGGTACTGATCGAGAAAGCGGTCAAGCCGCGCGAGCTGGAAGTGGCTGCCTACCAGTATGGTGATGAGCTGATTGCCACCTATCCGGGCGAGATCTGCGTCCCGCAGGACAAGTTCTACACCTATGAAGAGAAGTACAGCAGCGCCAGCCACACCGAGACCGCACTGCGTGCCGAGGGGCTGACCCAGGCGCAGGCCGATGCGATCCACGAGTATGCCCTCAAGGCGTTCCGTCAGCTGAAACTGACCCATCTCTCGCGCATCGACTTCTTCCTGACCGACGAGGGGGAGATCCTGCTCAACGAGATCAACACCTTCCCGGGCATGACCTCCATCTCCATGTTCCCGAAACTGCTGGAGCATCACGGTCACAACTTCGCCGACTACCTTGAGCAGATCCTGCGTAAGGCCAGTTAAGTGCATTCTCCCGTTCGCGGGATGAAGAAGGACCCAATAAAAATCCCCGCCAACCGGCGGGGATTTTTTTATGCCTTTATCAAGCGGAATATACCTTCCTGAAGGGATAAACAGGCGGGGAGGGGGTGACCCTCTCCCGTCTGTTGTTACCTGAGCGTGTTACCGACTGGCGTGCCAGCCGTTAGCCGCGAGCCACCCGAAAGCGCACGCTACGGGAGTGGCACGGCGCCAGCTCGCCAAACTCGCCAGCGGCCAGCTCAAGGGGCAGGGGCTGTTCGTCCATCCGCACCGCTTGCCAGTCGCTCAAGGTGTGCTGGCTGGTCACTTTGCCACCCTCCAGCACCGCCTGTTCGCTCGGGTTGTAGACCCGGATCACCAGCGCCTCTTCATCCTCGGCCTTTTTCAGGGCGCTCAGCACCGGACCGGACGGATCCATGGTGAGCAGGCTGAAGTGGAGCGGGGTGGTGAAGCTCGCCTTGTTGAGCTTCATGGCATCGAACGGGATCTTGTTGTAGCAGCGCACCGGGGTGAGGTAGTTGCGCGCCGCCTGCATCACGTTGGCGCTGATGTGATCACCGGCAAACGCCAGCAGACTGAAACGGCAGCTGAGCTTGCCGCGCACCTGAGAGTCCGGGGTGGGCAGCTTGATGCCGGAGGGGCGACCCGGGCGCAGCAGCAGCTCCTCTTTACCGAGTACGCCGACCCCGCGCAGCAGGGTGAGCGCCAGGGTGTCGCACTGCTCGCCGATCACTTCAAACTCGCGCAGACCGTCGCTCAGCACCGCCAGCCCCTGCTTGCCATCTTGCAGGGCGACGAAGTTCATCAGCTGCCAGACCGGAATGGGTGCCTCTTTCCACCCTTCTGCTTCCCAGTTCGCCATGGCGCTGTCGCGGGTAGGGCGAGTGATGCAGCCAAACTGGTTATCGGAAACCACTGTGTCGCTCGGGAAGGGGGTGGGGATCAGCACCCGCACCCGGTGATCATCAGCCTGATTGTCGAGCTCCAGCTCGATCTCGATGCGCGGACTTTGGTGCGCCAGCGTAATGCGGCAGGTGACATCAAGGTGGCCGCTGCACTGGCGGTTGGCCCGCTCGGCGAGGTTGGCAGGCAAGGCCATACGCAGTTTGAGAGTGGCGATGCTCTGCCACGCCTGATGGGTGACCTCGCGGGTCACGGCAAACTCGGTGGAGTAGCGCAGCCACTCGTCCCGCGATGGCGAGTAGTCATATTCGTCGCCATCATCGGAGCCCTCTTCCAGCGTGAGTACCTGATCGAAGGTAGTGCCGCGCAGCTTGTCCAGGATCTGCAAAGTGCCGTTGTCGTTGAGGGCGATGCGGTAAAAATCGTTCTCCAGCAGCTCGCCGCTGGCCGTCACCGGTTGCTCCAGTCCCGGCTGATTGCCTTCGATATGGAGAGTGCAGTATCCCATGGCCGGCAGCGGATGGCAGAGCTGGATGTCGTACTCCATAAAGGGGTCGTAGTTGCCGTAGTGAACGATCTGTCTGTCCACCAGTCCCGGGTCAATCTCGCGCTTGGCGCGGATGAAGTAGGGGACCGGCTGGCCCGCTTCATCGCGCAGGGCAAAGGATTGGGCGCGAATGCGGATGCTGGTGTTGATCACCTCCTGACGGGGGAAGGGCATCAGGTTGAACAGGCAGAGTTTGTCAGCCACCTGTACTCCGTCTTCGCGCAGTGCCACCGGCATGTTGTCGACAATCTTGCGCATGTAGAAGCGGATCAGGTTCTCGGCCATGTCGTCGGCCAGAATGAAGCGGGTCATCACCTCCTGATGCACCTTGTCGCTGCAGCAGCAGCCGATGCTGTCATGGGCGTGGTTTTTCATGATCTCCTTCCACATCTTCTCCAGCAGCCCGTGGTGGTACTCGAAGCCGAGTGCCCAGGCGATGCTCGCCAGCGGCTCGAGGATGTTGACGATCTTGTTCTCGATGGCGGCGTGGGCCAGCTTGATGTCCATCCGGGTGGAGGAGATGGTGCGGTGTACCCGCATGTATTTGCCGTCGTTGAACTCCCCTTTGAGGGTGGCCAGTTGGTCGCGGCACGCCTCGATGCGCTCGAAGACCTGCTCGAAGCGGCTCATGTGGAATTCACGCTGGGGGTAGATCTCCCGCAGCTTGTCGATGATGGCGAAGATGTTCTGTTGCAACGGCATCTGGTCATGGCCGTTGGGCAGCAGGATATCCTGAGTGACCGAGGCCTTCTCCAGCACCTCGAAGTAGGATTCGAGCCGCTTGCGCAGGCCCGCTTCATCTTCTGGCAGGTACTTACCGATGGCGTAGCCAAGCGGCAGCACCTGGGCGGTCACCTCGCTGCCATCGTTGCTCTGCCAGAGGAACTCGGTCTTGTCGGTGCCGTGGCGCTCGGAGCAGCCGCGCCAGAACATGGCACGGTCAATCCCGAAGCCGTTGAAGATGTGGGGCAGCTGGGAGGACATGCCGAACGAGTCGGGCAGGTAACCGATCTTCATCGGCTCGCCAAGGCTAAGGCAGTCACGCATCCCGTAGAGCAGGTTGCGCAGGATGGACTCGCCGCTCACCTGCATGGTGTCGGTCTGGGTGTACCAGGGGCCGATGATGAGCTTGCCCGCTTCCACCAGCGCCTTCACCCGGGCCTTGTTCTCGGGCTGGATGGCGAAGTAATCCTCCAGCACCGCGGTCTGGCCGTCCAGCACGTAGAACTTGTAGTCAGGGTCGGATTCAAGACGCGCCAGGATCTCCGCCATGTTGTTGATCAGCAGGATGCGGGACTCCTCTGTGGTGAAGTACCACTCCCGATCCCAGTGCATGTGCGGCGTGATGTGAACTCGTGAAACTGTCATGACAATGATCCTTTGCTGACGCACGGCGGCCCTTGCCTGCCGTGCGGAAAAAATAGTCTGTTGAAAAATCGGTTGTGAAGATGAGCCTTACTCTGCGGCGACCACCTGATAGGTGCCGCGCTGCATGGCGTGACGGCGCCAGCCGATCAGCACCACAGTGGAGATAAGGGTGCCCACCAGTGCCGCACCGAGCCAGACGGCGGCAGCCATCAGGGCACCGTGGCCGCCATCGTGGAGCAGGAACAGGGAGAAGATGCCAGCCCCCGGGGTGGAGAGACCAATCCCCATGGCACCCACCATGGCGCCGGTGACCACCGAGCCTGCGAGGAAGGAGCCGATCACCCGGATTGGATCTTCGATGGCCATCGGAATGGCGCCCTCGGTGATCCCCGCCAGCCCCAGCAGCCAGGTCGACTTGCCGGTCTCGATCTCGAAGGTCTGGAACAGTCGCGGCGCCAGCATGGTGGAGGCGGTGACGGTAAAGGCCGAGACCATCTTGACCGCGCCGAAGATGGCGTAAGGGCCGTAGACCCCGTTGGCCATGGCGCCGAGGCAGAAGGCGTAGGCCGCCTTGTTGACCGGGCCACCGAGATCAAATGAGCACATAAAGCCGAGCAGGGCGCCCAGAACCAACGCATTGGTGCCGGAGAGGCCGTTGAGCCACTCGGTGAGGCTGTTGTTGAGCCAGGCTACCGGCTGGCCGATGACAAACAGCATCAGGCTGCCCGCCACCAGGGTGCCGATCACCGGATAGAGGTAAAAGGTGAGAAAGCCGTTGAAGTTGGGGCCGAGGCGCACATGCTGCTTGACCCAGCGCATCAGGTAACCGGCGATAAGGCCGCCGACCACGCCGCCGAGAAAACCGGAGCCAATCATGTTGGCGGCCAGTCCCGCCGCAAAGCCCGGGCCCAGCGCCGGTTTGTCCGCCAGCGAGTAGGCGGTATAGGCCGCCAGCACCGGCACCATCAGGGTGCCCAGCATGCCACCGCCCAGCTTGCGATACATCCAGAGCCAGGAGTTCTCGGTATCAAACAGATGTTGCAGGCCGAAGATCTGGGCCAGCAGCACAGAGACGGCGAGCACGGTACCGCCCGCCACGATCAGCGGCACGGCAAAAGAGATGCCGCTCAGCAGTGCCTGCTTGAGCTCGGTCTTGAGGCTCACCTTCTTGCCGCTTGGAGCATCGCTCTGGCTGGTGTTGGGCGTCTGGGCGGTGCGACCGGCCTTGGCCGCTTCCAGCGCGTCATTCAGGATCCGCTCGGCATGGCGGATGGGTTCAGCCACCGGCGTCTCGATCCGGGGGATGCCGGCGAAACGCTCCTGCTCCTTGATGGCTACCTCGGCGGCGAAGATGCAGGCCACCGCAGCATCGAGCGCCTCTTGCGGCAGGCGATCTTCGATGCCGTTGGCACCCTGCTTTTCGACCAGTACCCGAATGCCAAGTTTGCGCCCCGCTTTTTCTAGATACTCGGCGGCCATATAGGTGTGGGCGATCCCCGCCGGACAGGCGGTGACACAGACCACAGTGGGTTGATTTGTATCTAATTTGTCTTCTTCTGCTGGTTGCTTGCCGCTATCCCCTTCACCATCGAGCAGCGCCATCAGCTGCTCGGCACTTTTGGCCGCCAGCACCGCCTCGCGGGTCTCGTCATCCACCAGGGCAGTGGTGAGGGTGGTGAGCAACTGCATATGGGTGGAGCCCGCCTGATCGGTCGGGATCGCCAGCATGAAGATCAGGTTGACCGGCTCGGGGCCGTCAATCCCCTCCCAGCCCAGCTCCTCGCTTAAGGTCGCGACGGCAAAGGCCGCTTCGCGCACCGCATCACACTTGCCGTGGGGCACCGCCAGCCCTTCGCCAAGGGCAGTGGGGCCCTGTGCCTCGCGGGCCATGACCGCGGCCAGAAAGGCGGCCTTGTCGTGCAGCTTGCCCGCCTGATCGAGCCGATCAGCCAGGGCATGAATGGCCGCATCCCGATCGGCAAACCGGGTTTGCAACGTGATGAGATGGGGGCCGGTAAGACTGGTCAGATTCATGATGATCCTCTGTCAGGTTGGCTTGCCAGCAAGCCGTCAGGGTGAAAGTGACAGCGATGCTAACAAACCGGCAGACTGATTTTTGTGAGTGGTATCATACAATTAATTATTTGTATTGTTTTTGTATTGTTTGGCCAAGGTGATTTGTTAGGTCAAATGAGGCCAAGCCGTTTTGTCTGCCGGGCAACTGGGGTAGAATGGCGCCTCTTCTATTTATCATGGCGCAGAGCCGACGAGGTGGCCTTTCGTGTCGAAAAAACCCATGTATCGCCAGATAGCCGACACCATCCAGCAGTGGATTGCGCAAGGGGAGCTGGCCCCCGGCGATGCCCTGCCCACCGAAGCCGAGCTGCGCGAGCAGTTCGGGGTGAGCCGGGTGACGGTGCGCCAGGCCCTCAAGCAGCTGACCGAACTCAACGTCATCGAGAGCATTCAGGGCAGCGGCAGCTACGTGCGGCAGGAGAAGGTGAACTACGACATCTATCAGCTCACCAGCCTCTACGAGAAGGTGACCGATCCGGCGGCCGAGACCCACAGCGACATTCTCGCCTTCGAGGTGATCAAGGCGAGCAGTGAGTTGGCCGAGCGACTCAATCTGCTGGAAGGGGCGCTGGTCTACTACGTCAAGCGGGTGCGCTTTATTCGCCAGATCGCGGTAACGCTGGAGGAGACCTGGATGCCGCTCGCCCTCTTCCCCGATCTCAGCTATGCGGTGATGCAGGGCTCCAAGTACCACTACATCGAAGAGGTGAAGCAGCTGGTGATCGACCGCAGCGAGCAGGAGATCATTCCGGTGCTCCCCTCGGCGCAGGTGGTGGAGGCGCTCGGTATCGATCCTGCCAAGCCCATTATCGAGAAGGTCTCCCGCGGCTTCCTGCAAGATGGCACCGTGTTCGAGTTCAGTCGCAACTTCTTCAAGAGCGATGATTACAAGTTCACCCTGGTCGCCCGCCGCGCCAAGGGGTGAGCAGGCGCCAGCACCCGAGATAAAAAAGGCCACCATCGTGTTTGCGGTGGTGACCTTTGTTTTTGGCAGATTGCCGAGCTGAATAGCAGATTGGCTGGTGGTTTGATGCGGCGGTTCTACTGCGCAGAGTCTTTGATAACTTCCTCGACCCGTACCTGCAGGCTCCCTTGTGCCAGGGTGGTGATGAGCTGGTCGCCACTGCTGACCTGATCGGCGCGACTAATGACTTCGCCGCGCGGGGTGCGGGTGATGGAGTAGCCGCGCCCCAGGGTGGCAAGCGGGCTCACACCGTCAAGGCGAGCGGTGAGCATGGCGAGGCGGTGGCTAGCAAGGTCTTGGCGCTTGGCAATCAGGGCATGAAGCCGCTCCTAGGCCAGTTGGTGGCGGCGCTTGCCAGCGGCCAGCAAGCGCTCCGGGCTCTTGCTCTGCAGGCGCAGCTCAAGGTTGGTGAGCCGCCGCTCTCCCTGATGCAACTGCTGGCGCAATAGCTGCTGCAGACGGGCAGAAAGTTCGTCTAGGCGCTGGGACTGCTGCTCCAGTCGCCGTTTCGGATCCTGATGGTCGAGCCGCTTTTGCAGCAGGATGAAATCGTGGCGGGCGGCGGTCTGCTGGCGGCTCATCGCCTGCTGCAGTCGCTGCGTGAGGTGGGCGAGGCGCTGGATGCGGGCCTGATTGTCTGGCGCCACCAGTTCGGCGGCGGCCGACGGGGTAGGGGCGCGCAAGTCGGCGGCAAAGTCGCTGATGGTGACATCCACCTCGTGGCCCACCGCGCTCACCACAGGTATGGCTGAGTGGGCAATGGCACGCGCCACCGCCTCTTCGTTGAAGCACCAGAGAGCTTCGAGCGAGCCACCGCCGCGCCCGACGATAAGCACATCCACCTCGGCACGCTGGTTCGCTTTGGCGATCGCCGCGACGATCTGGCTGATGGCGGCGCTCCCCTGTACCTGAGTCGGGTAGATAAAGACCGGCAGATCCGGCGCGCGCCGTTTAAGCACCGTCAGCATATCGTGCAGGGCGGCACCTGTGGCGGAGGTGATAAGGCCCACCGCCTGCGGTTCACGGGGCAGCGGCCGCTTGCGGCCTTCGTCAAACAGCCCCTCGGCGCCGAGACGGCGCTTGAGCTCTTCAAAACGCAAGGCCAATACGCCGTCGCCCGCCGGCTGCATCGACTCGATGATCAGCTGGTAGTCGCCGCGCGGCTCATAGAGGGAGACCCGCGCCTGCACCAGCACCTGCATGCCATCCTGCGGGCGGAAGGCCACCCGCCGGTTGTTGCCCTTGAACATGGCGCAGCGCACCTGCGCCGACATGTCCTTGAGGGAGAAGTACCAGTGGCCGGAGCTTGGCATCGCCAGATTGGAGAGCTCGCCGGTCAGCCACACCAGCCCCAGATCTTGCTCCAGGATCATGCGCACGGCGCTGTTGAGGCGGGTGACGGTAAAGACCTGCTGCTCGCGGCCGCTCGCCGCACTGGATGGGGTAAATCGGTTCAAAGGCGTACCTGTGGTCTGCCCCGGCGGGGCGGGGATAAAACGATGGCCGCTATCTTACCCCAGCACGGGGCAGGTGCCGAGTCCGGACATACTGTTTGGCTACTTTGCCAGAGACGGGTTCAGTGCTGTCGCGGTGAAGGGCGCAAACCGGTGGTGTTTGATGCAGCATATATCAATCAGGCCACCGGTTATTTGGATACAAGGGAAAAATATAATTGTGGCTATCAGTCATGCCGAAAACAGTGTCAAACCCAAGGTGCAATCAGATAAATGATCTGTGTTGTGACGGTGTTGATAATGGCGCGTCCTTTATCTGTCATTATTAGCCAGCAAAGCAGTAGTAAATTCAGGACCACCGTTACCCAGAACACCTGGCGAAATTCTACTTTTGCGGATTTATGCCTTAGCATCTGTTGCGCAGACAAAGCGCCAGGCCAACCTCCGAACAGGGCCAGCAGATGTAGGGTGCTCTCTTGAGTACGCCAGTGGTTATTTTTCGCCGCTTGTTTATCAATGGCATAGGCAATAAAGGTAATGATGCTCATGGATATATAAAGGATGAGGAGTAGTACCGGAATTTGCTGAAACAAAGTGAGTGCGCACATGCTTGAAATAAAAAGCAGTGGCCACAGCAGACTGATGTTACTACTGCCAGCCTTTTTGGATAGGGGCTTGTCATGGGGAAATGAGACATTAACAGCGTTGTTGCGTTGTCGGTTATCTTTCTCTACTTCATAAATAACCAGATCCCCATTGGCGGGTCTCCGTATTCTCGATTTGAATGACTTTATATGAATGAATGTTCGCTCGCCACCGCCATTGGGTTCAACGAATCCATATCCTTTGTCATCATTCCATTCAGAAATCTTTCCTTGAAATCTCATATATGTGTCCGGTGTGGTTGATTTAAGCTTTATATCACAATTTAACTGACCTAAAATAATCAGGTTGGGCTGGCGTAAATATATTTGTCGACGTTGATTTTATTCGGTGAATATATTTTCAGTCAGCTTTTAAACCTGCCAGTTATCAGCACTCGGCCCCCCTTGGGGGCCTGTGCGAGCCTGCACAAGGACGGCCAAAAACCTTGTGACAGGGTATCCTACGAGACCTTATCTTTACTCGGCTACTACTTTTGCCGTGGCGTGACGGGAAATGTGTCAACTGTTGCGCCAGCGCAACAATTTCAAAAATATGGCTAAAGCATCGCAGTGGGGAAGGGGGGGCGATGCAATACTGA
>NZ_JRGK01000096.1 GCF_000764645.1 Aeromonas finlandensis
GCTTCGAGGATGACGGCCCCAAAGCAAGCAATGTGCAAGCTGCATTGGTACTTGACGATGAAGGTCTTGGTGGCGGGATCAATGGCGGTTCTGGTGATGTCGCAGGGGCCAACACCAGCGTCAATGGCAATCTGAGTTATCAGGCCGGGGCTGATGGTCTGAAGTCGCTGGAACTCACCGGGCCGACTTCGTTGGGAAGTGAAAGTGTGACCTCAACGTGGGATGCACAAAGCAGAACCTTGTCTATCAGTTCCACTCGCGGTGTCTTGATGACGGTCACTATTACTGACTCGAGCATAGGTGCCTACTCGGTGAAACTTCTGCAGCCATTGATGCACTCAGGGGGCGATACCGAAGACAATCTTACCCTCAATGTGGGTTACAAGGTGACAGATGGCGACGGGGATAGTGCCAGTGGCGTACTGGCCGTCACCATTAACGATGACACGCCGACAATTCAGGTGGGTGAGCTGTCCCTGACTTCCTCAGTCACCTTCCTGGGTAGCAACGCCGGTTATTCAAATAGCTATGGCTACTACATCAAAGGTGATGATGGCACACCTTTGTCCGGCAAAGTCATCTGGGCAAATGTTCACAGCCAGAGTGTGGGAAGCCAGACAGATATCAGTTCGCTGGATCCTGCTCATACCGGATTCTTTGTTATCCCCAATGGCGGTGCCAATCCCGGCCTTGGTAATGATGTCGCAGTCACTTTCCAGTTGATTAATGGCAAGTGGCAGGCATTTGTTGGCAGTACTGCGCTGAGTGGTGCCGATGGCGCCAACATAGTGTTCAGCGATGCCAGCCTCAACCCTGGCGGTTCACATTTGCAGGATACAGGTAGCGCAGGCAACCAGAACTGGGAGGATATGACCCTCAACTCTGACTACGACTACAACGATGTCAGCACTACTGTTACTTGGGGGGGGGCTGTTCAGTTGCAGGTCGATGAGTCCAACCTCAATCATGATGCAACAGCTGACTTTAGTGGTGTATTTAATGTGCAGCCTGGGGCGGATGGCCTTGGTTCGCAGCTTTACAAGCTGAGTGTGCAAAATGCCAACACTGGTCTGACTGATACGGTTTCTGGTGAACAGGTACGGCTCATCATGAACGGTACCACCCTCGAAGGACGTACTGCCACCACTGGCCAGCTGGTATTTAGTCTCACGGTCGACAGTAGCGGCAAGGTGACCCTTGATCAGCTGCGGGCTGTAGTTCACCCAACCTCTGATCCTGATGAAGCCACCTTTTTGGGCTCTGGCCACGTTAATTTGACTTTGACCGTCACCGATAAGGATGGTGATCATGCAAGCGGCGTACTGGATATCGGCAAGGTCATCAGCTTCAATGACGATGGCCCGAGTATCAGTGCCAACAGTGCGGCCAACGACAGTCTGCAAGTGGACGAAAGCAACCTGTCACTCAATGCCAGCACCAGCTATGCCAGCCTGTTCACCAGCAGCTTTGGCGCCGATGGGGCCGGTACGCTGGCTTACAGCCTGAGCGTCAGTGCCGCCGGAGTCGACAGCGGGCTCAACGACACCGCAACCGGCCAGAACATCCGGCTCTATCTGGAGAGCGGCAATGTGGTGGGCCGGGTCGGTAACAGCAGCGGCAGCGTGGCCTTTACCCTGTCGGTCAACAACAGCGGGGTAGTGACGCTGGATCAGGTGCGTGCCATCGAGCACACCCCGAACAGCGGCCCGGATCAGGAGAGCAGCCTGCTGTCAGCCAACCTGGTGAAACTGGTGGGGATCATCACCGACAAGGATGGAGACAGCCAGAGTGCCAGCGTGGATCTGGGCAGTGCCATCAGCTTCAAGGACGATGGCCCGAGTATCAGTGCCAGCAGTGCGGCCAATGACAGCCTGCAAGTGGATGAGAGCAATCTGTCACTCAATGCCAGCACCAGCTATGCCAGCCTGTTTACCAGCAGCTTTGGCGCCGATGGGGCCGGTACGTTGACTTACAGCCTGAGCGTCAGTGCCGCCGGAGTCGACAGCGGGCTCAACGACACGGCAACTGGCCAGAACATCCTGCTCTATCTGGAAAGTGGCAGCGTGGTGGGCCGGATAGGCAGCAGCAGCGGCAATGTGGCCTTTACCCTGTCGGTCAACAACAGCGGGGTAGTGACGCTGGATCAGGTGCGTGCCATCGAGCACACCCCGAACAGCGGACCGGATCAGGAGAGCAGCCTGCTGTCAGCCAATCTGGTGAAACTGGTCGGGACCATCACCGACAAGGATGGGGACAGCCAGAGTGCCAGCGTGGACTTGGGCAGTGCCATCAGCTTCAAGGACGATGGCCCGAGTGCCTCGGCCAAGGCGGCAGGTAGTGCCAGCGCAACCCTGGATGAGACTGGAGGGTTTGATGCAGTCGACATCAGCAGCAGTGCCATCGGTGGTCTGTTCAATGCCCCGGTCTATGGCACTGACGGCGCTGGCAGCGTGCAGTACAGCCTGAGTGCCACAGCGGGTGCTCGAACCGGGCTGTGGCTGGCGGGTCAAAGTGGCAGCGCCAGCGAAATCAAACTGGTGGCCGTGGCCAACGGTTATGAAGGATGGAGCGGTGGTAGCACCAGTGGCACCAAGGCATTCAGCGTGCTGATCGACAGCAGCGGCAAGGTTACGGTGACCCAATATGCGGCGCTGGAGCACGGGGTGGATGGCAGCAGTGCGAGTGATCATGACGACAGCGTGTCGCTGGCGGCAGCGGCGGCCATCAAGGTGGTACAGACAGTGACCGACCGTGATGGCGACAGCACCACGGCGACCAGTGCGAACGGACTTGCTATCACTTTCGAGGACGATGGCCCGAGTGCCTCGGCCAAGGCGGCAGGTAGTGCCAGCGCAACCCTGGATGAGACTGGCGGTTTTGATGCAGTCGACATCAGCAGCAGCGCCATTAGCGGTCTGTTTAATGCTCCAGTGTATGGCACTGACGGCGCCGGCAGTGTGCAGTACAGCCTGAGTGCGACTGCGGGAGCCCGCACCGGCCTGTGGCTGGCGGGGCAAAGTGGCAGCGCCAGCGAAATCAAACTGGTGGCCGTGGCCAACGGTTATGAAGGATGGACCGGCGGCAGCACCAGTGGTACCAAGGCCTTCAGCGTGCTGATAGACAGCAGCGGCAAGGTCACGGTGACCCAATATGCGGCGCTGGAGCATGGGGTGGATGGCAGCAGTGCGAGCGACCATGACGACAGCGTGTCGCTGGCGGCAGCGGCGGCCATCAAGGTGGTACAGATTGTCACTGACCGTGATGGCGACAGCACCACGGCGACCAGTGCGAACGGGTTGAACATCGCCTTCAAAGACGATGGCCCGAGTGCTGTGGCTGATACCATTACCAGTGGCACTAATGGCACTGTCAACCTGGTGCTGGTTCTCGATAGCTCAGGCAGTATTGGTAATACCAATATGCAGGTTATCAAGGATGCTGTAACGAATCTGATGAACAGCTATGGCAACTCGCTGGTCAAGGTGATGCTGGTTGATTTTGATAGTTCAGCCACTGTCAAGAGTGTCGGCAGTCAGGTATGGCTGACCAAGGATCAGGTAACTGGTCAGCTGACTAGCATCTCTTCTGGCGGATCTACTGACTACGATGATGCTTTGCAAGCGGTTCGGGACAATTATGGGACACCGCCTTCCGCTGATAACACCTTTGTATTTTTCATTTCGGATGGAGTGCCCAGTTCGGCTGATGAGGCAATTAACGCCACAGAGCGCAATGACTGGACGAACTTCCTGACGCAAAAAGGCATTGATGGTGCATATGCCGTGGGGATTGGCTCAACCAGCGTACTTGATGCCGACCTGCAAAGTGTCGCGTGGTCACCGAGTGGCGCTCACAACAGCAATGTGGTGGTGATCAATACCGCGGGTCAGCTGTCGGGAACACTGACCAACCTGACACAGGTAATAGATGGCAATGTGACAACCAATGACAGTGCTGGTGCCGACGGTTTTGGTTCGCCCAAACTGGTTTCTGTGGCGTACAACGGAACAACCTACACCTTCAATAACAGCAATACCTCTTTCACCATTGCATTGGGGACCAATAAGGGCTCCCTCTACATTGAAAATGATGGTGATTACCGATTCACTCCACCATCAGGAGGAGCAGAGGGGACGCCTGTCGAGGTCACTTACAAGATCAAGGATGGCGATGGAGATACCAGCAGTGCCAAGTTGACCATTATCAATCCGGTCCTGGTGGTTGGTAGCAATGCCAACGACACAGGTTCCGGGGCCAGCACGGCCATT
This sequence comes from Aeromonas finlandensis, assembly GCF_000764645.1. Lineage (GTDB taxonomy): Bacteria > Pseudomonadota > Gammaproteobacteria > Enterobacterales > Aeromonadaceae > Aeromonas > Aeromonas finlandensis. The sequence continues at coordinate 4,269 of NZ_JRGK01000096.1, forward strand.
GATGATCACGTTCGTCCCAACCCTCTTCTTGCTCCGGATGTTGATGGAGCAATAGTGGGTGGAGTCGGGGCAGATGTGTTGATCGGTGATGTTGGCGGAGTGACTTCGGGTAGTTACAACCTGACATTTATGGTCGATATGTCGGGGAGTATCAGCAACTCGGAATTCCAGTTGATGAAAGATGCCATCAACAACTTGCTGGCCAAGTTCAGTGGCATTGCGCAACTGCAAGTCGAGATAGGTACGTTTGCAGATAGCAGCAAATATGTTGGTACCTACTCCTCTGTTTCTGCCGCTCAGCAGGCTGTCAGCAATCTAGTGCAGTCAGGTGGAGGCACTAATTACGAAGCTGCCTTGAAACAGCTCAATACCATGATGACCGGGGATCCGGCTGCGAATCATAAATATGTCTACTTCCTCACCGATGGGGAGCCGACCGCAGGAGGCTGGACCAATTCAGCGCAGATTGCGACCGGTATAGCGGCCCTGAGTGCACTGTCTGCCTCGGATGTGGTGATTAATGCGGTCGGGATTGGGGTGCCATCTGGGGCGTCATTTGGCAATAACCTCAATGCGATCGACAACACTGCAGACAACTACCTCGCTGTAGACAGCTTTGATGACCTGTCTAGTGGCTTGGGTTCGCTGTTTACCGCCGTCAGTGTCGGCTCTGATCTGTTGCAAGGAGGTGCAGGCAACGACGTGATTTTTGGTGACAGTATTCATGCAGACAATACGGATGGCGGCTGGTTCGAGTTTGTAGCAGACAATCCGGGCAAGAGTGGTGGGCAATTGCTCAACGAACTTTACAGCCAGCATGCAGTGTATGGTAAGGAAGGTGCGGTTGGTGGTGATGATACCCTTGAAGGTGGTGATGGGAATGATGTGCTTTATGGCCAAAAAGGCAATGACATCCTGATTGGCGGTGACGGTATCGACATTCTGATTGGCGGGACCGGGTCTGACACCCTCACAGGCGGTGCTGGCAAGGATACCTTCAAGTGGATGGCAGGGGATGTGGGTGGTACCGATGTGATCAAGGACTTCACCACCGGAGCTGGCGGGGATGTGCTGGATATCAGCGAGCTGCTCAGTGGCGAGCATGCCAACAAAACCTCGCTGGATGCCTATCTCACCTTCACCAGTGGCCCGGGGAGTGGCAAGTCTACGCTCACCATCGATCTGGATGGTTCGGGTGGAAGCAGTGCGACCCATGTCATCCAGTTTGACAGCATCGACTTGACGTTGGGAGGGACGCGTAATGACCAGACCATCATTGAAGACCTGTTAAATCAGGGTAATTTGAAGGTAGATCCGTAACGCTGTCTCGGGGCCAGGTTTGCCTGGCCCCTGTTTTTTCCCCAAGGGGATGGATAAGATAGCGGCAGTAGAGGAGAGGGGTAATCATGCAGTCATTCAACTGGGTCGACATTGATGGCATCCGTTATAGCTGGGATGGGCAGGGGAATATTACCTGCGCCGGCCAGTTTGGCTATCAGGCCTCGATCGCGGGGGATCGGCTGGATGGAATGGAGATCGAAAATGAAGCCGGTGATGTTGCCGGATCGCTCAATGTCGATTTTGCGGCAGCATCCATCACTTATGTGCCAGCAATGGATTCTGAAGTATCCCGCACCGTGATCCTTGTCGGGCATGAGCAGGGTCAGCAAGAATACCCGTTGACCAGTTTTCACCCTTCATCGTTGCAGGATTTATTGGGACAGTCTGACACCATTGCATGGAGTGCGATGGATGACGAAAGTGCACTACCTGGCGTAGAACAGCCAACGCAGGGACATATCCTGTCGTGGGATTCATTCCACTTCGATGATGAGGTGCTGGCGTGTCATGAGGGGATAACAGCTGATGTGGCTGATAAATATCATGATGTCAGCGCAACCATTACTATCAGCCTCGATCTGACCAATCAGATACTGGATCAGATCCCCCCCTTGCACGATATATGAATCCCGTAGCGGCACGGGCATAATGACCTCAATCTTTCCGATTGAGGTTTTTTCTATGTGGCGTCCCCTTCTTACTCTTTCCGCTCTGGTTGTCAGTGCTCCGCTGCTGGCGATTGAAGTTCCGCAAGCGCCCCATCTGGTGGTGAGCGGTTACGCCGAGCAGAAGACCGAACCCGATATGCTTACCCTCAATGTGGCTGTGAGTGCACTGGATAAGCAGGGCCTCAAGGCCAAGCAGCAGGTCGATACCAAGGTCGCAGCCTTTTTCAGCCAACTGGAAGGGCTGGGGATCAAGCGCAGCGATGTTGAGGCTGGCAACCTGATGGTCTCTCCGGAATATCAGTATGGCGAGAACAAGAAGCCGGTATTGCTGGGATACCGTGCCCAACGGCAATTGGCGGTCAAACTCTATCAGCTGGATAAATTGAGCCCCCTGATGGATACCGCCCTCAAAGCCGGGTTGGAGTCCGTATCCCAGATTGAGTACGGGTTGAAGTCGCCGCAGGTCATCAAGGAGCAAGCGCGTTTGAATGCCGTTGAGGATGCCAAAACCAAGGCTGAATCTCTGGCCAAGGCGTTCGGGATGAAGCTTGGCAAGGTCTACAGTGTGGAGTACCGCAATGCTTCGCCCATTACCGCCTACAGCCGCAACCTGAAGGTGGTGCAGGCCATGGCGATGGCTGCACCTGTGGCGGATATGGCGGACAACAGCTATCAACAACAGCAGATCACGGTAAGTGATAATATCGAGGCTGTTTTCTTGCTGGAGTGATGCCCGTCGTTTAAGTCCAGTCATGAACAACCCCGCCATTGCTGCGGGGTTTTTATTGCGCATCGATGCAGATATAAAAAAGCCGACGCTCGTGTTTACTTCATCGGGCGTCGGCTTTTTGTTGCGCTGGGTTTATCAGACGGTCACAGCGTCAACCTTGGTCGCTTCTGGCGCCGGGTTGCGGATCAGGTAATCAAACGCACCCAGTGCGGCGGTGGCGCCGGCACCCATGGAGATGATGATCTGCTTGAACGGTACCGTGGTGGCATCCCCTGCGGCGTAGACGCCGGGCAGGGAGGTCGCACCCTTGGTATCGATCTCGATCTCGCCAAAGCGGGTCAGGGCAATCTCGCTCCCTTTGAGGAACTCGGTGTTCGGTACCAGACCGATCTGGACGAAGATACCCGCCACGGCCAGATGCTTGATCTCGCCGGTGGTGCGATCTTCGTAATCCATGCCGACCACCTTGCTGCCATCACCGATCACTTCGGTGGTGCGAGCACTCATGATGATGTCGATGTTGGCCATGGAGCGGGCCTTCTTCTGCAATACCTCGTCGGCGCGCAGAGTGTCGGCGAACTCCACCACGGTCACATGCTCGACAATGCCAGCCAAGTCGATCGCTGCCTCGATACCGGAGTTACCGCCCCCGATCACTGCAACCCGCTTGCCCTTGAAGAAGGGGCCATCGCAGTGCGGGCAGTAGGCCACGCCCTTGGTGCGGTACTCAAGCTCGCCCGGTACGTTCAGATCACGCCAGCGGGCACCGGTCGCCAGGATCACGGTGCGGCTCTTCAAGGTGGCGCCAGAGGCGAGATCCACGTTCACATATCCATCTTTGCTGATGGCGGCGGCGCGCTGTTCGGTTATCACTTCCACGCCGTACTGTTTGACGTGCTGCTCCAGGCTGGCGGCCAGTTTGGGGCCTTCGGTGTAGGGCACGGAGATAAAGTTCTCGATACCGACGGTGTCCATCACCTGACCACCGAAACGCTCGGCAACGATGGCGGTGCGAATGCCTTTACGAGCAGCGTAGATGGCCGCTGCGGCGCCAGCCGGGCCACCGCCCACCACCAGCACGTCGTAGGGATCTTTCTCATTCAGCTCGGCGGCCTTTTGCTCTGCAGCACCGGTGTCGAGCTTGGCGACGATCTCTTCCAGCGAAATACGGCCCTGGCTGAACGGTTGACCGTTCAGGTAGACATTCGGTACCGCCATGATTTGACGTTCAGCGACCTCTTCCTGGAACAGGGCGCCATCGATCATGGTGTGAGTGATGCCGGGGTTCAGGGTGGCCATCAGGTTGAGGGCCTGTACTACGTCCGGGCAGTTGTGGCAGGAGAGGGAGATATAGGTCTCGAAGTGGAACTCGCCCTTGAGATTGCGGATCTGCTCCTGCACGGCCGCATCGGCCTTGGAGGGGTGGCCGCCGCTTTGCAGCAGGGCGAGCACCAGAGAGGTAAATTCATGACCCATGGGGATGCCGGCAAAGTGAACGCGCGGGGCTTGGCCCTGCGGCGCGACACTCATGGAAGGCTTGCGAGCGGCAGTGCCAGAGGTCTGGGTGATTTTGGGGGACATCTCGGCGATCTCGCTGGCCAGTGCCAGCAGCTCTGCAGATTTGTCGCTGTCGTTGCCGGACACGCTGATCTCGATGGGATTGACGATGTACTGCAGATAGGTGTTCAGCTGTTGTTTGAGGTTGGTATCCAACATCATCGAATTCCTTCTTGTGATTGCGGGTCGGCGTGAAATTTGAGCCGGAAAGGTGACCGGCACATTTAACGCAGGCCAGAGCGCAGACCGGCGCATTTAACCGGGCCGGAAAGCAGACCGGCCCTGAAGCGGGCCGGTCTTGGAAGCGGGAGGCTTAGATCTTGCCTACCAGATCCAGGGACGGGGCCAGAGTGGCTTCGCCTTCTTTCCATTTAGCCGGGCACACTTCACCCGGGTGGGAGGCAACGTACTGGGCCGCTTTGACTTTGCGCAGCAGTTCCAGTGCGTCACGGCCGATGCCGCCAGCGTTGATCTCGACGATCTGGATGATGCCCTGCGGGTCAATCACGAAGGTACCGCGGTCAGCCAGACCAGCTTCTTCGATCATCACACCGAAGTTGCGGGTGATGGTACCAGTCGGGTCACCAATCATCGGGTACTGGATCTTCTGAATGGTGTCAGAGGTGTCGTGCCAGGCTTTGTGGGTGAAGTGGGTATCGGTAGAGACAGAGTAGATCTCGACGCCCAGCTTCTGGAATTCAGCGTAGTTGTCAGCCAGGTCGCCCAGCTCGGTCGGGCAAACGAAGGTGAAGTCAGCCGGGTAGAAAAACACCACGGACCACTTGCCTTTCAGGTCAGCGTCAGACACCTGAACGAATTTGCCATTGTGGTAGGCGGTAGCATTGAACGGCTTGATTTCAGTGTTGATGTAGGTAGACATGTATTAGCTCCTTGGTGATGTACATATGCCGGTCTGGTGTTGCAAAGCTTGGCCAGACGAGGCGTTTAACTTTCGATGGATTCATCATAGGGGCTTCTGCTAATCGATAAAAGCCGCAATTTTGAATCGCTTAAATCTACTTATTAGATAGCTCACTATGGCTGTACCTAACATGAATATTTCTGGCGCACAGAGATAACTCCTTGTCGTGGTTCAATATCTGTGCGGTGCATCGCCTTTTCAAGGCTCGGTCAGCCGTGCGCAGCCGCGATGGCGCGATGAGATGAGCGGGGGAGCACGCAGGTGGCGCAGGAGGTTGAAGCCGCTGGTTGCAGCGATGGGGATGTGCTGGCAAGGGGAGGAGAAGCCGACAAGCGCAGATAAAAAAATCCCGGCGCTATCGCAACGACAGGGCCGGGTCATCAAACAAGGAATGGCTATATAAACAAATGCTTTACAGCAAAGACTAACTACGGGGTGTGCAAACTTGCAGACATATGAGAGGAAGATAATGGGTGCACAATCCCTCGTCTCCCCCTCGGCAACTATTGCATGAGAGGGATGATAGTGTGACGTAGATCACAAGGCAAGCTTTTGGTGTAATTTTTCAATCAAAATGAAAGTGTTTCATCATTTCAGCTTATTTTGACGGCTGAAAACGCTTTTATTGTAATTTAATTACAGGTTGGGCAGTCAAAAGTCGGTAGGTGGCTCCTGCTCTTCCATCAATTCCAGCAGGTTGATGGCCACGGCAATGAAGTCCGACTCGGTGACAATGCCGATCAACTTGCGTCCTTTGAGTACCGGCAGGCAGCCATATCTGTGCCGCTGCAGGTAGAGTGCCGCCTCCTTGATGCCGGCGTGAGGGTCTACGCTCGCCACTTGCCGTGTCATGATCTCGTCGAGTTGCACGCTGTCGGTAAATTCCGCTTCCCGCTCCGGGCTGATGAGCAGCAGCTTGGATTCCCGGGTGGCCAGGATATCGGTGAGGGTCACCAGCCCCAGCAGGTGGTGCTGCTCGTCGACGATGGGAATGTGGCGGATACGCTCCTGCTGCATCAGATCCATCGCCTGTTTGACACTGTTTGCCGGACCCAGAGTGAAGGGATGTTCGGTCATGATTTCGGATAAGGTCATCATGGTGGGCCTCCTTGTGTATCTGCTTTCACCCTAGCCCAGCCCCCATTGGCAAAACATGATCAGGGTCAATACAGATCATTAAAGAATCATTAACCGGAGGTGTGTCTCAATATTGCTCGCTACCCCTTGTCTCTCTTGGGTTTTTGGTCTTTTGGGTTGCCTTGGAAGATGGGGATAACTAGACTAGCCGCCGATTCCCCCCGAGGTGAAAGATGCAAGTATCCGATTTTCATTTTGATCTGCCAGACGAGCTGATTGCCCGCTATCCCATGGCAGAGCGTACCGCCAGCCGCCTGCTGCAGCTCGATGGTCAAACTGGCGCCCTGCGCCACGGTCAATTTGTGGATGTGCTGGACCAGCTCAACCCGGGTGACCTGCTGGTATTCAACAACACCCGTGTCATTCCGGCGCGCATGTTTGGCCAGAAGGCCAGCGGCGGCAAGCTGGAGGTACTGGTGGAGCGCATTCTGGACGAGCACAGTGTGCTGGCCCATGTCCGTGCCTCCAAGGCGCCCAAGCCCGGCACCCGGATGATCATGGATGGTGGTGTGGAGGCCGAGATGCGCGCCCGCCACGACGCCCTGTTCGAGATCCACTTCCTCGACCCGCGCCCGGTGCTGGAGATTTTGGAGGCCATCGGCCACATGCCGCTGCCCCCCTATATCGACCGTCCCGACGAGGATGCCGACAAGGAGCGCTATCAGACTGTTTACAATCAGAAACCGGGCGCCGTCGCCGCGCCGACCGCCGGTCTGCACTTTGACGAGCCATTGCTTGAGAAAATTCGGGCCAAAGGGGTTGAAACGGCCTTCGTGACCCTGCATGTAGGGGCGGGGACCTTCCAGCCGGTGCGAGTGGAGAAGATTGAAGATCACCACATGCACTCCGAGTATGCGGAAGTGCCGCAAGAGGTGGTGGATGCTATCGCGGCGACTCGCGCCCGTGGTGGCCGGGTGATCGCGGTGGGGACCACCTCGGTGCGTTCGCTGGAGAGTGCAGCCAAGGTCACCCTGGCGCAGGGCAAACCGCTGGCGCCCTTCTTTAGTGACACCGACATCTTCATCTTCCCTGGCTACCAGTTCCAGATTGTCGATGCCATGGTCACCAACTTCCATCTGCCGGAGTCGACCCTGATCATGCTGGTCAGCGCCTTTGCCGGCTATGACAACGTGATGGCGGCCTATCAGGCAGCTGTGGCCGGGCAGTACCGTTTCTTCAGCTACGGGGACGCCATGTTCGTCACCCGTCGCCAGGTTGAAGCATAAGCTTCAGCTTATTGACCGGGCCGTGAGCGGCCCTCCTATTGTCAGACTGTTTCTCTGACTGAATCGAGGTAGCAATGAAATTTGAACTGAAAACCACCGACGGCCGTGCCCGTCGCGGTCAACTGGTCTTCGAACGTGGCACTGTCCAGACC
>NZ_JRGK01000097.1 GCF_000764645.1 Aeromonas finlandensis
GCTCTGGATGTCCTCTGGTTTCATCCAAGAGAAAGGACTAGATATGAGCTGTTTGCAGAAAAATGCAGCCAACATCCGTTACTCACATGATAACTTGTTCTCATCCGTTCTGGGGATCTGGGATGTCAACACAACGGTATACAATGACGAGCGAGACCTATTCAGTCAATGTAGAACCAAGCAATAACTATCTCAGGAGCAATCCAGTACTTTAATAAACGAAAGGGAGGCATCAGCCTCCCTTTTATTACTCCCCGCTAACTTCACTACCACCAAACTTTCTCATCGCGCTTGCTTGCTGTCTTGGTGACCCTGAAGGAGCTTGATGTTATTTGGTTGCCGGTGCAGCTTTTACCGCCGGAGCTTTGGCATGGTGCTTGGTTTTATGATGCTGCTTTTTCACTACTTTAGTTTGAGTAGCTTGCGGTGCAGCCGCCTTGGTCGGGGTAGCCGCCATGGTGAAACCAGAGGTCAGGGCGAAAACTGCAGCTACAGCCAGGGGAATGATTTTTTTCATGGTCAATTTCCTTATTTGAGTTAATGGAGTCGCTCTCCATGACTTCATCCTACGACTGTGGTGGCCTGACATCTGTGAGTAGTTGGTGACGGTTTGTATCCAAATGTACGTTCCCCAAAACATATTAAATAAAATTTCGGTCCCTCTGCAGTCAAAATAAAAATTGATCTAGATTCGCATCTAATTTTTTAGACTGTAACTACAACATGTTTCAAATCAAAGTCTGTTTTTATTAAGAGCAAAAAACGAATCTCCCCTCACAAAAATAGGCGTACACCATAAAATATGATTGACCATCATCTCCACCAATTTTTAAGATCAGTTCGCTTGCAGAGAAAATAAAAAAACTTATATTGGAGTCTTTTATGAATAAGCTTGTAATTCCCGCTATTTTACTTGCCAGTTCGACACTGGCACACGCAGATTCAGACACCATAATAAACGGCTTGGATTTTGGCCCCCTGGCCCAGTTGGCCGGAACATGGAAAAGCACTGATACAGGTGGTGTAGATGTTGCGCCAGGGCAGGAAGGAAGCAAGGTAGGCAAAGGTGGCCCTGCTGTAGAGCCATTCTATGAAACGATTACCTTCGAACCTGCTGCAGATGCGAAGAATGCCAGTGAGCAGTACCTTGTAGCGATGTACTACAAGCAGGAGGTATTCAGAAAAAGAGATAATGGAAAATTCCACGATCAACGTGGCTACCTTATCTATGACAAGAAAAATCAAGTTGTCTATAACTCATACTGCATCCCTCGTGCAGTTTGTGTTGTGACCGAAGGCAAAGCTGGCAACAAGATTGACTTCAAAACAGGTAAACGTGGCATTGCTGAGAGCACCTATATGACAGCCAATGACACAACGACAGACTTTACATTAACGCTCGACTTCTCAGAAAAAGACAAACTCAAGTACAACCAAACCACTAGCTTGCAGGTCTATGGCAAGCCATTTGCACATTCTGATAGTGGTTCATTAACTAAAATCAAATAATGTGAAAAGCCAAGGTAATTTTCACCTTGGCTTTTTTAACTCCGATATTCATATAAATTCCGCACGCAGATCTAGCTCATCACTAGACCAATTGGTATTCAACACATTTGCATACCATAGCGTCAAAATCACATCCATCTGATTGTTATGCTTCAATGATGCTGCTGCATCACAAGCTGCAATAACTTCTTGCCATAATTCATCAGGATTAATCGGTGTAGATTTATCTTTAGAGGAAAGGATGTCGAGCGCTGTCGCGACATACTTCTTAGTTTTGATGGCTGCGTCATAGTGGATTGGCATAATGCAACTGATGCGACCCAAGCTGCAGAGGGTCAGGAACGTTACCTTCGGGTTGTTCTTATACTGTTTTTTTTCGCCTAAGTCCTCTCCGAATGCTTCAATTATTGCCATATCCCAGGCAGTGATATGATCATAGTTATTCTGCACCATCAAATGTACGGCCCTAAGGGCTGCTCCACCGTATTTTCCATAGATAATCATAGGCACCCCCAAATTTTCCACATGATATATCACAATCAATGGAATTAGGTTGTTTAATTATCTATTGCGATTATCGATTTAGTCTATTGCTGACAATTTTAGTCTTATCCACAAATAAAGATTGATTTAGATCAAGAAATATTCACACCGTTATAATCGTGTCAATCAGTATTAATATGAGAATAAGTGTATCGGTCTATTAAGCGGTGGGATACGCAGCCCTTTAGCGCCGAGCCCCTGCACCTGGGCTGTCTACCTCCCCACTCGCGGGGGCATGATTGCGACCAGCCCCCTCAGCTTTTCAACTACAACTTCATCTTTACGCTGAGGAAGCACCACGACTTTGGGTTTGGATGGTTTGGGGAGCTTGGCAGGTTTCGGTGGCCCCAGAGGCACCCTGGCCACTTTGACAACTCGCACCATCACCATCATCTTGGCTTGCCCATCACTGATGATACACCTCTCCCGCTTGAACTCGGCAGTGATCCGAGGATGAGTGATCAACTTGCGCAGCAAGCACCCAGCCGCAGAGAGGGATAGATTGAACTGGTCACACAGCTGAAGGCTGGTGATGAACCGTCCCTGCTGTAGAGCCCAGGCGGCGGCCTCTTCAAAGAGTTCTTCTGTTGACATCCTTGCCCTCCAACACCATTCATCTGCGCAACTCGTGACCACCTCGACATCAATAAGGGGTCAATCCTTAGTAATAAAGCTATAAATAGCTTACACCTTTCAGAGCAAGTCGGTATCATCTGCGGCCGCTACCAATGCCTCATTCAGAGCATGTAGATGATGACATCGTCAAGCATGAGAACACAGCAACCTAGTCGCAATCTTTCCCCTTAGAGAGATAGATAGCTACGCCTAGGCATGAGTGCTGCTTGTTCAAGCAGATAGCGGGAAAATTCAAACAATAATTTTTAGGCATTTAAGTTAATGAAAAAATTATCATTTTTTGCGGTAGCACTGCTTACAACAACATCTGTGGATGCTGAGATAATCAAGATCCCGACTCAATCTGGTTTCTCTGGTTTCATCATGGGTGGTGTCGGCATACTCGAGTACAAATCGAATATGTACAAAGGTTATAATGGTGACAATGAAAGCCATCATGGCCTGTTTAACTCACCAGAAAGCTACTCTTCAGTGACGCCCATTTTGGGAGCAGATCTGCGTTATACATTTGCAGAGACCCGAACTCAGCTGTTCCTCGGTAACTTGATCCAGGATGCGGTGCGTTTTGACTTCACCCAGCAATTAGGGGTGCGTCAGCAGATGGGGGATAAAGGGATTTTGGCTGTGGGCTACGTTTTCCCGCTGCTTCCAACAGAAACTTGGTCTGACCCGTATGATTCTGCAGACAATCGCCAAGACACAAACATGAAGTCAGGTGGTGCTCGTTTAGCGTGGGATCAGATTTGGGGTACCCATTTCAACACCACATATACCATGCGCAAGTTCAAGATTTCTGAAGAGCGTAGTGGCGAGAGCCTGGCCCTCAGTAACGCACAGCGCAGTATGTTGAATCGCAATGGCTACACCAATGAAGTGGCCCTGTCCTATGACTGGATCTTAAGCCCCGGTCATGCACTACACCCAGAGTTCACATACGGAAAGAGCAGCTTCGATGGCAATGCCATGAACTATGACAAAACCCAAATCCAGCTGTCCTACGGGTACAACAACAGTCAGTGGTCATTGATCAGCAATATTTATCTCGGCCAAATGAGATATGATGAGGTCAACCCTATTTTTGGTGACAAGGCCGACTCTGACGAGTTTGGGATTAACACAAACTTCTTCTGGCACCGCTTATTTAACGTAAAGGGGCTAAATGGATTAATCAGTGTCTCTTATAGCAAAAGTAACTCTGATATCAATTTCTATGATGCCTATATCACCAGCCTCAATACTGGCTTAGTTTATCATTTCTGATAATACGGGGCCCCGAAAAGGGGTCTCCTAAGTCAATATCTACCCAAGTGAATGTCGGCAGTTTTAAAGCCTAACAAGCTGGTTGCGCTCTAAGACATGCCCCCCCTAAAATCAGCGACTTGTTGTATTGAGACCAGTTGGTGATGGGGTGAAGCGAGGCGCCCATGATGCAGACTTGGAGGAAATGGTAGTGATCAGATCACCGAGCCCTCAGTTAGTTCCATTCAAACTGCATCGATTTGGGAAACAACGCCACGTATACCGCAAAGACACTTGTGTGAGATAAGAAGCACATTCACTGTAACCCTCTGCCCGCCCTACCCCGCCACTCACTAACCATCTCGTCCGTTATCTCTTCCTTGTAACAGATCGGCGCATAGCCACCGGCCCGACTCCACGCACTGCGCTTGCCGCAGCGGCTCCCGTTCCTTGCATGGTTGTAGGGGCATGGGCAGTTGCCGGGATAGCTATCGATGGACTCCTGGATGATCTGCTGCTTCACCTGCTCATCTGAGATAGTCGCCTTTGCGGCTCCATCCTTGGCGCTGGCCGAGAAACAGACACTCAGCAATACCATCATCATCAAACGCTTCAATCCCCCTCCCCGCGGCTCACTGTTGAAGACCTAGGCTTTTACCACATCCGTAATTGATAACTTACAGGTTATTGATTAATGACTGATTTATGTCAAAAACAAGCCTGATATCACAAAGTTAGCCGAGAAATCGCTCAACTTTATGAGTGTCGATTGGTATGCTCCTCGAC
>NZ_JRGK01000098.1 GCF_000764645.1 Aeromonas finlandensis
CGGCCAGGGTCGGGTGGAACAGTGACAGATAGAGTGCTTGCCCGGCGGGAATATCGCCACTGATGGGTTTAAGGGTCAGCTCGTTACCGTCGACCTCCAGCCCAAAGCGGATATTGAGGGCTTCGGAGCGGTCAAACTTGCTCAAGTCCTGATTGATCTCTTTCCCTTGTTTGTAATAGTCCTCGGCTACCAGATTGACCCCATCCTTGCTGGCAATGATGGCGGTGCTGATGCTGCCGATCACGGCAGCTGAGGGGAGGGCGATGATAAACCAGGGCCAGAATTGGCGGTACCACGGTTTGGATATGGGTTGGGTCATGATTGCTACTGCCATGAAACGAATGATTAACGTGGAGTGTGGGTTTTACGCAACACAAGATAACAAAAAGCCTCGAGGAGTCGAGGCTTTTTGCTGTGTAATCACGTATTTATCACATGTTACGACTTTTATGACCGTCCTTATTTATCAGCTGGCTTATGAGACAGGCTGTAAACGTAGGAGGCCAGCAGGTGAACCTTGTCCTCACCCAGAATATCTTTCCAGGCAGGCATCACACCGTGACGACCGTGGGTAATGGTTTGCACCACCACTTCACGGGAACCACCGTAGAGCCAGGTGTTGTTGGTGAGATCTGGCGCACCTACGGCGATACCGCCTTTGGCATCAGGCCCATGACAGGCAGCACAGATGGTGAAGCGAGCTTCGCCCTTCTTGGCTTCGACCAGATCAACCTTGCGACCGGAGAGGCTCAGCACATAGGAGGCCACCTCTTGTACACCGTCTTTACCCAGAATTTCACCCCAGGCAGCCATGATCCCCTGACGACCGCCCATGATGGTGGTCTTGATGTTCTCCGGCTGACCGCCCCATTGCCATTCGCTGTCGGTCAGGTTCGGGAAACCGCGGCCACCACGGGCATCGGAGCCGTGGCACTGGGAGCAGTTCTGCAGGAACAGACGCTGACCCACTTTCAGGGCTTCCGGATCCTTGGCGATCTCGGTGATGGCACGATAGGTTTTGCCGTCCGCTTCATAGGTGAGTTCACGGAACTTGGCGCCATAGATCTCGTCAGCCTTGGCAACCTCTCGGTCATACTCCACAGCGCGGCCTTCGGCCTTGGCCGAAGCGGTTGCTGCTTTGGACTCTGCCAGCGAGCGCACATCCTGGTTTGAGCTCTGCCAGCCCAGCAGACCTTTCCAGTTGCCCAGTCCCGGGAAGGCGACCAGATAGACCAGACCGGTGACGATGAAGAAGAGGAACATATAGGTCCACCACTTCGGCAGCGGGTTGTTGATCTCCTCGATACCATCGAAGGCGTGGCCCATCGGCTTGCCTTCTTCAACACCCATCTTGTCCTTGCGGCACCACATCAGCAGCAAGAAGCAGCCGAGGATGGTCCCCAAGGTGATGACGGTTACGAAAATACTAAACAGAGTGCTCATTCTTGTTTCGCTCCTGCGTTCTTTTTATCAGCACCGGGTTGCTCATCATCGGCAAAAACCAGATTGGCAGCCTCGTCGAAAGAGGTCTTGCGGCGTTTGCTGTAGGCCCAGACGATGATGCCAATCATGATGGCCATCAACAGCAGGGTATACAGACCGCGAAATGTGCCGTAGTCCATCATCGCCTCCTTATTTCAGGGCATGACCCAGTGATTGCAGATAGGCCACCAGCGCTTCCAGCTCGGTTTTGCCTTTGACGGCCTCACCAGCGCCTTGAATATCGGCATCAGTGTAAGGCACCCCGAAGTGGTCACGGAACAGCGCCAGTTTTTTACCAGTCAGTTCGCCGGTCAGCACATTGGTGTCGAGCCAGGGGAAACCGGGCATGTTGGACTCCGGTACCACATCACGCGGATTGATCAGGTGAGCACGGTGCCAGGCGTCGGAGTAACGACCTCCCACTCGGGCCAGGTCCGGGCCAGTACGTTTGGAGCCCCACAGGAAGGGGTGCTCCCAGACGCTCTCACCGGCGACCGAGTAGTGACCATAGCGCTCGGTCTCGGCACGAAACGGACGGATCATCTGGCTGTGACAGACGGTGCAGCCTTCGCGAATGAAGATGTCGCGCCCTTCCATCTGCAGGGCGGTATAGGGCTTGAGGCCCTCCACCGGCTCGGTAGTCTGCTTCTGGAAGAACAGCGGGGTGATTTCAACCAGGCCCCCCAGACTGATGGCGAAGATGATGCCGACCACCAGCATGGGAACGCTTTTTTCAAATATTTCGTGACGGTTATTGTTGCTCATGGGTTGACCTCTTCAATCATGCTGGCTGGGCGACAGGTTCCAGAGAACCTTTGGGCGCAGTGATGGTGCGATAGGCGTTGTAAGCCATCAGCAACATGCCGGTGACGAAGAAACAGCCACCCAGGAAGCGCACGAAATAGAAGGGATAGGATGCCTGCAGCGCTTCAACGAAGCTGTAGGTCAGGGTGCCGTCTTCGTTGACTGCACGCCAC
>NZ_JRGK01000099.1 GCF_000764645.1 Aeromonas finlandensis
CGGGGTTTTTTATTGCCTGGAAATCAGCAAATAGCCTGAATATTGGCCTGTGTTATCCCCTCCTTCCCCTGAATTCCTGATCTTCTCGTCAGTTTTACTCATAAAAAACGGACTTGGCGGCGTAAAATAGCGTTTTATCTGGTCGGAGATAGCCCATGTTTTGTCCAAAATGCGGCGGCCAAACCCTGCAGAGCATTAGTCCCAAAGAGTTTCGCTGTGGCTGCGGTTTTCATTTTTTCCAGAATGTTGCGGCGGCTGTGATGGTGGCGATCTGCTGGCAGGACGAGGTGCTGGTTGCGGTGCGTGCCCGCAATCCGGGCAAGGGGTTGCTGGATCTGCCGGGAGGATTTGTCGATCCCGGCGAGTCGCTGGAGGGGGCGCTGGTTCGCGAGTTGCAGGAGGAGTTGGGACTCGATGTCAGCGCTCATCCTTGTACCTATCTTGGTTCCTTTCCCAATATCTATCCCTACGATGGCATCACCTATCACACCTGTGACACCTTTTTCGCCATCAGGCTGAGTGAAAAACCGGTCATCCAGCCGGCTGACGATGTGGCCGCCTGTCAGTGGTTGAAGATCAGCGATATCCCCTTGCCCCGCTTTGCTTTCGAATCGACGCGCACCGCGATGGCGCGGCTGCAGCAATCCTCTTTGCAAGCCTGATCCCTGCTGATGACGATGGGGATTGGCTGCGACCATCCCTGTCTTATCCTTGTCCGCTTTTGTCCCGCAGACGCCATTCGCCAGGCGGTGAGTGGTATAGTCAGCAGTGGATCCGGATTCAAGGAGCATATCGTGAAGAAGATAGTTCTCATCTTGCTCGGCATCGCCGTGGCGGCCTTGCTGGCCATAGTGACGCTGATAAGCCTTATCGACCCCAATCAATTCAAGCCCCAGCTGGCAGAGCAGGTGCGCAAGAGCACGGGCCGGGAACTGGTGATGGCAGGGGAGATTGACTGGCGTTTCTGGCCGAGCCTCGGCCTCTCGCTGGAGAAGGTCGCCTTGCGCAATCCGGACGGTTTTGCTGAGCCGGATCTCGTCCGTTTCGAACAGGGCGAGGCCTCGGTGGCCCTGTTGCCGCTGCTCTCCCATCGACTGGAGATCGGCAAGGTGGCCTTGAGTGGTGCCCATCTCTTTATCCAGACCAGGGCGGATGGCCACTCCAATCTGAGCGGCCTGCTCAAAGACTCTGCTGCTTCAACGGCGACAGCAACGAGCGAGCCCGCAGCTCCCGCAGCCCCTGCGCCAACAGCTGATAACAAACCCTGGCAGATTAGCCTGCAGGGTGTCGCGCTCTCCCAGGCCAGTGCGCTGGTACAGGATGATCGCAACGGTACCTCGCTGCGACTGGAGCGCCTCGATCTCGACATGGGACAGTTGGCTACCGATCAGTGGGTGCCCGTGACGCTGGCCGCCAAGGGGAGTGCCGACAAGCTCGATTTCGATATCAAGGGTCAGACACAGATCAAGCTGGCACAGGAGGTGATGGCCAGCCAACTGAAAGATCTGAGCCTCAGCGGCAGCCTGAGTGAGCCGGAGCTGCGACTCGACAGTTTCTCCATCAAGGGGGATCGACTTGCCTTGGGTGAGTGGAACAACCTCACTCTGGCGCTAAAAGGGGCCAAAGGCGAGGGCACACAGTCTGCGCTGGCTGGCTCGCTGGAAGGGACACTCAAGGGGCGGCTCGACAAGGGGATGAAGCTGGCAGAGCTCTCCGATGTGGTGTTGATCGCCGGTCTGGAAGGGGATGCGCTACCGCGCCCGCAGATGAAGCTGAAACTGGCGGGTTTTGCCCGCGCAGAGCTCGACAAGCAGTTGATTACCCTGAGCAAACTGGTGATGAGTGCCGATGAGGTGTTGCTGAGTGGTCATGGGGCCGTGCAGCTTGGTGCCACTCCGGCAATTACCTTTGATCTCCATGGGGAGAAGCTGGATCTCGACCGCTGGCTCGCCAAATCGGCACTGACCACTCCAGCGCAAGCGAAAGAGGGCAAACCGGCTGCCAGTGCCCCCAACGCAGCGGCAAGCGGCAATCAAGCGGTAACTGGCAAGAGTGATGCCTTGTCTGCAGTTGAACCGGATCTGAGCGCGCTCAAGGGGGTGGATCTGGATGGTCGCTTGCAGCTCGGCAGCCTGCGTCTGAAAGGGCTGGATCTTGGCGCAGTCGATCTGCAGGTGGTTCTGGCCAAGGGACTGCTCACGCTCAAACAGTTCAGCGCGACCGTGGCTGGCGGTCAGGTAAACGCGAACGGGGTACTCGACGCGCGCCAGCAGCCCGCTACCTACAAGGTGCACAAGCAGGTGGCCGGAGTGAACATTCGCCCCTTGTTGCAGACCTTGGCTCAGAGTGATCTGCTGGAGGGCAAGGGCGATCTCGATGTGCAGGTTCAGGGGCGTGGTCTCTCCGGGCTGGCACTGCGCAACGGGATGCAGGGCAAGGTCATATTGAAACTGAGCGACGGTGCCCTGCACGGCATCAACTTGCCGGAGATGATCCGCGAGGCGCGGGCTACCCTCAGCGGCAAGGGGGCCGAACAGGTGAAAGAGGCGCGCCAGACCGACTTCAGTGCTCTGACCGCCAGCTTTCAGATTGCCGATGGCATCGCTCGCAGCAAGGATATCCAGCTCTTTGCACCCGCCCTGCGGGTCAAGGGCGAAGGGCAGACGGCGCTGGTGCCGGAGAGCCTCGACTTCCTGTTCCTCACCTCTATCGTCGAGAGCAGCAAGGGGCAGGGGGGCAAGGATGTGGATGAGCTCAAAGAGATCACCATTCCGGTGCGGATCGGCGGCCACTGGCAGGCCCCCAGCTATCAACTCGACGTGAAGGCGCTGCTCAGCAACAACAAGTTGCTGGAGGATAAGGCCCGCAAGGAGGCCGAGCGCGGCCTCAAGAAGCTGCTGGGGGACAAGGCCGAC
Source organism: Aeromonas finlandensis (assembly GCF_000764645.1). Lineage (GTDB taxonomy): Bacteria > Pseudomonadota > Gammaproteobacteria > Enterobacterales > Aeromonadaceae > Aeromonas > Aeromonas finlandensis. Next base: position 2,916 of record NZ_JRGK01000099.1, read on the forward strand.
AATGAAGCCGTCAAAGGGGTGGCTGACCAGCTGCTCAAGGGATTGTTCAAATAGGTGACGGTTCATATGGGCTGGCGCGAGCTGCGCCAATGCCGTTAGCGGTTGACCGGATGTCAGCGCCATTGAAAAATGGCGCTGACATTTTTTATGGCGCAGTGCTCTGCTGTGTCTTCATCCGGAGTCATCTCGAGTTGAACCCATGCGCCTGATCCTGCTGCTCTGCTCCCTGATCTGCTACGGCATGGCTTCTCCCGTGCTGGCCGGGCCGCTGGCGGATCGTCTGGCGGGTGAGCTGGTCAGACAGGCTCCCGAACAGGCGCTGCCCCTTGACGAGGTGCAGCGGCTCGACCGTCGCCTGATTGCCCCCGACGCCCTTCATCCTGCCTGGCAGCGTTATCCGCTGCGCCAGTTGCAGGCCATCTATCGCTATCAGCAGGAGTGCGGGACAGAGAATGAGTTGCCTGCCGAGTGGCTGCCGCTGTTGCGGGCGCTTTGCGGCCAAGGGGCTGCGCCCTCGACCCGCTGGTTTGCCGCTCACCCCGTCTATCCGCTGGGAGGAAGTAGTGCTGCCCGCTGGCTGGCGGGTCATCCGGCGACGGGGCTCGACGCTCTGCTCCATGTGTGGGAGCGGCGCGATCAGTTGGGGCAGCTTGGGGAGCTCGGCGATGACAACCTCGACGCCCTGCTGCGGGGTGAGCGCTGGTTGCTGCAATCCGGCCAGCTCTGGCTGCTTGCCGATGGGCAGTGGCGTCGCTATGGCGCCGGGCAGTGGCAACCGCTGGTCGAGCGACTCGGCGTGACGCTGGATAGCCGGGTCGATGGCTCCTGTCAGGAGCGGGTCGGCGCGCTCTGCATCAACGAGCGCCCCACGCTGCACTGGCAGTGGCTGGCGCTGGTCAGCTCCCTTGGTTTTATTCTGCTGCTGGGGTGGGCCAGCTGGCAGCGCTGGCGCCTGCTGCGGGAGCGGCGCGTCGCGTTGCAGATGCTGACTCATGAGCTGCGCACCCCCATCATGGCGCTCTCTGGCATCAGCGAGGAGCTGCGCCACGATTTTGACCAGTTGCCACCTTCCGCCCAGCAGAGCGTGGGTCAACTGCTGGGCAGCGTCGCCCGCCTGCATCAACTGGCGCAGGCCAGTCGCCACTATCTGGCGGCAGAGGCTCTCGAGGATGAGCGGGTGGCAGTCAGTCTGGCCGAGTGGCTCACCCTGGCTTGCGAGCGCCATGGCGCCACCTTCTGCCTTGAGCGGGAGATAACTCTGGCGCTCCCCTTCTACTGGCTCGATCTCGCCCTCGACAATTTGCTGCGCAACGCCAGCCAGCATGGCCGCGCACCGGTTCGGATCTGTGCCAGCTGGCAGGCGGGGCGCTTGATCCTCGCGGTCAGCGATGGCGGCGAGCTGCCGGGTTATCGGCTCGCTACTCTGCTGCGCCGCGGTGCCCGTGGCGAGGGTTTGGGGCTGGGGCTTGCCATCGTGCGCCATCTGCTGCGCCGTCTTGGCGGGCGTCTCGCCCTATCCGGACCACCCACCACCTTCACCCTCACACTACCCTGCCAACTCTGGAGCGACCCCGAATCATGAAGACCATCCTGCTTGTCGAAGACGAGGCGCTATTGGCGGAGAACCTGCAACGCTATCTGACCCGCGAAGGGTATCGCTGCCTCTGGTGTGACACTCTGGCTGCGGCGGAGCAGCAGTGGCTGGCGGCGGATCTGGTGCTGCTGGATCGCACCATGCCAGAGGGGGATGCCCTCGACTGGCTGCCTCAGTGGCTGGCGCGCAAGGCGCTGCCGGTGATCGTGCTGACCGCTCGGATGGAGGTGAGCGATCGGGTGGCCGGGCTCGATGCGGGGGCGCGCGACTACCTCACCAAGCCCTTCTCCCACGACGAGTTGCTGGCGCGGATCCGGGCTCAGCTGCGTCAGCTGGGGGACGGCACTCAGGCGGTGGGCGGCTTGCAGCTTCATCCCGCCCGGATGCAGGCGAGCTGGCAGGATGCAGAGGTGAGCTTTACCCCCACCGAGTTTGCCCTGCTCACCCTGCTGGTGCGGATGGCGGGGCGGGTGCTGAGCCGGGAGGAGATCCTCAACCGGGTGTGGGGCTATCAGGCGTTCCCCTCCACCCGCACGGTTGATACCCATATCCTGCAACTGCGCCAGAAGCTGCCCGGGCTGGCCATCGAGACGGTGCGCGGCATCGGCTACCGGCTGGAGGTGGCACAGTGAAGCGCGCAATGCTGGCTGCGCTGCTGTTGGCTCTAAGCTGCGGCCTTCTGAACCTGGGCCTTCTAAACGTAAGCAGCGTGATGGCAACCGAACGCACTGACCCGCTGCAACCAGCCACCCTGGCGCTGTTGCAGGGGGATAACCGGCACGCCTGGCAATCTTTGCAGCAGGCGTGGCCTGCGCTCAACAGCGATGCCGAGCGCCGCAGCTGGCAGGGGATGCTGGCGACCCTGAGTGCCCAGCACTGCGGCAAGGATTTCCCGCTGACCTTGCCTGATGGGGTGAGCGAGCTGCGTCTTGAGTTGATCCAGCGCGATGCGCCGCTGTTGCGGGACTTTCGGGTGCAGTTGACTGGGGAGGGGCCCATCACCGCCGCGGAACTTGTCGATCCCGCTGGCCGTGACCGGCTGGCTGGCGCCCAGTGGGAGGCGGAAGAGAATAAAGGGGTCAGGGTTGTCGGGGCCGATCTACCGACGCCTTTGCCAGCCGGGCTCTATCAGCTGCGGCTGACGGTGGCGGGCAAGGATTGGCAGGTATCGTTGCCGCTGCCTGCGGTG